>JBGTIZ010000088.1:0-11263 GCA_041745395.1 Promineifilaceae bacterium (SeqCode) | reverse complement strand
TTGGGCATTCGCCCAAACGAAAAAAACACCCTCTTGGGAGTGAGGCGTGGCCGCAGGCCACGCCGAAGCGAACGTGTAGAAGTGTACGTGTAGAACTGTAAAGGTAACTTTGAAAGGATTTCTGAACCATGCTCAGTTTATGCCCAAAATAAACAGACACAAATTACAGCGACGCGCCAAATTGGTGGGAGCCAACTCCCTCCACAACCTCCTGCCCATGCTCCTCACGCCGCTGGTGTCGTTGCTGGTCATTCGGCAAACCTCAGCCGCTGTGTGGGGGGAGTTTGTGGCTTGGCTTATTCTGGTGCAATTGGCGGCGCATGTGGTGGGGTGGGGCAACGATGCTTATTTGTTGCGGGCGTTTAGCCGTAATCCAGCCCATCTGGCGGAAGCTTGGCAAAGTAGTTTGCAAACCCGCTTACTGCTGTTTGTGCCGTTAGCCGTGCTGTGCGCTCTGCTGTATCCACACACGGCCGTGTGGCTTATCTTGCTGGCTCTGGGGCTGGTCTTGCACCAATCCTGTGCCGTGTTAGTGACCTATCGGCGGGACTTTTTCTGGGCGGCGGGGGTCGAGTTGGCGGGGCTGGGGGTGTTGGTCACGGCCGTGGTCTACACTGGCAAAAGCATGACCGCCGCGTGGCTCCTGCGCCTATTTACCCTCACCATGCTCAGCAAAGCGGCTCTTTTATTGCTTCGCTATCGGGCGATGGTGGGTGGGAAACACGGCCGTGTTGATAGGCGTTACTTCCAACTCGCCCTCCCCTTTTTCCTCCTCGGTTTTGGCGGACTGCTGGCGTCACGCCTCGACCTCTACCTTGTGACTCTTTACTTTCCCCCCGCCGAAGTCGGTACGTATCAGGTTTTTTCCACCTTTTTGCTCTATATTCAAGCCTTAGCGGGCTTTATGTTGCTCCCCTTTGTCAAAACCATCTACCGCCTGCCCCACGCCACCATTCAGCGCGTGGCGCGCTCCCTGTTAGCCCTCGGCTGTTTGCTCGTGCCAGCGGCGATGTTTTTCCTTTTTTTCTTGCTCACCCATTTGTACGCCATTTTTCTGCCCCCCCTCTTTTTCTGGTTGGGAGGGCTGGCCGCTTTGCCTATTTTTTATTTTTCGCCCATCATCTATGCCCTGTACAAAGTGGAAAAACAGACCACTGTCTTGCTTGTTAATGTGGGCGGTATCGGGACGGCTTTCGCCCTCAATCTGTGGCTCTTGCCCCGCATCGGGCTGATTGGCGCGGTGGTGGCGATGCTGGTGATGAAATGGCTAACTTTGTTTGTTTATCATTGGGCCAGTCGCCGTTTGTTGGCCTGATTGTCGTTCAGGTACAAGCACGGCCGTGTAGTATAATATACTCAGCAAGGGCATCAGGTAAGCATCCTGCCGAATAAAGCCATTTGCAACCCAAGTCACGGAGAAAGATTATGCTCATGACCATAGATGCCATTTATGATGGCGAATCATTTCTACCCGTCGAGCCACTTGCCCTAAAACCAAACACGCGGGTCAAAATCACCATTGAAACGCTTCTAAATGAGAATGAGGAAGTGGCTTCCTTTTTAGCGACTGCCATGTCCTTGCAATTGGAGGGGCCACCCGATTGGTCAACCAACCTCGACAAATATTTGTACGGTGATACACATAAAGAGGATTGACAGAGTCCTATTTTCTTGATGCCTCCTACGCTATTGCCTTGGTGTCAGCCAGAGATAAATGTCATACCCAAGCTGTTTCTCTAGCCCAAATGTTAGAACAAACAGGAGCCACGTTAGTCACAACTCGGGCGGTCTTGCTGGAAATAGGCAATGCTTTAGCCAAACAGCGTTATCGTTCAGCCGCTATTCAACTGCTAATTGCTTTAGACCGTTCTCAAATTTCAGATGATGGGAGACCCTATGTTTTCGAGACACCCCAAAGTTTTTATATTCTTATATTCTACATTTGTGATCTGTTATTTTTTCTCTGCCACAACTGCTCACAAAATTATCGTTTCCTCACCTGATATAGTCTTGTCTGTTGCAGCGGACGAGTCGTATATTTATTGGTCTACAACTACACTTTCCCACTTCTCACCTACTACCTATGAGAAGTATTCTGGTACGATTCAACGTGCAAATCTGGACGGTAGCAATGCCCAAGTGATTGCTACCAATGTATCTCCGTACGAAGGAATAGTTGTTGACTCTTTAAACGTATATTGGCGAGATGTTGACGGGATATTGAAAGTTTCCAAGAATGGCGGGGACATTACTTATCTCACCCACGGATCAAACTATCCAGACGTTGGCAAGGAAATTGTTGTAGATGACGATTTTGTCTACTGGAATCAATGTGGCGACACAAAATCCATTATGAAAGTTAATAAAGACGGTGGTGAAATAATCAAATTAGCTTCAGGCGAACATTGCGCAGAAGACATTGCTCTTGATGAAAAATACATTTACTGGTTAGGAAGAAGTGACCACGGATACAAATCAATAAAACGAAGTTTGAAAATTGGTTCTCAAGTCACTGTTTTGAAGGAAGATTTAGGAGGCGCAACCGCGTTAGTTGTTGTTGAAAATTATGTTTATTGGTCTAACGGTCTAGACTTTTTTGGTGACGACGACAATTCAATTATGTACATGCCTAAAGATGGAGGTCCGGTTGCAACTCTCGCAAGGTTTCAAAACTGGGCAGACCATTTAGTCGTCAATTCAGGCAGGCTATTCTGGACTATTCGCTTCCTAGGCTGGCCAGGGTATGCCGTTAGATCCAAGGCTAGTAACGGCTTCATAACGAGAACACCACTTATACATAGGCACTGGCAAGCTCCTATCGTTAGTGATATCGCTATCAATAATTCCCACATTTTTGTAGTGCATGGCCGTGGCTCAATCAGCAGTATCTCTCGATAAGCGTTTGGGGCAAGAGCGGATGTTTGATTTATCTCCCCTCCCTCCACCTACCCCCCCAACTCCCCCACAATCAACTGAAACGTAGCTGGCTCACGGCCGCCGCGCAGACGCGCCCACCACGGCCGTAGCATCCAGCGCCACCCATAATAAGGCTGGATAAAGCGCCACGTCAGGGGCAACACGGCCGTGATTTCCGCCAATCGTTCATACGTCAGAAAGTTCTCATGGGGCAACGCCTTGCCCCGAAAGCCATGCTGGGCGGCAAACAACGCCTCCCGCTCCTGCACCATCTTCTCTCCGCTCCCCCCATCTTTATAAAGCGGCGAGTCCATGATCAGAACACGGCCGTGGGGGCGCAACAGCCGCAAAACTTCCCCCAATGTCTCCTCGTAACTCGTCGCATAATGAAACGAGCCGTTAAAAATCACCCAATCAAACTGCCCATCGGTCAGTGGCAAGTGGGCAAACTCCGCCTGTAGCGGCAAATAAACCGAGCCATAAAAGGGATGCGTGCCCAGCCCGTCCACGCGATTAACCATTAAATCCACGGCCGTGACCTCGTGCCCCGCTTGCACCAACCGATAGGCCAACCAGCCATTGCCCGCGCCGAGATCCAAAATGCGTTGCGGCGCGGGGCGTTGCCCCAGCAACTGCTTCTGCAAAGCCCGGTAGCTTTGCGCCCGAATGTGCCAAATGGCGGGATAACGGCCGCTCAAATCCTTAAACGGCAAAGCGCGGTAATAGGCTGGGTCACTGCTTCCCCACCCCTCGGCGAGGCGCACCTGCTCATACTCCGCCATAAATTGGCGCAGATACGTCGCTCGTTCAGGGAGCAAGAAACGCCAAATCCCATCCTCGCACGTAAACGTCAGCTTATCAACGGGGCAAACCAGCGAATTGCCATAGGGAGGCAACCACGGAGTGTGGCATAATGGGCAAGCCAAGATAAAAGCGTGGGGAGCAAGCATTGTTTACAATGATAACAGGAACGGTCACAGACATGGATATTCTCGTCGCCCACGGCTATTTTATAGCCGAAGATGAACACGAACAGGCGATTATGAAGCCTTATCCCACTTTGGGCTTGCTTTATATCTCCTCCCATCTCAAAGCCAAAGGGTTTGCCGTGGATTTATTCGATGCCACCTTCCACACTTTGGCCGATTTTGCCGCCCATGTGCGCCACACACGGCCGCCCATCCTCGCCCTCTACGTCAATTTGATGACCAAGCAAAACATCCTGCGCATGATTCCCATCGGCAAGGAAGTGGGGGCGACGGTTATCTTGGGCGGCCCCGAACCCGCCAATTATGCGGCGGAATATCTCGCCTTTGGGGCGGATATTATCGTGGTGGGGGAGGGGGAGCAGACGTTGGAGGAGTTGATTCCCCATTTGGCCCAACATGGCCGTGCCCAACTCCACCCCATCCAAGGCCTCATCTTTAACGACGACGACGGTCAACTGGTACAAACACCCCCCCGCCCTTATTTACAAGACCTCTCCGCCCAGCCCTGGCCCGACCGCGAAGCGATAGAGATGCCCCGCTATTTAGAAACATGGAAAACCCACCACGGCCGTAGCTCCGTCTCGCTCATCACGGCGCGGGGTTGCCCCTACACCTGCACATGGTGTAGCCACGCCGTGTTCGGCCACACCCACCGCCGTCGCACCGTGCAAGATGTGGCCGATGAAGTCGAGTGGATTCAAGCGACCTATCAGCCCGACCAACTGTGGTACGCCGACGACGTGCTGACCATCGTCCCCCGCTGGTTCCTCAGCTACGCGGCCGAACTCAAGCGGCGCAACATCCGGATTCCCTTCGAGTGCATCAGTCGCCCCGACCGGCTCACCCCCGAAATTATCACCGCCCTTGCCGAAATGGGGTGCGAGCGGCTCTGGCTCGGCTCCGAGAGCGGCTCCCAACCCATTTTGGAGCGCATGAAGCGCAAAACAGAAGTGGCCGATTTAATCGCCAAGAGCCATCTCCTGCAACAGGCGGGCATCGAAGTGGGTATGTTTATCATGCTGGGCTACGATGGGGAAGAGGTGGCCGACATCGAGGCCACGGCCGAGTATCTCAAGCAGGCCAACCCCGACCTCTTCCTCACCACCGTCGCTTATCCCATCAAAGGCACCGCCTATTACGACGAAGTGGCCGACCGCGTGACCTCGCCCCTGCCATGGGCCGAGCGCACCGACCGCGACTTGCAGGTGAGCGGCCGTTTCTCCCGCCAATTTTACGACCACGCCACCCGCTGGCTGGTCAGCGAAGTGCAGTTGCACAAGGCGTGGCACACGGGGCAACGTCAGCCGTGGCGGCTGGCTAAATTATGGCTCAACGCCCAGCGGGGCAAATGGGGGATGCGCCGCACGCAACACGAACGGGAGGAGGGGCACACGGCCGTGGGAAGCGGCCGTGGGTGGGAAACCACCGCCCGCGCCACCGATGGCTGGTAACAGCCTCCATAATCCCGCCGCCTTCGATGCGTTCGCGGCCGATTACGACGCGGCGTTTACCCATACCCCGCTGGGGCAACTGCTCCGCCAGCGGGTGTGGCACATCTTAGCTACCTATTTTCGGGCAGGGCACACGGTGCTGGAACTGGCCTGCGGCACGGGGGAGGATGCTGTCTGGCTGGCGCAACAAGGGGTGGCCGTGTTGGCGACCGATGGCGCGGCCGAGATGGTGCAGGCCACGGCCACCAAAGCAATCCAAGCCAACCTCAACCAGCTCATCACCCCCCGCCAACTGGCCTTGCAAGAGGTGGGGCAATTAAGCGGCTGTTATGATGGGGTGTTGAGTAATTTTGGCGGCCTCAACACGCTGGCGGATTGGCGGCCGTTGGCGGCCGTTCTCGCCGAACGGGTGCGCCCCGGCGGCTATCTGGTGTTGGTTCCCATGGGGCCGTATTGCCCGTGGGAGATGGCGTGGTATGGGGCGCATGGGGAATGGCACACGGCCGTGCGTCGCCTGCGCCCCCCCGCCACCGCCCGCATCGGCGACAGTCTTATCCCCATCTGGTATCCCTCGGCGCGACGGCTCAGGCGGGATTTTGCGCCGTGGTTTACTTGTGTGCATCTGGAAAGTTTGGGGTTGTGGCTCCCGCCCAGCTATCTGGCGCATCTGGTCAGCCGTTGGCCCCGCCTGTTTGCGCGGCTTAATGGGCTGGAAAGCCGCACCGCCCGCCTCAGCGGCGGCTGGGGCGACCATTATGTGCTGGTGTTACAACGATAATGATTCAGTTTTCCCCGTACACAGTTGTCTCACGCCTAAACGGGACGACCAAACAACATTTCCAGCAAATAGGTTAGTTATTGGCTATGACGAGAGGGAGATTCAGATGATGAGGCGGTTCACAAACGATTTGTGCGCCCTCTGATTGGCAGGTATCTACTCGCCACACTTGAATATCATCGTATTCAATATAATCGGTCTCCCATGTCCACCATTGAAATGCACCAAAGCCATTGGCTAATCGATTCGCCTGCGGAACCTCACGCATCCAATAAATTTCATAAGCAAATAATTTACCTACTACGCCATCCTTTTCACGAACTTGAGACCGCCAAATACCGTTTTCAAGTACGCAGTAATTCTCCTCTTGTCGAATCGCACACCAACTGTCAAAATCTTGCCCTCCAATAGGATGATCAGAGAAATACAAATTTTGAGCCTTGATGATGACTTCATTGTTTTCATCGACGATTTGCTCGAGGATTTGGTTCACGACAAACCAGTGACTGGTGCGGCCGTGCACCACTTGCTCTGCTTGCAAATCATACCCATTAAAAATAACCGTACAGACAACGGGACTAACAAATTCTATGCCCACCTCAGACGGTAACCGCATGACAAAAGGTGTTTTGATAGCAGGGTCTTGTAAGTAAGCTGTACCTGTCGCCACTACAGTTGTACTGTCACAAGCGGCAAATGCTTCAGGTCTATAATACACTTCCCAAGCAGTTACGGGCTGGCTGGAAGGTAAGCCACGGCCGCCCCTCGCCCAATGTTCCAAGTAACTCTCATCCCCTATCCCGTCCCCTTGCGACATAATCTCCCGATAAACAAACCAATCCTCACAAAATGGGTCTTCACTCGCTTTGCCACATTGCCAATTCACATAATAGTCAATGGAATTCCCATTGTAAGACTCTGGAAAATAAAGAGGAGTTTGGGGGTAATTCCACACCGATTGCCCTTGATAATAGGCGTTAAATGTATTATCTGGGCTTTTCTGCCACCAATTAACCACGCGTTGCCCTTCTGTTTGACCACGATTAACTGGATACCACCAAACCCACGAAAAATAAGATTCAACCCCTAATCCTTGAGCCAGTGGCTGGCTGATTAACAGTTGTAGAACGACAAGACCAAAGAGAGCCACAAGTTTTTTGGGTAACATAATTTTCACTATCCAAGTGTTCGGGGTAACAAGGCTTGAAATACGGCCGTGAGTAACAAAAGCAAAAATTTAATTTTCATGGTATCCGGCAACAGGGTGGGTGCTTTTTCGGTGGGTAGGGGTGACATATTAAACCTCTTCATTTTATAGAAGGGTATGCCAAATTGGTGTTTTTGCAAAATTTAGGGGGGATGGCTCTGTTGCAACGACCCAGCCTCATTTCCAGCGGGTCAAAATCGTCTCCCGTTCAAACGTCTGGATCGCCAGATAAACGATACCCACATCTAACACCACCATCACCACGGCCGCCACCAGCACCAGTTCCTGACTTAATAAAATAACGCCTACCGATTGTCCCAACAGGAGCAGGATAATGGGGATGATCACCGCCCCCGAAAGCTGTTCCGCGACGCGGGGATCATTAACCCGGGACGAGACCATGATAGCCACGCTAACGGAAAAGAGGGAGAGCAGTGGTCCCACGACCAGAATAGCCAACAGCCACATCGGAGCCAGCAAGGCTTGAAACACCGCCGTTCTGTCCGGCGTTGTTGCCGCTGACGGTGCTATTGGCGAGGGTCAAAACGCCTTGGTAGTTTGTGATGCCGCCCCCGTCGAAGGCGGTCGTGTTGCCGCTGATGGTGCTGTTGGTAAGTATGATTGTGCCAAGGGTGTTCACAATGCCGCCACCTCCGTTGGGGGATGTGTTGCTAATGATGGTGCTATTGATGAGCGTGACGGTGCTGTTGATTAGAACGGCGCTGAGGTTCACAATGCCGCCACCTGCTCCGTCGGGAGCGGTGGCGGTATTGTGGCTGACGGTGCTGTTATTGAGGATCGCGATACTGGTGCTGTTGCTATTGATGGTAACGAGACTGATGCCGCCGCCGCCACCAGTAGCCGAATTGCTGATGATGGTGCTATTGGTGAGGGTGAACGTGCCTTGATAGGTGCTAATGCCGCCGCCACTGTTAGCGGTGTTACTGATGACGGTGCTGTTGGTTAACACGGCCGTGCCGCCACTATCAACAAACACGCCCCCCCCATCATCTGGTGTGACACCCCCCGTCAGGGTCACCTCATTGAGCGTGAGGTTGCCGACCGTCGCCACTGTCAAAATGCGAAAATCGGACACAGCGGCAGTATCGCGGGCAATGGTGTGGTTGTTGCCGTTGATGGTGATCTCGCTGGCAATATCCGGCAAAGCCATGGTGAGGGTAATATTAGCCGTTAGGTCGAGCACATCGGCCCCAATACTACCTGCCAGACAGCCACCTATGGGGGTGTCGCTGTTGGCGGCCGTGATGGCATCAGCGAGGGTGCAGGTTGTGCCGTCCACGGTGATGGTGGCGGCCTGGGCGGGGGTTGCCCGGCTACCCAGCAAGGCTAGCGCGAGCAGGCAGGGCAAGGCAACGGCGTAGAGGAGTGAAAACAAAGGTTTAGGCATTGGTTATCTCTGGGCGGGTATGTGTGTTAAGACACGAGTAGGTAACAGGAGTTACACAGTTACACCGAAAAAACCCTCACCCAGCCCTCTCCCTCGAGGGAGAGGGCTGGGTGAGGGGTCTAAATATCCAAGCAACTGCGTAAGTCCTGAAGGTAACTGTTCAATATCCAGGCCGTAAGGTCTAGGCCGTGGGGGAGCGGCGACGCTTAACCACGGCCGTGGTCATATACCGATCAATTCTCCACCGTCACCACCACCACTTGCCCATTGCCTTCTGGCAAATAAAACGCCTCACTCACCGTCAGCAAAGAGCCACCTTCCCCCTCCAATAGTTGCCAGTGGAAAGGGCCTGTACCAAAATCAGCAGAGGCGACCCACCACGTCACCACACCGGCTGGGGAGAACGCCCCTTGCCACCCTTCGACAGTATGCCAATCTTTATTGGCATCTTGCCATTGAACGGCCGTCCACAATTCTGTCGTGTCTGCCGTGGTGCTCAACTGCAATTGGATCAAGCCACCGGAGAGGGGCGCAACGACCGTGGGGGGGACAGCGGTCGGCACGGCCATTGTGGGCACGGCCGTGGGGCGGGGAGGCAGGTCAGACGCCATGGTTGCTGGCATAAACGCCGTCGTAGCCATAACCAGCAACAAAGCCATAACAAAAGCGACAAAAATCTGTTTCGATAAAGACATCATTTAGAATCTCCACTTACATATTAGGGTGCCAACAGTGGCCCAAAAATATTGTTGTAGGTATCGTTTGCGATTTCGTGCGACTCCAGGATCGCGCCGTCGGTTACATTGGCATTAGCCGCATCCACTTGGACATACACGGCCGTGCCCGTCGCTATCGTGGGGGGTAAATTGCCCACCTCATAATAGACATCACCCATGGTCAGGGTGAGCGATTGGCCGGGCAAGAGAGGCAACCCCACGCCTTCCACCCCCCAACTCCAGCCGCCATCTACATCTAATGTATCCCACGTCTGGTTAACGGCCGTGGGCACGGGGTTGGGATTGAGATACACATCCACCCAGAACGGATCATAGACGGGGGCATTGCCTTCATTGGTGATGATGACCGTTATTTCGTTGGCGACAACGGTTACATCAGCCACCACCAAGTCGGGCGCAGAGAAATGTTGATTAAAGAGGATGGGCAGGAAGGCCGTGTGCGGGGCAAGGGTCACGGCCGTGGTCGCTAGCGCGGTTACATCTGCGCCCAACGACGTTTGCGCCGTTACCGTCACCACGTTAGTCAACGGATCGGGCAAGTCAGTTGCCAAGACCGTATAGCTATAGGTGAAAGACGCGCTCGCGCCAGCGTCGATGCTGGTGGGTAGGGTGAAATTGCCGCCAACGGTCGTCACCTGCGCCAGATTCTCCAATGTCAAATCGCCCGTATTGGTCAGCACTAGGGTAAACCAGACCACGTCACCCGGTCGGGCATTGCTGGGCGAGGCGGTCAATTGCGCGGCCAAGCCCGGTTCTTGAACGGTGATGGTGACCTCATCGGCCGTGCTGGGTAGGCCAGTGCTATCGGTGACGATGAGGGCAAACGTCAGAATAGCCGCGTTGGCGGGGGCGGTGAAGGTGGGGGAAATAGCGGTGGCGTTACTCAGGGTGACTGTTAGGCCGCCTGTTTGTGCCCACCCATAGGTGAGGGGCAGATGACCGTCGGCGTCAGTTGAGCCACTGCCGTCAAGGGTGACGGCTTGATTGGTTTCGACCGTTTGGTCGCCACCGCCATCGGCCGTGGGTGGGTTATTACTGATGGTGACAAGCGTCGTGATGGCTTGTGTGCTACTGCCATTGGTGGCGGTCACCGTGGCCGTATAACTGCCGGCCGTCCCATACGCATGGGTGATGATTGCCCCACTGCCGTTACTGCCATCGCCAAAATCCCAACTGTAGACAACATTGCTTCCAGTATTGACCGTTGCTGTGAGATAAGTGGTTTGACCGAGGGTGGTGGGGCTGTCGTTCACGGCCGTGAGTCCACTAATCGCCGCATCATTGACCGTGATAACCACCACATCTGGCGTACCGGGCAAGCCATAACTATCGGTAACGGTTAGGGTGAAGGTAAGTACCGTCGGTGTCGCTGGCGAGGTGAAGGTGGGTGAAATAGCGATTGCGCTACTCAGGGTGACAACTGTCCCGCCTGTTTGTGTCCAGCCGTAAGTCAGGGGCAGATGGCCGTCGCTGTCTGTCGAGCCACTGCCATCGAGGGTGACAGCTTGGTTGGTTGCGACCGTTTGGTCGCTCCCGCCATCGGCCGTGGGCGGGTCGTTACTGATGGTGACAAGGGTCGTGTCTATCTGTGTGCCACTGCCATTGGTGGCGGTGACGGTGGCGGTGTAACTGCCAGTCAGGCCATACAGATGGCTGGGGGTTGCCCCACTGCCGCTATTGCCATCGCCAAAATCCCAACTGTAGACAACATTGCTTCCAGTATTGACCGTTGCTGTGAGATAAGTAGTTTGACCGAGGATGGTCGGACTGCTGTTCA
>JBGTIZ010000087.1:0-14203 GCA_041745395.1 Promineifilaceae bacterium (SeqCode) | reverse complement strand
ACCAGCAGGCGCGGAGCCAGAGTCAGGTCGGCGTGGGCAAAGTCAGCGGGAGTCAGGGGACCGCTTTCTTTGGCGACAGTCACGACTTGGGCCAGACCCCAGTAACGCGCCAAGTCCAACTGCTCGACCCGTGCGCCGTCGTCGGCAAAGTGATAGGGGGCGTCCATGTGGGTCGCCATGTGACTGCTCATGTCGAGACGGGTCACGTTAACGCTGTCGCCGTCGGCGCGGCGCGCAACTTGTTCCAGACTGAAAGGAATGTCACCCGGCCACACGGCCGTGTTGGCGGTCAAACTGCGGGAAATATCGATAATTTTTGTCATGAAGGAGAGTATAGGTCTGATGTGTCAGGTGTCAAGTTTTTTTGTGTGCGAGGTGCGAAGTGCGATGGGCGACGGTGTTCGCGTCGCACTCCGCACCTCGCCCCTCGCACTTTAATTACCCTTGACACCAAACACCTGACACTGAATACTTACCCCCCATGATCTATCTCGATATTTCGGCCGCTGTCCACGCCCGCGCCGGGCTGGGACGTTACGCGGAAAATTTGGCGCGGGCGTTGGCGCAGGAACAGCCAGAACGGTTCGCTCTGTTTCATAATTTGGGGCGGGATGTCTCCCAAACGCATCTGGCCTTGGATGAGACGTTGGCCCGGTTGCCGCGCCGCACCGTGCCCTATGGGTACAAACCGTGGCGCACGGCCGTGTTGTTCGGCCAACTCACCCACATCCCCTTCAACCGACTTGTGCCCCAAGCGGAACTCTTCCACGCCACCGAACATCTCCTTCTCCCCCTGCGCGGCGTGCCGACCGTGCTGACCGTCCACGATCTGATTTTTAAGCTGTTCCCCGAGTACCACAAAAAGCTCAACTACTGGTATCTGAACTGGGCGATGCCCCTCTATTGCCGTCGGGCGACCAAAATCATCGCCGTTTCGGCGCATACCCGTCAGGATTTAATCACCCATTATGACATTGACCCCGCTAAAATTGTGGTGGTGCACGAAGCGGCGGCCGACCAT
This sequence comes from Promineifilaceae bacterium (SeqCode), assembly GCA_041745395.1. GTDB lineage: Bacteria > Chloroflexota > Anaerolineae > Promineifilales > Promineifilaceae > Hadersleviella. The sequence goes on along the minus strand of JBGTIZ010000087.1, from coordinate 13,182 downwards.
TTTCGGGAACCGACGGCAGATGAAATCACGGCCGTGCGTCAAAAATACAACCTGCCCGACCAATTCCTCATCCACCTCAGCACCATTGAGCCGCGCAAAAATTTACCCCGCCTGCTGGAAGCGTTCCAGCGACTGCGCCTACAGTTTCCCGACCTGCATCTGCTTTTAGCAGGAGCGAAAGGGTGGCTGTATGACGACTTTTTTGCCCAGATTGAGCGGGAGCGGCTGGGGCAGGTGGTACGCGCCTTGGGCTGGGTTCCCGACGAAGATTTGCCCGCCGTGCTGGGCGCGGCTAGTTTGGCCGTCCAGCCCAGTTTATATGAAGGGTTTGGCCTGCCCTTGCTGGAGCATATGGCGGCGGGGCAGGTGGTGGCGGCCAGCTATGCCAGCAGTTTTCCCGAGATTGGGGGGAATGCGGCCGCTTATTTTGACCCGACAGATGTAAACGAAATCACGGCCGTGATTCAACACCTGCTCACCCACCCTGACGAATATCAGCAGAGACGCCAGCTTGGCCTAGTGCAGAGCCAACGCTTTAGCTGGCGCAAAACCGCGCAAGAGACCCTAGCCATCTATGACGAAATCCTCACCCCCTAACCAACCCACAAACAAACAAACAAACCAGCCAACCAACCAACCAACCAAGGCTTCGACAGGCTCAGCCCGCGACTTAACCCGTCCGCTCACCCTCGCTGTTTTTCTGCTGACGCTTCTGCTCTACGTCACCACGCTGGCGCAATACCCGCTGTGGGGCGACCCCACCGAGTTTACCTTTGTGGCGCACGTTCTGGGCATCGCCCATCCGCCGGGCTACGCTTTTATGACGCTGGTGCACAAATTGTTCCAGACGATTATCCCCGTGGGCACGGTGGCGTGGCGATCCCATCTGGTCTCTGGGCTGGTGGGGGCGGGCATCGTCACCGCCTTGTTTACCACGGTGCGCGTTTTGCTAACCCATACGGCGGCGCGGGTAGGATATGAATTACGCCCCAATTTGTCGCTGATGGGGGCATTGCTTACGGCCGTGGTCATCAGTACAGGCGCAAACTTTTGGCAACACGCCATTCACGCCAATCCACACCTCATCACGGCAGGCTTTTTGGCACTGAATTTGTGCCTCCTCACCCTATGGGGGGTTGAGCAAGAGAGGAAGAGAGGGGGCGAGGAAGAGAGGGCGGGGCGTTTCTCTTACTCCCTTGCTCTCTTACTCACTTTCTCCCTGTCAACAGGTCTCGGCGTCGTGCATCATCCGCTGACCGCGTTTGCTTTTCCCGCGTATGCGCTTTTTATTTTGTGGATGCGGCCGGGGATTTGGCGGGAGTGGCGGGTCTGGTTGGGAATGCTGGGCATGGCGGGGGTGGGGCTGGCTCTCTTCCTTTATTATCCGTGGCGTAGTGCGGCACACACGGCCGTGGGGCCACAAAGCATGAACACGCTCAACGGCTTCCTCGACCACGTTTTGGCGCGAGGCTTGGCCGAAAGCTTGCCTTATTTTTCGCTGGCGGAAATGCCCCTGCGTCAACTCACCTACCTCAGCATTCTGTTCCAACAGTACGCTTTTCTGATGCTGGTACTGGCCTTAGTCGGGCTGGGGGGCATCTGGTCGCTCAAAGCGACGCGCCCCTTTGCCCTGCTGTACACGCTCGCTTTTCTGACCACCTACGGGTTTGTCATCAGCCTGCGGGCGCAGGACATTATGGCTTATTTATTGGGGCCGAATTTGGTCGTGGGGGTTTTGGCGGGGCTGGGGCTGTGGGTCACGGCCGTGTGGCTCGATAGTCGCCCCGGCATTACCGTGCCCTTTGTCTCGCTGGTGCTGGGCGCCCTGCTCCTTCTGCCCATCTTTTACGCGCCCGAGACGTATCGGCTCGTCTCTCTGCGAGAATACAACGCGGCGCAAGCGTACAGCGACGCCGTTTTTACCCAGTTTGCGGGGCGCGGGGAGGGGGTGACTTTGCTCAACAATTGGGAGGCATTCACCCCGCTCGAATATGCGCGGCTGGTGGAAAACCGCTGGCCAGACGAAGCGGATGTGCGCCCCGTACTGGTCTCGGCCGCCGAGCCGTGGTTGCCGAGCGTCTTTAATACGCTTCCCGGTGGCCCCGTCTTCTTGAACAGCTATCGCCCCGAGATTGTGGCGGCGGGGTTCCGTCTGCGGGCGCGGGCAGGGGGTTTTGAGGAGGTGGTGGAGCCGGGGGAGAGTTCTTTGCCAGCGGAACTCACGGCCGTGGGTGGCTCGGAAGGGGTCGGGCAGGGAATAGAACTGGTGGGGTATGAGGTGGTAGACACGGCCGTGACGGGTGATTTTGTCCCCCTCACCCTCGCCCTGCGCCTGCCCGTCACCACCACCGCTTATTACGCTCCCGTGCTACAAATCGGCCCCATCAGCTACCCCTTCACCACCGACAGCCATCTCATCACCCCGCTCTGGCAACCCAACGAAATCATCGTCGAACGGTTCGACTTTGCCCTGCCGCACGACCTCGCGCCGGGCGTCTACCCCGTCACCCTGCGCCTGCACAACCTGAGCCAAAACGCAGACGCGGGCATCAATCTAACCCTCCCCACCCTGCGCGTGACCGAAGCGCAAAACGATTGGCTCATCACTACCGCTGGCCTGCTCGCCAACTATCGCCAACGGGTCGGCCTGCGCTCGGCCAGCGTGTGGCAAGGAGTGCGTCGCCACGGCGCGGGCTGGGACACGCCCCTAGAGGCGCGGCGCAATGATGTGCTAAACATCCTGCTGACGTGGGAGGTACTGGATTATCCCGAGGAGAGCTACACCGTTTTCCTGCACCTGATTGATGAGGCCAATCGGCCATGGCTCTCGCTGGATTACACCCCGCTGGGTGGCTCCGCGCCGACCCATCTTTGGTTCCCGAAGTGGCTTCCCGGTCAGCGGTACGTGGATCCATACCGCATGGTCATTCCCGCTGATTTACCTGCTGGGACTTATTTTATCGAGGTGGGGCTGTATGAGATGACGAGCCAGCGTCGCCTGCATATGCACGACCGGGCGGGGAATTTGGTGGGGGATAGGTTTATTTTGGGGCAGGTGAACGTGGGGGAATAAAGAAAGGATGAGGGAAGAGGGCAGAAGGAAGAAAAGGGGCGAAGTATTGCCCCTTGCACCCTGCACCATGCTCTTTTATAACCAAACCATAACCTTTTTTGCTTGAGTTTTTGTGCAAATTGTCTAAAATCAGAAGGGGGTTAGTTGACAGTTCAACTAAATTTTGGATAGCGGTGACCCACCCCCTTGTTTACTGGGATATCCCCCATCCTGACACTTGAATAACACAACACCCAAGGAGAGAGGAAAATGAAACAGAACAAATTTTTACTTGGCCTTACAGCCTTCGCTTTAACCGCGTTGTTATCTTTAATAGCAACTAATACTTTTGCTGCTACTTTTATTAACGTCGTTAACGGGCCCACTTGGTTAGGTCAGGGGAATGGCTATACAACAACAGTCTGCACAGATACAGCTTTTGGTGAAACTGTATACACGCAAATCACTACCGACGGTACGCCGCTAACAGGTAACAACAACACTAACCCAACTATAGATGCTAGTTGGAATGGGAATATCATCGCTTGTTCATTTAGTGTATTTGAGCCAGCCATTTGTGGAGGAGCTGGGTCTGGTGCAAGTTCTTGGACTTGTACTTTCCCAGACACACCTAATGCTACATTGACTTTCCGTTTTCTTGTTACTAATCAGTCAGGTGATTGGTATGGACAACAAACAAATACTGGTTCACCATTCAACACAGGTCCACTGGCCGTGACCATGCAAAATCTCGACACCGCCAGCCCCAGTAGCATCGCCATGGCTCCTTTCATCCTGCTTCTGCTTTTGACCGTAGCCACGGGGGGCATCTTGCTCACCCAGCGAAGCAACCAGCCAAACTAACCAACCAACGGCCTTACCCATTTCTCACAAGCAACAAAAAAGCCCCCTGCTGAATCAGCAGGGGGCTTTTTCTTTTACTTTGATTTTGCTGTGTGCCCCGTATGGGAATCGAACCCATGTTTTAGCCTTGAGAGAATTTTACATAGCTGTCTCGCGGATAGCCTTGTAACTCATCTCAATGCTGGGGTTGTAATAATAGTCCCTCACCACGGCCGAGCCAGAGCTTGGGCTATGCCCCAGCACCTCGGCCGCAATGTCCACGCCAAACTCACGGCCAACCTGCGTCGCCTTTAGTCGTCTCAGTTGTTGGTATGTGAAGGTGGGGACGCCAGCGGCTTTGCATAACCGTTCTCGGGCGACTTGCATCACCCGCTGGCCTATGGCTTGGCCGTAATGGTTGCTGTCTTCTCTGACGGTAATCCAAAGCGCATCGGTGGGGACAACTGGCCTGATGGAGAGCCAGTGGCGCAACATAACCGCTCCGTCTTCATTGTATATCATTGTGGTGGGGCCTGTCTTCCCCGTGGTTGGTACGGCGTACACGCCCTCCCCCACGGGGCACGTTAGGGAACGTTTGGTGGCTGATAGGCGTAGGTTCATGATCTCCCCACGCCGCTTGGCACTGGTTGCCGCCAGAAATACCAAGCAAGCATCACGCCGCCGCTGGGCACAGTCAGACGTGGACCAGGTACGGCACATCGCCAGCACGGCCTCTACATCCCCTACTGGTGGTAGTTGGATAATGGCCGGCTTTTGCTGGTATCGCTTTATCCGCTTGGCTGGATTGTCTACGCACCAGCCTTGCCCTTCACAGTAGCTAAACAACGCTACAACACAACTTCTCTGCGCCGCTAAGGATGCCTCGGCCAGAGTTTTCCCCCACTCATCAAACAAATCAAAGAGCATGGCCGGGGTGATGTCACTCACCTCTGTTTTGCCATACCTGTCTATCAGTTTCCCGAGCTTTGAGCGGTATTTAACCCGCGTCAACTTAGCCCAGTGTTTGTCATTCATAAACTGCTCGAATGCGTTTTGTAACTCCATTGTGAACGTCTCCTTTTGGTTGGTTCACAGTGGGGAACTGGCGCGATTGATTATAGGGGAGACGGGATAGGAGACAAGCGGGGGAGATTGTTGAAGGTTTTATCAATTTTTGCAGTGGGGAACTGGCGTTTACCCACAACAACCAACAAGGAGTAATTCAATGCGCAATAAAGAGGTAACGAACAAGTTGAGTGACGTTGCACGTCATTACGTTATGAAGCAATTGCGAGGGGAGGATTTAGAGAGCCAAATTACTATGATTGACGGTCAGATTGAGGAGCTAAACAACAAGAGGAGCAAGCTCAGGGTAAAGGCGCGGGTCTTGGAAAATGAACGGGGGAAGCTTTGCCACGAGATGCAAGCCATGAAGCTGAAGATGCCAGTTTTGGTACATATCAGCAGTTGTAACGCTAGCGGGACATACATCCTGACGCCGTTCAAGTTGGATAGCGGAGATTACTGGTTCAACGCGACCCGTATGCCAGCCATGACGATTGAAAAGTATGAAGAAACATTTCTAAACGACGTCCCCTTTTGAGGAGCAAACCATGAGAACGATAAATGAAACGATGAAGATTGCCGTCGGCAATCCACACACTGCACGAAATGTGCTGAGTCAGTCGCTGTCCATCTGGCTTGAACACACAAATGAGTTGCTACGGTTCCAGTCTGAGTATTACGGTGCAGACAGTGACATGGTTGCGGCCACGGCCGTGTTGATTGCCGAAGCTGAAACAATCCTAGGGCAGTTGGAAAAACCTGTAGTCAACGGCAAAGCCAAATGCTCAGACATGGCCTCTTCATACAGGGGGCCAGCCCAATGAAACATAGCAGACGCTTAAGAAAAGAAGTTTGGGACGATAACGTCCGCTTCTTCAGCCGCCGGGCACGGGGCTTGGCCTTTGTGTGCATTGTGATGTTTGTGGTCGGGATTTTAGGCATAGGCACACGGCCGTGGTACGTGTTTCTGGTGGGGTATGCAATCAATTCCCTCCTCTCTCTTGTGGCGATTATGGATGTCGTTGCCCTGCGTAGATTGAATAAGCACGGCCCCGACAATATGTTGGACATAGAGATTGAGTATTACTTGAGTAAAACGAGAGGTGGATGATGAGTGAAACTGGACAACAGATACCCAGCAATGCGTTGGTCAAATCCGGGGCGAACTACACCGGCTGGCAACTATGGCTAGATGCGGCATTGGATGGTGAGTTGTCCAAGATTCGCAATAGCCCGGCCGATAACCCCAACTCCAAAAATGCCACGCTCTTCGGCCCCATGTGCGCCATTGTGCAATTAGCCGCCGGCAACCATATCACCAAGGAGGTGGGGCAAGACGCGGCCTATCAGGCGGCGTGCGATCGTTACCCTGCACAGTTCAAAAACAACCAAAAAGAGTTTGATAGACAGTGGAACAACGCATGGAAGAGGGCGGCCCCAAACCCGCGCATTTATGAGCCACCCGCCCCGGCCGAAGCTGGGGAGGTGGGGCGGCCCCTGCCCACGGATGACGAGCTATCAGTTGGCTATCACATTCACCAGAATCGGCTGGTGAATGTGATACAGAATCGGCATGGTGATTTAGTGGTTTCTCCCATCGCAAATATTTACGCGCAAATAAAACAGGTCATCACCACGGAAATGGGCGACCGCTCTTACATCATTTCCGGCAAGGGCTGGCAATCCAAAGCGTTTGAGGTCGAGCTTGGTGCTGAAGATTTTGAAAGCGACGCCAAAGTACGCGCCGTTGTGGGCGCGGCCTGCCCTTACGACCCGATATTCCCGCGCATGTCTCAGCATTTGCCAGCGGCTATTAAGCTGGTGAGCCAGAAAGCGGCCGTGAGCGAGCTGGTGCGCTATGAGAGGTGCGGCTGGGCGGCGGGTTCATTCCTACTGCCCGGCCGCGAGCCAAATGGTGTGGAGTGTATGCTCCCTCCCCATTTGCCGTATCTCCTAAACGGATCGGCTGGCAAGATTGATCGCGGGGTGCAGGCGTTAGAGGCTCTGATTGATTCGATAGGCGGTGCGTATACGTTGCCCGTCATTGCCACCATATTTGGGAGCGCGGCGGCGCGGCCGCTCGGCTTGGGAAATAAAAAATACGGGATGTTCATCGTGGGTAAGTCTGGCTCACTCAAGACCAGCTTCACCGCCACGGCTATGGGTTTGTACGGTCGCAAATTCTTTGAGGATGAGATGTACCTGAAGTGGCATGACACAACCAACAGTGTCATGAAGTTGGCGGCCTACGCGGCCGACGTGCCATTGCTCATTGACAACTTCAAACCAAACACGGCCGGGGGGGTGCGCTCCTTTGTGAATGCCGTTCATGTCATCATCGAGGGGCGGGAAAAGGCGCGGCTAAACCGTAACTCTGACATAAGAGAGATGAACATGATCCACGCTTGGCCGATATTCACGGGGGAGGCCCTGCCCGATGTGGACATGGCCGCGCTGGCTAGGCTCTTGCCCGTCCAGTTCCCCGTGCGGTCAGAAGGTGAGCTGAATGAAGAGCTAGCAATGGCTCAGGCGAGGTTAGCCGATTTGGAGGCCGTGGGCGAAAGCTGGCTGAGCTGGTTGGAAGGGCAGACGGCTGAGCAGTGGGCGGGATTTGCTGAGCTGTACGCAGACGGCCGCCAGTGGTGGGGCAACTACATCAACCAGCATCAACCCCAAACCCAAAACCCGTTGCGCGTGGCTCAAAACCTAGCGACCAATCGGCTGTTCTATCACATTATGTGCCAACACCCCGCGCTGAAGGAGCTTCTCGAATCTTACAGCGACGTGCATCGAGCGGGATTGTACATGGTGGCTAGCCATCTAAATGTCGCCACCGATACCGCTCTTGAGGCCACACGCTTAATAGAGGGCATACGGCAACTGGTGACGCTGGGCGTGGTGATGATTGCGGATGATAGCGAAACGATTCTGCATGAGGATAAGGATCGCGTCATTGGCTATGAGGAGAAGGAACGGGGCCTGATGTATCTGCTACCAGAAACCTGCTTAGCAAAGTACCGCTTTCACTTGCGCGACGACCTCAACATGCTGGGCGTGACTGACATCGGCCGGCAGTTGGACGGGGCGGGGTGGCTGGCTAAGAAGAGCGAGGGCAGGTTGCAGGTTCGTAAGCGGGTGGGTGTGGGCAAACGGCAGATTATGCCGCGCTTTTGGTGTGTGCCCACGTCGTTGATTTTTGGTGATTATGAGGGGGATGGTTCTGACAGCGGGGGCCACACGGGAGCCTGGAAAAGCAATGGGAATGGCACTGGACAAGCTTTAAAGCTTTAGGGGGCGGTAGCCCCTACCATATTTATTTTCAAGGAGTAATGAACAATGAACAGGAATGATTTTTTGAATGGGAACGGCGTGACGATGCGTGTACGGCGTGTGTCGTCGTTTAATGTGCGCCGGGTGAATTTGGAGGCTATACGGCTGATGGTTGCGTTGCAATCGGCTAGTCCGGGCGGCTCGATGCGACTGGTGCAGACGGCTCTGGAGCCGTGGGAATTTGAGAACCAGAGTGCAATTGTGGAGCAGGTGTACACACATGCTCGTGACTATATGCAGGATGGGGACGGGGCACGGTTTAAGGAGCGGTTTTGTCGGGTTGTGTCTGAAGCGGTGAATAAAGATTTGCTGTTGACGGGGCGTATACCGGCGCGGCGGCATGTGGTGAGCATTGCGGCGGATGAAGGGGTATTGAGTTTGGGAGCGGTTATTGAGTTGTTGCAGTCGTTGCAGGGGGAAGCTCATGAATGATAAGCAGTTGGATTATGTGCATCAAGCGGGGGTGCGGTTGTTTGTGGCCTTGCAGTCGTTGCCAGATGATGCGGACGGCCGGCAGAAGGGTCGGCTGGTGGGCAAGGCTTTGGGTGATGTTGGTTTGGGATTGACGCTTACAGCGAATTTGAGGGAGTTGGTTCTGGTGAGCTATGAGCGGGGGGATGGTTGTGAGGCGTTTTCCAATCGGTTTCGACGGTCGGTGCTGAATGAAAAGCATCGTTGGTATGAGTTCCGGCTTGGGGTGCGGCCTGTGCTGGCGGGGGTGAACTGATGGCTATTTCATTTGGTTCACCAGAAATGACAGAAGAAATGAGGCGCGTTCGCCTTGTTGAACAACTCGACGAAATAGAGGATGGGCTTTTGAACAAATCTCCTTCATTCACCGACCCACGTTGGGGAAGAGCTGTCTCTATTCACCGTCAACTAGACATAATTGATGCAGAACTGGCAATTGATTGGGAATGGGATTACGAGCCTTACCTAGACTGGTTAAAGCATCAACAACAACCAATGAACGAATAAAAAAAGCGCACGGCCGTGAGCGTACAACTCACGGCCGTGCTAAGGGATGGTACATACCATGAGTGATTATAAAGGTGATTTTGCAGATTACAAAGGGGGAGGCGGCGGCGGGCGGCTGTTCGCTCTGATCATGCTGTTTGTGCTGGTGGGCTTGGTTCTGATTTACGCACTGCTGTCTGAACCAAACTCGCCAGCGCGTGATGAGTTGCCGATGGACACGACCGCGCCCACGGCCGTGGCCGTGGCTCCTGGGACATCCGTCAATGTCGAGCAAGCGGCCCCGGCCGTGAATGTAGAGAGCAATGTCAATGTCGAGCAGGCCCCACCCGCCGCCGCCCCGGCCATTGTGGTGGACAACACGGCCGCGCTCATGGCCGCTGATTCGGCACGGGATGCACGGGCGGCGGCTGATACGGCTTTGGCTGGTGTGAATGCGCTGGCTAGCCGTGTAGCGGCCGTGGAGACGCGCACGGCCGTGGTGGATGACCTCTCCCCTGCCCTGCTGGTTTTTGAACAGCGGACGGCGCAGGCGACGGCTGATATTGATTTGATTGTATGGGGATTGCTGGCGGTGTTGGGCGTGTTGATGTTGTTGTCCACGGCCGTGGGTTGGCTGACCATGCGCCCCCCCACCCTGCCCCGTGGCTATACCATAGACCAACATCAAATACACTCTACCCCACCCCGTAAGCTGACCCGTGCCCTTTTGCGGCCAAACAACGGTTTACCAGAGGTGAACCGCCGTTCGGAACTGTTCAGAACCGTTCCGAACCTATTTGAACTACCCCTAGATGGCAATGAAGAACCGCCGGCAGAGTTGCGAGACCTATGGCGCAAGCTTCACGCTCACGGGATGTCTAAAACGATGATCTGCAAGCTTTTCTATGGTTCAAAAGGCGCATCTTATCGCTGGGTGCGAGCGGCCTTTGATGAGGCCACGATTATTCAAGAGGAGGTTCAGCAAGATGACTAACATTTTCGCTCCAAATAGCATGATTGTTCCAAACCCATATCAACGGCGCGTTGAGTATGGCGACATTTCCGAACTGGCCCAACAAATAGCCACAGCCTACGAGCAATACCCTGAGAGTAGGGGGGTCATGCAGTTGCCCCGCGCCCGGCTGGTTGACCGCACCACGGGGGAAGTGGTGGCTCTGAAAGGATTCAAAGGTTTATCTGAAGGGGCAACTCTGCCCAAGGCTTACCAGAGCGGCTGTCGCATTGAATTGCTTTACGGACACCGCCGCCTTGAGGCGTTGCGCTGGCTCGAGGAACATGACGAACGTTACAGGGATGGACTGGCTTTCATTAGCTTGACATTTGCAACCGATGAACAAATGCTCGACGCGGTGTGGGCAGAAAACGCGCAACGAAAAAGCCTTTCTGACATTGAAGAAGCTCGACTCATGCGCGATGCGCTAGACGCGCTGAGCAACGGGAGCAAGTATACCCAGTCAGCCCTTGCCCAACGGTGGGGTTTGGCTCAGCCTACGGTAGCGAATAGGTTACGGCTCCTCAAGCTACCCGAAGAAGTGCAAATGGCGAATCAGACAGGTTCGATTAGTGGCCGTGTGGCCTTGGCCTTGCTCGATGTGCAACGGTTCATCGATGCGGGGTATGAGTATGAAAGTTGGGAAGACACGGCCGAGGATGTTATGGGCTTTGCTATCTCTGGTAAGTGGACAAGTGTCGAGATACGCAAATGGTTAGAGCGGCGGCTCACGGGCACGGCCGTGGTCACTGAAGCCATGCTCAATGAGGAGATCCAAATGCCCGGCGTTGTGCAAGCGACGTGCAAGCGGTGTGAGTTTAATTTGCGTGCAAATGGAGAGGGGCGTTGCATCAACTCAAAATGCTTCGATGCTAAGAACCGCCGTTCAGCCACGCTCCGAGCCACTGAATTGGCGCGTGATCTATGTGTTGAGTACCAGCATGATAGCTACATCGAAGAAGAGATGAGCAATTGGTCACGTGGGTATAAGGATGCGCTACTTCTGCACACGGCCGTGAGCAAGCACTTTGATTCAGTAGGGGAGCATATCATTATCACCGCCAACCTAGACCAAAAATACATCAACTTGCCCGCCTATGTAGACGGCAAGTGGGTTCAAGGAAGCGGCCGCCGTTATGCGCTGGTGGCGACCACGCGCCTTTCCTATCGTGAGCTGGCTGACCTATTTCCAGAAGCCACCGAAGGAGAGGAAGAGACCGACAGCGATGCGCTAGAAATAGACATCGAAGCGCAACCATTAGCTAAGCGGTATGAGTGGTACAAGGAAAACCACCCACAAGCCATAGACACGGCGGCGGCAGGTATCGAAGCGGTCATAGTAAAACTGACAGACGGCCTCCCACCGCCCACCGTGCGCCTCTTTTGCCGCATTGTGGACGTGCCAGAAAGTAGCGACCCCACGGTTAATGAGTCCCGCTTGGCCGAAGGTATTTATAACATGTGGGGCCGCAATCTGATTCCCTCTTTGGTCGCTGTCCGGTTGCGCATAGAGCCAAGCCAGCTTGACCGCTCCCACGCCGAAGCTATGAGCATAGCCACGCTAGGGGATTACATTCATGTATCAAAACGCTTGGGGGTGATGGGCTATGAGGCGCGGCGGTTTATGCCCCAGTTTGAGCTTTGCCAGCAGTATTGTGACCACCACAAAATCCGGGGCGAGGTCTATGCTGATTTGCTGGTGGCTATCCAGCAATGTGATGAGGTGCTGTCATGATTGAGGAAATATCCGAAATGTTGGTGCTGATTTATCCCTTCCTAGAGCCGTTTGTGATGCTAATTGTCATTCCTCTCCCCTGTCTGTTTCTTTTGGGGATGTTCGCGTTTGTTGGCAACATGATGGTAGTCCGGCCAATGGAGAGGACAGTTTCAATGCCAATGCCAATGCCAATCCAGAAAGAGCCGGAGATTAAAAAGAGCGGACGGCTGGCTGTTCTTTACTGGAATTTCCGCTTTTGGCTGAGGGATTTTGTCAACAAACACTTTCCAGAGGATAAGGTGCAGTGATGAGCAAAAGAAATGGCAAACGGGGTGGGGGGAGACCCGTCAAAGTCAAAGAGTACAGGCATCCAGAGGAAGATGAATTTAATTTTAACGACAATTTTCAGAAATGGTTGGGCTTGAATTTTGGTGAATGGATTACATTGATTCCGATTGTATTGATGTTGCTTGGGTTTTTTGTTGGTGTCGTTATGGCACTCTTCGTGTGATATGAGGTGGCAACCATGATCAAAAAGATACTACCAAAGAAGTTAGCAATGAAGCTATACCCTGATGTGGGGTGGTATCGCTACACCCACTGTACAAATCCGCTTGGCCCAGAACATCCCGTGGAGATAGATGGCCCATACCCAACCGCTGAAGCGGCACTCGGGCCGTACCTAAACTATCGGCTTTACTTCTTCAGCTTTTGGACGGAATTCCACTACAGCGACCCCAGAGAAAATGAGGTGTAGCGATGAAAAATGAACTATATGACATAGCAATAACCAGCCTTATGGCATCCGTTCTTGTGATGGTTTGCATGGCTATTTGGCTCTACTGGACACGTAACGACAGGATGTGGCAATGAAAAACAAAATGAAAGAGATCTTCAATGAGGCAAAAAAAATTAAAGCTTCGATTGTTGGCATAGAAATGGTTTTTGTTCTTCTTTTTGCGGCCATTTTTGTTTACGGCCTTACAACCGGGTTTATTTACAGCGTTTGGTTCGGTTTGGTGATTGTTATTAGTTGCCTGCTGATAGCGTTTCTTGCTTGGCTAATCAAATTAACAACTCAGTACATCGAGAACAAGAAACTTGAGAAAGTTGCAAAACAAGAGCAGTACCAACAGTGGCTAAACAGGCCACGTCATGCCCCTAAGCGAGAAAAGAAGAGATGATATTCCCCACTCTTATCTTCTC
>JBGTIZ010000086.1:0-10483 GCA_041745395.1 Promineifilaceae bacterium (SeqCode) | reverse complement strand
TGAACGGAGTGCTCTTTTTCATCATATGCTAGAATTGGTTCCTGAGTAGCGTTCGGACTTTAGTCCCTAAAACCTGCACACTAAATGGTTTGGCAATCCAGGGCAAACCGGCCAGTTCCGGCGCTTGTTCCCCCAGCGGATAGCCCGTCATTAGCAGCAGCGGCAGTGTCGGGTACTTTTGCTGGATATGTTGGTAGAAAACAACGCCCCCCATCTCGGGCATCACCACATCGCTGATTATCAGGTCAATCTTTTCAGGCTCACTTTCCAGGATAGTCAGGGCCACGGTGCCATTTTCCGCCTCCAAGACCTGGTATCCCAGTTCAGACAACGTATTGACAACAGAAACCCGCAAAATGTTGTTATCCTCTACCAGTAAGATCGTTTCCGTACCTAATATGGCTTGGTCTATGACAAACGGCTTGCCGTTTGGTGGCGCCAGGGACACGAACATGGGCAAGTAAATCGTCAATGTGGTGCCTTCTCCTACCCGGCTGTCTACACTTATCGAGCCGTCGTGCTGCTTGACAATGCCATACACCTGCGCCAGTCCCAGCCCAGTGCCTTTGCCCGGAGCTTTGGTCGTAAAGAAGGGGTCAAAGATGCGCGATAAATGTTCTGGAGCGATACCCGTTCCGTCATCGGCAATGGCAATTTGCAACCAGTCGCCTGACCCCAAATCAGGCAGGGGTGGCAGTTGGTTTGGAGCGATAGAGAGGTGGGACAGCGCGAGGCGCAAACGGCCGCCATCGGGCATCGCATCAGAGGCATTTAAGAGGATATTCATCAGGACCTGCTGTAAGCGAGTGGGGTCGGCGACCACCACGAAATCACCACTTTCGTAGGTCAACTCAAGTTGAATGGTTTCGGGCAGGATGTTTTTCAGCAGTTTGACTATCTCCTTGAGCAAAGGCAGTAAGTCAAGCGGCAGACGCGCCATGACCGAGTCTCGGCTGAAGTCTAAAATCTGGTTAATCATGTTCGAGGCTTGCCGTGCTTGCTCATAGATGATGCCCATCTTATTTTGTTCGCTTTTGGACAAAACGGCCGTTTTCTGCAGTAGTTGGGTATACAAGATAATGATGCCCATCACATTGTTAAAGTCATGAGCAATGCCCGCAGCCAACTGGCCCACCGTCGCCAAACGTTGTTGAACCTCCATATACTGCTTATGCTCATGTTCGGCCGTTACATCACGCAGGAGTAACACCCAATCCCCATCTCCTGTTTCCAGCGTAATCGGCCGAGCCAATAGCTCAAAATGCCCCTCCGCGTACTGCAAGGCGTGGCTGTGATTATCTGAGGAGGAAAGCAGGCTGGTCAACGATTGATAGCCTAGCGTCGTAACCGTTTCCCCAACCTGTACGCTGGACAGCCGTTGCAGGAGGGTCTGTCCGGCTGGGTTAGCCAGCGTCACCCGGCCGGCATTGTCCAGTAGCACCACCCCATCGGGTACGGCATCCAGAATTCCCTGCAAACGCTGTTTCTGTTCGGCTTGCGCCCTTTCCACCTGCTTGCGCTGGGTAATATCCTCCACCAGAGCCAACAGATGAGTCACATCGCCTTCCCCCATTGTCAGGCTGACACTGACGCACGCCCAGACAAGACGGCCGTCTTTCGGCAAAAATCGTTTCTCTATTACAAAATGGTCAATTTCCCCCGCCACCAACTGCCTATAAAGAACCCGGCTAGCAGTTAGGTCATCGGGATGGGTCAAGCTGAAAAAGTCCCGCGTCTGCAACTCCTCTTCCGTATAGCCCAACAAATTGCAAAAGGCGGGGTTGGCTTGCAGAAAATTCCCCCGCATATCGGCGATGGCAATGCCTGTCACGGCCGCCATAAACAGGTGGCGAAAGCGCTGTTCGCTGGCCCGCAACGCGGCCTCATCTTGCTTGCTCTCGGTAATGTCGCGGAAATTAATCACGATGGCGTTGACACTGTCGTCGTTGAGCAAGTTGGTGAAGGTGCTTTCCACCCACAGCCACTCGCCACCGCTGTGACGATAACGGTATTGCACAGTCGGTGTCAGGGTTGGATTTTCGAATGTGCTGGCAATCGTCGCCAGCACCCTGTCGAGGTCTTCGGGATGGGTAGACTCCGCCGGGCCAGTTGTGATTTCACTGGTTTCTCCGTACCCAAATATCCGCCCAGCGGAGGGGCTGGCGAATATGATGCGGTCATTCATGTCTACCAGAGCAATGCCATCCGGGGCATTCTCTATCAAGGCTTGGGAACGCCTCTCCACCCGGCGCATGGCCTCGTCTGCCTGCCGCCGCGCGGTCACATCGCGCAAGGAGGCCAACAGTGCTGGTTGCCCTTCCCACTCAATCTCCGCCAGCCGGATATCCACCAGACAGCGGCGGCCATCCGGCCGCTGTATATCCATGTCGGCATAGTTGGTCACCGAGAGCGGAATACCCACATTTTGGCCAGTTATCGTCTCGGGCGAGCGATTGAGCATCTCACAAGCGGCCGGGTTGGCCAACAACACCCGCCCTTCCTGATCCAACACTAGCATCCCGTCCATATTGCTGTTAATCACGTCGCGCAGTTGCGCTTCTTTGCGGCGCAAGGCATCCTCGGCCGTTTTAATGCGTAACATGGCCTGCACGCGGGCCACCAGTTCCCGGTTGGTGATGGGGCGCAGGAGATAGCCATCGGCCCCCATGTCCAAACCCTGCACCTGACTGTTACTGTATTTTTGTACGCCAGTGATGATCATGACATAAATGGAAGCAAGCTGTGGGTCGGCTTTCAGGTGACGCAAGGCCTCAAAACCATCCATTTCAGGCATGTTGATATCCAGCAAAATGAGGTCTGGTTGCTGTGCCCGTGCCTGCTGTATCACCTCCTTCCCATTGTCAGCCACGTACACTTCATAGCCAGCGTCCATCAGGACGCTCTGCATCATTTCCCGAATTAACGGTTCATCATCGGCAACTAAAATTTTGGGCTGGCTGTTCATTAAAGATTCCTTATATCATCACGGGTCATAGTGCTTAAGAGAGGCGACTGAAAATTATGCCCTTTGGTCATCTGGCGGCCGTAGGGGCATCGAGACAAAAAAGGTTGTTCCCTGCTCCAGTTTACTCTCAAACCAGATTTTGCCACCATGTCCTTCTACAATACGCTTGACAATGACAAGTCCAAGGCCAGTAGATTTCTCCCCATCGGTGCCTGTTTGCCCCTGCTGAAAGGGCTGAAACAGGCGGGATTGTTGTTCGGAGGTAATGCCACGGCCGTCATCTTTGACACTGATAAGAAAATTGTCTTCCGCCTGTGCTAAGCGGATGACAACCTTGTTTTCTGGCTTGGAGAATTTAATGGCGTTGCTAATCAGGTTGTTGAGCACCTGTTCTATCTTGACGCTGTCTACCACGGCTTTGGGAACTGTTTCGTCGAGTTGGTAGATAAGTTCAATCTGCTTGTGGGCGGCCATGGAGCGGTTGACGGCCGCGTTAGAAGTGATGAGAGAGGCTAAATTGACTGGGTCATATTCCAACTGCAAATCGCCCCCTTCAATTTTGGTTACGTCGAGTAAGTCATCTATCAGACGAGCCATAAATAGGGTGGCATTGAGGATGATATGTAAATATTCTTGCTGGGCGGGCTGGTCGCTTATCTTGATGAGCAAATCGCTATAGCCCAGAATGGTGTGCAGGGGGCTACGCATATCGTGGGCGGCCATCCCCAAAAAGTGATTTTTCTCGCGGTTTAGCCGCGCTAGTTCGGCGTTCTTTTTGGCAATTTCGCGTTGCATGGCTACCAGTTCGTTGGTTAGGTAGCTAAGCTCTTTATACATGTTGTCGCCCAGAGATTGTTCTTTGAGGACAGTGCGCAGGGTATTGGTTTGTTCATTGTTAATGCGCATCATTTCGCCGTACAACTTTTGGGCGATGGCAAAATCTTCTGAGCCAACAATTAGAATGGTTTCGCCGACTAGGCCGCCCACAAAACGAAGTGTTTTGATTTGGGTTGCCGCCGTGGTGATGTTCATCTCCCGCTCGAAAGCCGCCCCTTTGGAGCGTATATCAGCCAAAAAGGAGAGGGCATTGGCCAAGGAGCCGCTGGCTATCAGGCGGGTGAAGGGTTTCCCTTTTTGGGCTTTGATTTCCAGTTCAGATGGATTGTGGAGAATATCAATGATGGTGCCCTGTGTGTCACATAGCAGGGCTAGTCCTGATTTGTCGTTCATCTCTGTTTACCTTTTGCGGCTATGAGCCTATTAGCCTCGCTTACGGCCGTTTCGGCATCTACCGCATAGCCATCCGCCCCCACCTTGCGCCATAAGTCTGGCGAAAAATTAAAGGGGTAGCCACCGACCAGCACTTGCGTTGTTAAACTCGTTTCGGCTCGCAGACTACTGATAATGCTGGTTACTTCACTCACATGAAAGGTCATTGTAGCCGACAATGCTAAAACATCCGCCTTATGCTTAATCACCGTTTGCAAAATGCTACGGGGCGGGGTGTTCGCGCCCAAAAAGTAGGTGTCCCACCCACTCATTTCCAAAAAGTCGGCCACCATGCGTGCCCCGACTTCGTGTAGCTCACCGCCCACACAGGCAATAACAGCGCGATGGTCTTTGCGTTCGCCCGTAAAAATGTAGGGGTAAAGTTGGGACATAATCATTTGGGTAGCGGCCGTGCAAAAATGCTCCTCGGCCACCCCAATCTGATTCGTTTGCCACAGCCGCCCAATTTCCCGCTGGGTGCGCTGGAATACCTGCAAGTAAATCGTTTTTATGCTCGTTCCGCCCTGCACGGCATCGAGGATCATCTGCCCGGCCGTGCGCCGGTCGCCCCGTAGCAGGGTATCCAGAAATTGGCGTGCCAACACGTCCAGCGGGCCGTCTCCTTCAATAAAGGAAGGCAAGGTCAGCGATGTCTTATCCATATTTTGGGAGCCAGTGTCTAACATCTTGAGTGCCGCCTCTTTTTCGGCCGTGGGTAATTCTTCTGCCAGCACTTGGCGGATATAGGCCAACGTGGTGGGCAGAACGTGGTCGGGAAAGTTAAGGTTGGCGAACAATACTTTGACCCACGCCAGATATTCGCCGAACAAAAGTGGGTCATCGGCTTCGATAGCCTCGGCCAGATAGGTCAGATGGTAGCCGGTGTCACGGATGCTTTTTTGTCGGCCGTGCTCCCCATAAGACTCCCACAGTTGGGACTGACCTTGATACTGCTGTTTAACGCTCTTTTCCGCCAGTTCTTGCTGGTGACTGCGTAGGTAGGTGGTTTGGTGTGGAATCATAATTGCAACCTCCTTCCCCGTTTATTCTGAGGCCATCTCACGTTTAAGTCGAAGCCATGCCATAAAAAAGAGGAGAATGCCTATCCCAGTGAGAGCCAGAAGCAACACCAGTGAGACACCTTGCCCCCGTAGCATCGCGTTTTGCAAAAGGGACGTGCTGTAGGTGGCAGGCAAAGCCCACGAAACGATGTGCACTGGCCACCAGAAGCGGTATAAGGCCAGAAAGAAGCCGGCAAAAAAGATGCTGGCCAGCAGTAAAATCATGGAGGATTGCACCGCTTGGCTATCGGTGCGGGCGGAAAGGGAGAAATTGAAGCCCATACCCAGCGAAGTAAAAAGGAGCGCGGCTAATACCAGAATATATTCTCCCCAATCGCCCAGCATAGGAACCTTGAGCACGTAGATAATCAGCAGGGTTAGAACGGTGGCTAACAAACCTGCCAGAAAAAAATGGCTGATGTATTTGCCGGTGAGCGTCTCAAAGGCGGAAACAGGTGAGGCTCGGAAGAGTTCCATGGCCCCACTGCGGCGCTCTCGCACCAAGGATAAAGCGGCGATGGTCACAGCCATATGCTGAAGTAAAAGGGAAATAACTGCTGGCACAAAAAAATGGATGGGTTGCAGGGTGACACTGGTAATGCTGACCACTTCGCTACGAAAAGGGCTGACCAAAATATGAGAATCTATGCGCTGGAAATCGATTAGCAGGATCGTCGCTTTGTCTAACTCAATCTCTATCTCTTGGGTAAGGGCAATCTCGGCACTGAAATCGGCCGTGTCGGCATCCAGTTGGCTTAGAGTGTCTATGTTTTCTTGTAAACTGTTGAGATAAGTCAAGATTAATTGGGTTTCCCCATCCATAGGCACCCCGCTGGTTTGCTCAATGGCACCTAAAAAAGCGAGGCTGGAAGTGGTAGCTAGGCGCAAAAAAGCCACCGAATTGTGTAACTCTTGTTGAGAACTGCTCGCGGCGGCCGTGTCACCCTCTTCTAACGCCTCCCGCAGCATGGTCACACTGGTCAACGCTAATTCCGTCTGCTCCTGAAGCGATTCTGCCTCGACCTTGCCCTGCTCCGCCACAAATATTAACACTTGTTCATTAATTTTATCCGTATAGATACGGCCGAGTACCCGCACATAGGCCTCTTCATACGGGTCAATTTCATGGTGGTAGAGGGTAAGAACAGCCTGTTCATTGTTATTGATTCCTTTAGAAGGATCCATTGGAACCACAACGACCAAGTCCACATCTTGATTTCGTAAACGGCGATCAGCTTCGTCCGCATCATGGGTAATACCTACAAACTCCAACTGACCTTTAAATTGCTCGCTGTACGTTTCGATCCATTCCTGCATGGGGCTATTTTCAGGCACAACAAATAAGGTACGTAAGGTGCGCGATTCATCCTGATAGCCAATGCCAAATAGCAATAGAATTAAAAAAGGGCCAATAATCAGGGTTAATAAGAGGCGGGGTTGGTGCATTACTTCAGCCCATTCTTTGCTGACGAACGCCCAAATGCGGGTTATGGCTCGCAGGGTGTTAGTTATCACGGTCTTCCTCTTGCATCAGTTTTAGAAAAACATCGTCAAAGGAAGGTTGATCCTCACGCAATGAGACTACGTCTAAGGCGGCCGTTTGCGTCCATTCCATGAGTTCCGGCAGGGCCACACTCGCATCCTCAACCACTATCCGCCACGTGTTGTCCCCTACAGGATTTATCTCCCCAGAGACGAAAGGGAGGTCGGTAAGGGCAAGGAACTTCTCCATCGGGAGAGGTTGATCAAGTTGCATCAGAAGAATGTCGCCGCCGATGGCATTGTGGCGCAACCCTGCGGGTGTGTCTACGGTGAGCAGACGGCCGTTAGCCATCACCCCCACATAGTCACAATAAGCCGCTTCATTGACATACTGCGTGGTAATAAACAGCGTGTGGCCTTTTTCTCGTAACGTGCGGAAATAATCCCAAAATTTATTGCGCAAGATAGGGTCTACCCCGGCCGTCGGTTCATCTAAAAACAGCAATTCAGGGTCATGCATCATGGTGGAGGCGAGGCTCAAGCGCCGTTGCATCCCCCCCGAGATGTTGCGAGCAATTTTGTGGGCATGTTCGCTCAATTCCACCAGCTCCAGCATAGCGACTAGGCTGGCCCGACGTTCCCGCCAGCCCAGACCATAGAGTGAAGCAGCAAAATTCAGGTTTTGGCGCACGGTCAGATCTGGGTACAGGACAAATTGTTGGGGCATGTACCCAATTTTTTCGCGGTCTTGGCGGCGAAACTGTTGGGGGGCACGGCCTAACACAGTAACTTCGCCAGAGGTAGGTTGGTGGGTGCCGACGAGTAAGCGCACGGCCGTGGTTTTGCCACAGCCACTAGGCCCAATAAAGCCGAAAATCTTGCCACGGGGCACAGTTAGGCTGATTTCATTAACGGCGGCCACGCCGTTAAATTCTTTGGTGAGGTGATTGGTTATGATAACTAATGAAGGGTCAGTGGAATGGTCTGTCGGTAAAGTTATTTCTGGCATGAGAATCAATCCCCATCTGCGGTGCGCTACCCCCAATGATGTGATAAAAACCTAATGATGTAGCAAGTCTTTTGGATAAACTCAGCCCCCAAAAAGAGGATTTACGCAGAATAGAAGACCCACAACCGAATGACAAGGAGGGAACCAGCGATTTCGTAGATGAAGGGTAAGTTAATCATACCGCTAACGCTTGGCGGTGGTATCAGTCAGTCAGGTAGTATTTACTCCGCCAATTGGGGGATATATGCTTGAAGATTAGGTGACAAATCATTTTGAGGGGGCGTTGTATCTTTCCAAAATACAGGGGGCATTCCTCTCCTGGTACTTTTTTTCCAGAGCGATTAGTTAACTCCCGCTGAGTGCCGGGAGTTTCCACCATGGATTTTTGAGAAGATACGGAGCGTTTTTCAAATGCAAGAAACAATACCTGGTCCCAGAAAGTGTATGAAAAATGACAATACCCCCAATTGGAGTTCCAATTAGGGGTATTACTCACCACTCCTGTACCAAACACAAGAGGCGTATATATAGGCCGCGTATAAACGGGAAGCGGTTGGCTAACTTTGCTTGCGCCAAACCAGCCAGCCGCCGCCAAGCAGGGTAGCTAGAGCTAGGACAGCTAGGGTAGCCATTGGCAACAGCCAGCCAGTTGCTGTCCCCTGCGCGGTGAGGCGGTTCAGTTCCACGGCCGTGGGGCCCACATCATCTCCCACCGCCCACTCAGAAAAACTGGTCACGCCGTCCAACGTCACCCATGATGGCGTGGTACTCGATGGCGTGAAGCAATCCCAGCCACTCCCCGCTTGCGTGCCGGGATATTTGCAAACTTGGGCGTTCGTCAGATTATCATGCGGTAGAGTCAGCGTCACCGTAAAGACTGGGGGTTCCACGCCATAAGCACGATCCCCGTCATAGGCCGCCAAGCGCCAGTAAACGCCGCTTTTCAAGTTATCCCCTTCGGCCGTGCCCGTGGCGCTGGGATGGCTGGCCGGCACTTCTTCGACATACATGCAATTCGCTGAATACTCGGCCTGTTCCTCAAAATGGAGTTGAACGCCTGATTGATCAGGAAAGGTGAAGGTAAACGGTGGCGGTGTATTCCACGCCCCGCATATCATCGAACCCGCTTCATACGCACCAATGTCACAGTTGGGGATGGCATCATTATCCCCGTCCTGCCGCGCCATGCCCCGCTGGTCGGTGGTGGGGCAATTGGCATCATCGCCGGCGTCAATAGCGACGCTACCGGGCAGTAACGCCATCGTCTGGGTCGAGCCGCCATTGTTAGCCAGCGGGCCAAGGTTGATTTCCGCACTTGTCTTTTGTGTCGCCGCGTCGCAGGTGGCGTCATCCACAAAGTTCGTACCGTCTGCATTCAGCGTAGTTAAAGAATACGGATTATAGCAATTTCCGCCTGTGTTGTTGACCAAGAGGGTGTTCTTAAGCGTTAGGCTGTTCGTGAAGGCAGTGTGCTCGATTGTGCCGGTGGCAAATTTCGAGGTGT
This sequence comes from Promineifilaceae bacterium (SeqCode), assembly GCA_041745395.1. GTDB lineage: Bacteria > Chloroflexota > Anaerolineae > Promineifilales > Promineifilaceae > Hadersleviella. Next base: position 1,193 of record JBGTIZ010000086.1, on the reverse strand, counting down.
CGGCAATGTTAAAGGCGAAGGTGCTGTTGGTAACATTCAAAGTGCCAGCGTTGTTATGGATAGCGGCACCACCCCAAGCGGGACCGCCGTAGAAGATGTCCCCGCCAACCGCCCGGTTGTCATAGAAGGTGCTGTTAATAACATTCAGGTCGCCGCCGTTATTTATGATCGCGCCCCCAGAAGTGGCATAGTTGCCATTGAAGGCGCTGTTGGTAATGGTTCCCGGGGCCTCGCTATAAATGACGCCTCCAAATGCCTCTGTAACATAATTATTGCTAAACGTGCTGTCATTGATGCTCAGTGACCCAAGGGTGTGGCGAATGGCGCCGCCGTTGGCGCCGTGGGAAACATTGGCTTCGAAGGTAGTTTGGTTGATGCGCAAGGTGCCGCGATTGGAAATGGCTGCGCCGCCACTGTCGCCCAACTGGCTGAAGTTGTTCAGAAAACGACTGTTGGTGATGTCCAGCAGGCCGGTGTTGCCAACGCCGGTGGCAAGGTTGTCAGAGATGGTCATGTCGGACAGGTACAGCGCACCACTGTTTTGAATTGCCCCGTCCACGGCGCTCGCAGAGGCAGTTGTACCACCTCTGATGGTGAAACCGATGAAGGTGGTCGCCGTGCCAGTGTTGACGTCGAGGATGTGATATCCGTTGCCATCTAGCACAATTGTGCCGCCGTTAGCGCTACCATCAATCGTCACGCCGTCGATGCCAGCGATGATGGCTGGGAGCGTCGAACCGAGCGAGATGGTGCAGACGTTGGCAGAGGTACAGCTCGGCTCCGTGCTGGGAATGTCGAAGGTGATCGTGTCAGTGCCCGCCAGCCCGTTGGCATTATTGATTGCCCCGCGCAAAGAACAGTCGCCGGGAGCGGCCGTGCAAGCCGTCAGGTCGGCGTCGCTGGTCGTATCAACCACGAAACTCGCCGCGTAGGCGGGTTGGGGGGCAACACCCAGCGCGAATCCTGCTAACAATAAAATAGTGGCTACGAAAGCCAGCGTGCAAAGGGTCAAAGGGTTGCGAGTCATTTTGCTTGTCTCCTAAGGGTAAGGCCCAACAAGATGAACAGAATAACGGTGAATCGAGCGAACATGATTTTTCTCCTGTCTGGTATAATTCGGCTGTGGGGCGCAAAGGCAACCCTAATCAAGCATTAGGTAAGCGTAGCTGTAGGCTGTTGCAGAGTATCTTCTC
>JBGTIZ010000085.1:0-11348 GCA_041745395.1 Promineifilaceae bacterium (SeqCode) | reverse complement strand
CCCCCCCCCACGAAGCTAGTCGGTTGAGAAGAGACGCCTTTTGTCAAAAAAAGTACGTTACTGATTCGTGACCACTACAAAAAGCACGTGATACATGACACATGATACTGTTGAAAACCCCACGAAAGCCGAAATACATATAAAGACGAACGGAAAACCATTCATTATGTCACTACTTGAAGTCAACAACATTCACGCTTACTATGGCAAGATCCACGCGCTCAAGGGCATTTCTTTCACCGTTAACGAAGGGGAAATTGTTTCGCTCATTGGCAGTAATGGGGCGGGCAAGACAACTACCTTACGCACCATTAGTGGGTTAATGCAACCGACGAAAGGCTATGTCGCTTTTGCAGGGGAAGACATTATTGACTATCCGCCTCATGAACTGATTCCCAAGGGGGTTATTATGGTTCCTGAAGGGCGGGGCGTGTTTGCCAAGATGACCGTAGAGGAAAATTTGGAGCTAGGGGCGTTTCGGCGGTCAGACAAAGTAGAAATCAAGCAAGATTTGATGCGCATTTATGAACTATTTCCCCGTTTGGCAGAGCGCAAGCGGCAAATGTCGGGCACGATGAGCGGGGGAGAACAGCAAATGCTGGTCATGGGTCGCGCCATGATGGCTCGGCCGAAGCTGTTGTTATTAGACGAACCCTCGATGGGGTTGGCCCCCATTTTGGTAGAAACGGTGTTTGACATCGTTAAAGAAATCAACGAGAAAGAGGGTGTGACTGTTTTGCTGGTCGAGCAAAACGCGCATATGTCGCTCCAAATTTCGCATCGTGGTTATGTCTTGCAAACGGGCGAAATTGTTATCTCGGGCAATGCGAAAGAGTTGCAGAGGAACGAAAAAGTTCAGAAAGCGTATCTAGGCATTGATTAGGACATCGTAAACGAAAACGAAGAAGTTCAACTTCTTGAGAGAAGTTGAACTTCTTTTTTGAAAACGGCTAAAGCCGTTACTACGAGCGAGCATGAACCAAATTCGCATTTTATCTGCTGAAGATGTCCGTAAAGCGTTGCCGATGGGGGAGGCGATTGCGGGGATGAAAGAGGCATTTGGGCAATTAGCCGCTGGTGAGGCTGAGTTGCCTTTGCGGGCGCGGGTGGCTGTGCCGGAGCAGGAGGGGGTGGCATTGTTTATGCCAGCCTACATGTGCGGGAGTGGGGATTTGGCGGTGAAAATCGTGGCCGTTTTTCCGCGCAATGTGGCGCGGGGCAATCCGATGATTTATGCGTCGGTGCTGGTGCTGGATGAGGTGAGTGGGCGACCGCTGGCGTTGTTGGAAGGCGGGGCGTTGACGGCGATTCGCACGGGGGCAGGTGGGGGCGCGGGCACGGATTTGCTAGCACGGCCGGGTGCCCAAATTTTGGCTATCTTAGGCAGTGGGGTGCAAGCCCGCTCTGGCTTAGAAGCGGTCTGCACCGTGCGGGAAATCCGCGAAGTGCGCGTATTTAGTCCCCATCGGGCACACGCCGAAGCGTTCGTGGCCGAGATGCGGGAGCTAGAGGTCGTGCCGGATAATATTTTTGTAGTGGCTGACCCGTCCACGGCCGTGTCCAACGCCGACATCATTTACACCGCCACCAGTTCCAGCACGCCGACCTTCCACGGCCGTGACCTCAAACCCGGCGCACACGTCACCGGCGTAGGCTCATTTATGCCCACCATGCAAGAAGTAGACGAAGAAACGGTGCAAAAATCGCTGGTCGTCGTAGACGAACGGGGCGCTGCTTGGGCCGAGGCGGGGGAGCTAATCATTGCCCGAGACAAGGGTCTTATCACGGCCGAGCATGTTTATGCAGAACTGGGTGAAATCGTTAACGGAACGAAGACGGGGCGCACCTCTGCTGAGCAAATCACCTTTTTTAAGTCGGTGGGGATCGCGGTGCAGGATGCGGTGGCGGGGCGTATTGCGTTGCGGAATGCGGAGAAGTATGATTTGGGCATGGTGGTTCCGTTTTAGCATTTTAGCCAGTCAGCATTTTAGCCAGTCAGCATTTCAGGTAGTCAGCGTGCCAATTTGCCTTCTCCCCCTGAAAAACTTCTTCGCCATTGGTGGTTGACCACGGCCGTGTACACCACTGGCCTCCTGCTCATCTTTCTCCCCCTGAGCCAAACCAGTTGGGGACAAACCTATGGCCTGCGCTGGCTCACCTTGGCGGGACTCACGGCCGTGGGTATCCTCCTCTTCCTGCGCCGCCACCTGCCTGACAACCATCCCCCCGACCACCCCCACCAACTTTACCCTACCCTTGGCCTTGCCAACCACATCACCCTGACACGCGGCCTTCTGCTTGCTTTCATGGCGGGTTTTTTGTTTGCCCCGTGGCCGCAAGGCTGGCTGGCGTGGCTCCCTGTCCTGCTCTATGTCGTGGCCGTTTTGCTCGATTTGCTAGACGGCTACGCGGCGCGGCTGACCCAGCAAACGACCCGTTTGGGCGTGATTTTAGATGTGGAGCTGGATGGGTTGGGCATTGGGCTGACCATTTTGCTGGCGGTGTGGTACGGACAACTGCCGTGGTGGTTTTTGTCACTGGGCGTGGCCCGTTTTTTCTTTGTGTGGGGCAGTCAAATACGAGAGCGGCGCGGCTTGCCCGTGTGTGAGTTGCCTCCCAGCGATTATCGCCGCTACTGGGCTGGCTTCCAGATGGGCTTTTTGACCGTGGCCCTGTGGCCGATTGCCCCCGCGAGCGGCGTGACGCTGGTCGGGCTGGTTTATTTGTTACCTATTTTAGTCGGCTTCGGGCGGGATTGGCTGGTGGTAAGTGACCAGCTTGACCCCGCCGATGGGCAGTATCAGCGGGGGCGGCGGCTGGTTCATGTCTGGTTTTTTGGCTGGGGGCCGCTGTTGGCGCGGCTCGGGTTGGTGGGATGGCTAATAGGGCTGGGAGTTTTTAGCCAGGGCTGGGCAGGGCCAGCGGCGTGGACGGCGGTTTGGCAAGGGTGGGGGGTGATGTGGTCGGGTGTGGGGGTGTTTTTGATGCTGTCCACGGCGGTGTTAACCCTACTCATCCTCTGCGGCATCGCCGCCCGCTGGGCCGCTTTGCTCCTCATCTTCCCCCTCGCGCTCCTCTACGTGCATGAACCAAGCTGGCCTAATCTGGGGCCAGTTCTACTCGTTAATTTCATCGTGCTGGCGGGGTCGGGCTACGTATCGCTCTATCGCCCCGCCGAAGCCTTTTTATTCCACCCGCTCGGCAGTCGGGCCGATGAATAGCTTGCGGGTGCGTCGCCCTAAACTGCGCTGGTCACAACTGCTGTGGCTGGGCTTGGCGCTTGGCCTGCTCTGGTGGAGCTTGCGCTATGTGGCTCTGGACGAGATGCTGGCCGCCTTGCTCAAGTTGCGCCCGTGGCAAATTGGGGTGTTAATCGCCGCCAATGGGGCTGTTTTGCTCTTTTGGTATGCTCGCTGGGGGGTGATTTTACGCGCTCTGGGCTTTGGGCGGTCGTTGCGGCGGCTGGGGCGGTATATTTTGGCGGCGTATGCGCTCAGCTATTTCACGCCGGGGCCGCACACGGGCGGGGAGCCGTTGCAGGCGTATCTGTTGCATCGGGAGGAGGGCGTGCCGCTTTCCACGGCCGTGGCCTCGATTGCTTTGGATAAAACGCTCGCCTTTTTGACCAGCTTCATCTTTTTACTTTTGGGCGTTTTGTGGGTGCTACGCAGCAACTTGTTGACGGAGGAATTGGGCTGGCGGGCGCTGGGTATCGGCATCTTTTTGCTGGCGTTGCCCGCTTTGCTTCTGCTTGGTTGGACGTTGGGGTATCAGCCGCTGGCGCGACTTTTTCGGGTGAGATGGTTGGCAAGATGGCACACGGCCGTGTTGTCTACCGAGACGCAAATCGGCGCGTTTTGTCGGGAACAGCCCCGCGCTCTGCTGGTCGCGGCCATTTTTTCGACGATAAGCTGGCTCTTTTTGATGGCCGAATATTGGTTGATGACCTATTTTTTGGGGTTGCGCCTGACGCCGTTGCAGGTGGTGACGTTGCTCACGGCCGTGCGTTTGGCCCATTTGTTGCCGATGCCGGGCGCGTTGGGCACGCTGGAGGCGTCGCAGGTGTTGGCCTTGGAGATGATGGGCTTGAACACGGCCGTGGGGTTGAGTCTCAGCCTGCTCATTCGGGCGCGGGATGTGGGCTTGGCTTTGGTGGGCGTGTGGCTGGGGGCGCGGAGATGAGAATCAGATGTAGCGATATGTTAAAATCGGTTCGTGAACCTGCACACGACGATCTGACTTCTGTAAGAGGAAAAGAATGACCCAAGAAATTCTTATAGCTTTAGTAGGAGTAATTGGCGTGGTTGTCTCTGCTCTCATAGGGGCATTTGCCACTATCTACTCAGCCAATATTAGAGCAAAAGAGGCTGGAGAATTGGGAAAAAGTTCAGTTAATTGGGTGTGGATAGGTCTCATTACTACATTTATAGGAATGATTGGTCTCGTGTGTGGCCTATTATTTGCGGCTCTTTGGGATCTCATGGGGTTTGGTCTGAAATGGAATACGTGATGCGCGGGTCTCTCTGGACGCACATGGCGTTTTGCGCATCATTTGATGTCAACCCCCTGAATTCCTGAAGAACCTTATTTGCTTCATCTCTCTTACAAAATGAGGGAAGTGAAATTTTGTCGTCACACCTTTCGTATTGTGATGGTTATGATTGGCAAAATTGTTGGTTATATGACCATAATTCCCAAACCATGACATGGGTCGGTATAGGGGATGGTTCTGCTGAGATAGGCCAGTCTGGTGGAGCATTGACCTACATACAGTCAGGTTATAATGCTGTGTTTACCATTGAATCTGACATGGAGATTTATATTTGCAATGGCGAAATAAATTTGCAAGTTATTTCATCTTGCCCGCAGATATTGAGCCTTGTACCAGGTACATATACTGTTAAGTCTTCGCTTGGTGAGAGTGGTGGTTTCCGCGTGTATCCTTGATAGGTTGGTTTATGTTATACAGACTGGAGAGATGTTTATGAACCTACAGCTATTTGCAGAAAAAATAAAGTCTAGCTTTGACCTTACCGAGTTAGAATCACTTTGTTTCGATTTGGGCATTTCCTATGAGAATTTAAGTGGTGATACGCTTAATAAGAAAGTTGAGCAGTTGGTGAAATATTGCCAGCGACGTTCCTGCCTTCCCAACTTGCTAAATCGGTGCAAAAAGCTTCGCCCCAACCAATCTTGGGCAGGCGTTGCCGAGCTATTTGACCAACTGCCCCCGCAAATAGGGGTAGATAAATTAAGATTATTGTGTTGGGTTTATGTTAAAACTGAAGGAAGCATTTTTCAACAAGTTATACCTCAAGATTTAGCCCATGAGCTGAAACTTGAACAGATGCCTTTTATACAAATGGCGGATTTTCTGCATCGATACAATCTCATAAAATTTCGCACATGGTTTATGGGGATATGTATTAAACATGAGGGTATTGTCAAAGTGGAGCATGATATGTTGCAGACAGGATTTGTGCTGGATGATTTTCCAGAAGACATTATAGAGAAAATCAAGAAGCTTCAACAAATGCGCTTAAGTTACCTACGGTGCTTGTATGAAAAATCACAATCTACTTCGTTTCAAAAAGGGGTAAGTGGGACTGAAATAGCAGAAGAAATTGGTGAGAAAGATTATCAGATTATTCACCTTGGTGTCCCTCATTATCTAAAGCGAATGGGTTGGCTTCATATACGCGGTGTCCCCAATGTTCAAATCACAATGGAAGGGATTGATAAGATAGAGTCTGAGCAAGGATAGAAGTTCATCATGAGAGAGTATCCGCCAATTCATCCGGGTGAAATTTTGCAAGAGGAGTTTTTGGAGCCAATGGGCATTACGCAATATCGCTTGGCGCAGGATATTGGCGTACCCGCCATGCGCATTAGCAAAATTGTGCGTGGTGAACGGGGCATTAGTGCGGATACGGCTCTCCGGCTAGCGCGTTATTTTGGCATGTCGGTTGAGTTCTGGACAGGTATCCAAACGCATTATGAGGTGGAAAAGGCGAAAATGGCGTTAGGCGGTCGGTTAGAAGCAGAGGTCAAGGTGTTGGCTTCGGCCTAGTTATTGTAGGCGAGGGTTACGCTTCCGCTTCTATAGCTACATCTTCCATCTCATTATCCCCCTCATCCAGTTCCGCCGTGTCCACATTACTGCCTTCATACACGGCCGTGTCCAGCCCCGCCGCCAAATCCGTCATATGATGACACATCCGCCACAAATGATACCCCACCCGGTCCACCCAGCGCATCGCGGTCAACTGCTCCTCAGCCGCATCGGGATAAACCTCACCCACGGCCGTTTTCTCGAGTAACTGCTCCCTCTGCTTGCGCCGCATCTTGGCTAACTTAGCCGAAGTTTTGCCCACATGACGCGCCAAGACAGGCCCTTGTTTGGCTTGCTCTGTGCGCTCTTTGTTTTCCAGCCACGCGATTACTTCCTCCAATTCAGGCAACAATTTCGCCACCCCTTTGCTCGGCTCCTTGGCCTCAAGCGGGGCTTCAAAGGCTAAGCCAGCCTCGATGAGCCGATTAGCATGGTCAATGGCGTGTAGCAGGGCGAGCCGATGTTCATAAATGAGCGTGTCGTGGTGGGCAACTTGGATTTTGCCCAAGAAGGTGCGGGTTTCGGCGAGGGCACTTTGCGCTAGCCACAGTTGCTCTTCGCTGGCGCGGGTTAACTGCTGGGTGCGTAGAATCGTGGCCGTTTCCACGGCCGTGATGCGGACAATCTTGCGCAACGTACGCGCCGCCGCTTCCACTGCCACGGCCGGGATTTGGAGCAGGGATTTGTCCAGATGGCGCGTTAGTCGCGCCTCGCGCTCGGGCACAAACCACATAATGAGGCGGCTAAATGGCTCTAAAAAGGGCAAAAACAGCAATGCGCCGACCAAGCTAAAGAGGGTGTGGTAAAGGGCGATAACCAGCGAGGGGTCGCCATCCCCAATGAAATGCGCCAAGCTGGCAACGAGGGGTAGGAGTGCGGGCGTGACGAGTAGGGTGATGATGGTCAAGATGGTTTTGTACAAAATATAGGCGAGGGCGGTGCGTTTGGCGGGGATAGATGCGCCGATGGTGGCTAACACGGCCGTGATGGTCGTGCCTAAATTTTGCCCAATGACCAGATACGCCGCCTGCTCCAAGTTAATCGCCCCGCTGTAAAGCGCGGTCAAACTCAGCGCCACGGCCGCGCTCGACGATTGCAACAAGACCGTCATTACCACCCCAATTAGCACCAGCCCCAGCCGTCCCAGCCAATAATCAGCCGACAGCCCCGTAAAATCTAGCTCTGTGGCGAGGCCGCCCATCCCCTCCTGCAAATAGGTGATCCCAATAAAAATTAGCCCAAAGCCCGCGAGGGCAATGCCCGCCGACGCCTGTCGCCCTTTGCCTAACAGGCGGAGTAACGCGCCCACCCCAATCAGCGGCAGAGCCACCGCGCCAATGTTCAGCTTGAACCCCAGCAGGGCCACAATCCAGCCTGTGCTGGTTGTGCCCACCGTCGCTCCGATAATCACGCCAATGGCGGCGGTGAAGCTGAGCAAGCCCGCGCTGACAAAACCGATGGTCGTGACCGTGGTTGCGCTGGATGATTGCACGAGAGCGGTCAGGGCCGCGCCAGAGAGAAACGCGCTGAGAGGGCGGCCCGTGAAACGATCGAGGATGTTTTTGAGGCTATTGCCGGCCACCGCCTTGAGGCCATCGGACATGAGAATCATGCCGATGAGAAAGAGGCCGATGCCGCCCATAAGCGGGGGGAGAAGGGTGAGGATGGTGGAGGTCATGGGAAGTGGGGGAGTAAGGGAGTAAGAGAGCGAGAGAGTAAGAGAGGGGCAACTTCGCACCTTGCCCTTCGCACCTCGCACCTATATTACCATATCTAATTTTGCTTAGGCTATCACATGGGTGATGAGGGGCAGGTGGTCGGAAGCGGTTAGGGTGTCTTCTTGGCGGACGTAGCTGGAGCGGAGGGGGAGGTCGGGAGCGGCGAAGAAGTGGTCGAGGGTGCAGACGGGTTGGGTGTAGCTGGGGTCGTTGGGCAAGAGGGTACACCATTTTTGATGCTCGTGCGGGGGGGCGTGGTGCATGGGCGGCACGGCCGTGTGCCAGCGATTAAACAGGGGGCGGAGTTCCGTGTACGGGCTGAAAAATTTCTGCGACTTCTCGGGAAGCAGGCTACGCTGACCAGGGGGGAGTAGGTTGAAATCTCCACCCAGCACCCAGCGTTCCCCCGCTTTGGTCAGCTTTTCGAGGTGAGCCTGCACAGCCGTGACCTGTATTTTGGCCGCTTCGCTGTCTCCATCGAACACGTCTAAATGGGTGTTGATAACGAGCAAATCACGGCCGTGTCGCACTGGCACACGCACTTCGAGCAGGGCGCGTTTGAAATAGAAATGGCGTAAGTACCACGGCCGTGGCAGGGTGGGCAAGGCGTGGCGCACGGCCGTGTGCAGGCGATATTTACTCAGCATGACCATGCTCATACCGGCTGGCCCCCAAATTTGGGGATGAGGCACAAAGCCGACGCGCCAATAAAACGTCTGCGTCCAGCAGGCATATTCGGGGGGTAATTCGGCCCGCAAGAGGGCAAGCTGGTCGGTTAAGCTGGTGCGCTGGTCATTCTGATTGACCTCTTGCAGCAGGATAATATCAGGGTTTTCGGCGCGAATGACGCGAGCCACTTCGCGGACGCTCTGGGCAATGGTCTCGGGGGCAATATGGCTGTCTGCCCCCCCCTCGTAGAAGAAAAAGTGCCCTTTGCCCGCGAAATATTGCACGTTGTAGGTCAATAGTTTGACCTGTTGCCCAGCGGTCAGCGTGGGCGCGGTGGGGCTGTTGTGGAGGGGGAGGGTTTCACACGGCCGTGGAAACAGCCCCGTCCGCCGCCACCATCGCCACAGCAAAGCCACCCCCGTCGAAAAAAGCGAGAGCATCAGCGATAAGAAAAAAAACGGCCAAAATTTTTTCATGGGGCAGGTTCAAAAGTGCGAAGGGCGAAGGGCGAGGTGCAACGAGGCGCGTCTACATCTTGCCTCCGCCCCTTTGTTCATTATTCATTACTCATTGATAGCCTCACAGCTTACTCCTTGCGCGGGATCATCGCTGAAGGCGGGTGCAGTGTAAAAACTGTACAGGCCACCCGGCTCTTGGTCGTCGCGGATGAAGGGGCAGGTGAAGTTAAACTCGAGGGGAGCGTTTTCAGGCACGATGAGGCTGGCGAGGGCTTGCTCATAGGTGCAGGCCGTGCCCGTACCCAACAGGGCACTCGTTTCGCATAGACGAACGGCTTGGGCAAGGGGGGCGGCGTCTGCTTCAGGCGTCACTTCACAGCGCATCCGCACCTGCTGACCGGGGGCGCAGGTTAAATCAGTTGCCTGTTCGGTAAAGCCGCAGTTGCGCCGTGGCCCAATTTCGCCACTCTGGCATGGATCGGTCACAAAACTGCCCGTGGGGGGGATGACCACCTGCACGGTGCCTTCATTGTTGACGTCCCAATCTTCGATGAGGTCACAGAGGGGATAGGCGATGGGTAGCCCTTCTTCGGTGTAAAGGCCGCTCCATGCCCATTGTTGCTCCCCGTTTTCATCTAGGATGGGTTGCCCTTCGCATAGAAACTGATCCGTGTTGGAGCGGAAGGTCAGCGGCAAGGTTTGAGTCACGGCCGTGGCAGGAAGAATATCGGTGATGTCAATCCATTGGCAATCTAGCCCTGCGCCGTACTCATCCACCCAGCCCGCCTGAATGCCCTGTATGGTACAAGTGTAATCATGGGTCAGAGGACTAGCTTCATTGTTGCTATAGCGGCTGGTGCTTTCGACACAGAAGGCGCGTTTGTTCGGCTTGGGGGCTAGGCCAAAAAGGAATTCCCCGTAGTTACTGTAATGGTAATGGTCGTGGCAAGAGTCGTATTGGAACAGATTGGTGGCATCTTCCCCAATAACGGGGCCGATGTGTAACGCCTTTGCCCCAATATTGTGAACCACGGCATCAAATTTGAGGATGCGCCGCCAGCCATAGCCACCGATACACGCCTCGTTGAGGGCGCAGGAGTCGGGGGGAAAGTATTGGTAGGTGATGCGGTTGTAGCCGAGCCGATAAGGGACAACGGCGAGGTCGGGCGCGTCGGCGTGGCTGATGGGGGCGCGGCGCACTTGGTCAGCTAGGTCAGGATTCCACGGCAGGCGGGTAAAGGTCACGGCCGTGTCTACGCGCCCCACAAACAAATCAATCGCTTCCGTACAGGCAAAGCTATTAAGCCGTGTGCGGTGGCACCCATCCGGCCCGCCATCATCCCCTTGACAGGTGTAATCATAAAACGTGAACACATTTTCGCTGTCGTAACTATTGGGCGGGAAGCCGCCTTCGTTGAGGCAGGCGTTGCCCGTGCGCTGGAGCAGTTGGGTAGGGTCAGCGGGGAAGGTGAACGGCTCCCGCCAGACGCCGCCCTCATTGGCCAGCGCAGGTTCGGCGCGGGCGGGGGAGGCGGCATCGCTGAGCAGGGTGCTTGTCCAGCGATAGTCGACCATGACCAGTTCCCGACCGTTGATTTCCATCTCGTATGGCTCTGACGTGAGTTCGATTTGCCACAGGTCGCGCGGCGGCCAGGGGAGTTGCTTTTTGGGGTTGGGGTCGCCCGCTTTGCGGTAGGCAAAGTCGCGGAAGTGGAGCCGATTGTAGGTAAGTTCGATTTGTCGTTCGGCGCGGGTCAGCCAAAGTTCGTCGGGCTGGCTGAGCAGACCAGCGGCCACACGGCCGCGCATCTCGGCGGGGAATTCGTTGAGCAGGACGCCGACGGAGCTATCCATGCGCAGGCTGAGCAGTGCCCCTTGGCCGAAGCTGGTGGGGTCAACGCCGTTTGTTTCTTCATCAGGGTCATCAGTGTTATTGTTATCGTTGCTGAAGAGCGGGATGGGGGTGAGGGTGGGGGGGGCAGACACGGCCGTGGGGGTTGGCTGAGGTGTGCGCGTGGACACGGCCGTGGGGAGCGCATTCTGCGCCACCGTCGTCACAAACTGCGTGCTTTCCTCCTCCACTGGTGCAACTTGACACGCGCCCAGCCCCACCACAACAAGCAACATCACAAACATACATAAGATATTTTTCATAGTTTACACTTTCATTGTCCCCTCAACACTTTTGTAACCGTCCATGTATACTGCTGAAGGTTATAAATAGAGTAGTTCCTTATTAAATCATGTACCTCTAGCGAGCAGTAAATCGTTTGGTCGAGGCAAAATCTATTCGGGAACAACTCTAATGAATATTTTCGCTTTAGTGTGTGAATAGGCCTCGCCGCCTCGGCCTTCATAAGGGGTTTTTTGGGGTTGGGCAACTGCCCAACC
>JBGTIZ010000084.1:0-3564 GCA_041745395.1 Promineifilaceae bacterium (SeqCode) | reverse complement strand
TTCGCGCTAAGAAAAAGCTGAGCGTGAAAGGAGATTTGGGGCATGTGGGGGAGATTATCGAGGTGAATACGGCGATTTTGCACCGCCTGCTGGAGGCTGGGTTTGTGCCCGTGGTTTCCCCCGTTTCGGTGGCGATTGAGTCGCCCAATCAGGTGTATAACGTCAATGGGGATGAGGGGGCCACGGCCGTGGCTCAGGCTTTAGGGGCAACCCAGCTAGACTTTATCTCGAATGTACCCGGCGTGTTGCGCGATTTACGGGACACGGCCGTGATTCCCACCCTTACCCCAGCGGAAGTGGCGCAACTCACGGCCGTGGGTATCATCAGTGGCGGTATGGTTCCCAAAGTACAGGCGGCCATCGCGGCCATCACCCAAGGGGTGCAACAAGCCCGCATTGTGGATTTGTCGGGCCTGCTGGTGGGGGGAACGCTGTTTGTCAAGTAGCGCACTTTTTACTTCTCACTTTTCACTTCTAACTTTACCCGTCCAAAAAGGAACCCATGAACCCACAAACCGTTATTGCCGATGAAAACAACTATATCCTGCAAACCTACGTCCGCCCCGAGATTGTTTTTACCCACGGCCGTGGACTGACCCTCTACGACACCGCTGGGCAAGAATACCTCGACTTTAACGCGGGCATCGCCGTGGCTATTCTCGGCCACAGCGACCCCGAATGGGTCACGGCCGTGGCCGAACAAGCGGCCAAGCTGACCCACACCAGCAATCTCTATTACACCGAACCCCAGGCGACGCTTGCCCGCAAGCTGGTCGAAAACTCTTTTGCGGACCGGGTTTATTTTGGCAACACGGGCACAGAAGCCAACGAAGCGGCTCTGAAGTTTGCCCGCAAATATGCGTTGGAACACGGCCGTGGGCGTGCCAAAATCGTCTCCTTCACCCAAGCGTTCCACGGGCGCACCATGGGGGCACTGGCCACCACCGCCAAAGAGAAATACCGCACCCCGTTTGCTCCCCTGCTTCCGGGCGTCACCTTTGCCGAATTCAACAACCTCGACTCTGCCACCGAAGCGATAGACGACGACACCTGCGCCGTCATTATCGAACCCATTCAGGGAGAAGGAGGCATTCGTCCCGCCACGGCCGAGTTTTTGCGCGGCTTGCGTCAGCTTTGTGACCAGCACGGCGCGTTGCTCATCTTCGACGAAATCCAGTGTGGACTCGGGCGGACGGGCTACCTCTGGGCGCACGAAGCGGTGGGCGTCACGCCGGACATGATGTGCATCGCCAAGCCGCTGGCGGGAGGCTTGCCCATCGGGGCAGTGCTGATGACGCAAGCGGTGGCGGACGCCATTAAGCCGGGGGAGCATGGCAGTACGTTTGCCGGGGGGCCGCTGGTCTGTGCCGCCGCCAATGTCGTTTTTGACCGCGTGAATCAGCCTGAGTTTTTGGCGCATGTGCGTGAAATGGGGGAGCATCTGCAATCTCGTTTGCAGGAATGGCTTCCGCAGGAGCAGGTGGTGGCGATTCGGGGAGCGGGCTTGATGGTGGGGGTGGAGCTAAATCGCCCTGTGGCGGAGGTGGTAAAGGGCTGTATTGCTCAGCGGGTGCTGATTATCAATGCGGGGGAGACGGTTTTGCGGCTGGTTCCGCCGCTGGTGGTGTCGGCGGCGGAGATTGACACGGCCGTGGGCGTCCTCGCGGACGCAATGAATAATGAGTAATGACTTATCATTCGCGTAAATTAAAAAGCGGTTTAGGCTGAGAATGAGCCAGCCGCAAATAAATGTCTTCAGGTAAGTCAAGTAAAGAAAGAATATGCTTTTGAGTAGGGGTTAATTCAGAAATATGGTAGTGGACCTCAGCCCCTAGGTTAACAATAGTAAAGGTGATGTTACCAAAGGCTTTAAGAAGGCGGTCTGTTGTCGGTCGGTCAGTGGTTTGAGTTTTGGAGGCTGGATTCAGCCCCCAAATTGACTCTTGACGTTGAGCCAACTGACGACGAACCCGAAACTCCAACAAGACCATCACTCGCAAAGCAAGGATGAGTAACCAAGTTAGCCCAGCAATACGCTGTTCATCACGCAGAAAAACGGGGCGAATGTGTAAATAGCGACTTTTCAGGCGAGAAATCCCCCGCTCTAGATAAGGTTGTTGCCGATAGAGCAAAACGAGTTGTGGGTCACAGTAAAGGTCAGTCGGTACATTGCTCACATAACAGCACGATCCCAAGCGCGAAAGCATATTCTTCCAAGCCGCCTCATCACACTGATAATCTTGGACAATCCACCGTTGCCCGCCATCTGAGTGTGGTTGCCCCGTCAATCTAACCGAGACAATGCCTTGGAGATGATACTTACCGAGCAACTTATCTACCTCATTTTGTAGTTCTTCTTGAGAACGATACCGTTTCTGGCCTTGCTTTGGTGGGCGGCTTAATTTGTCCAAAGCGACATAGGCTTGTTGCCGTTGACCTTCACGTTTGGTGGTCATGCCTGCTTGTAAGGCGAGCGACTGCGTGACCAAAACCCGTTCTTGCCAGCTAAACGCCTCACCATCAGTACGAGAAACAGTTTGAGGCCGTACCCAACTATAAATGGAGGCCACTTTCTTGATTTCTCCTGTATCAGGGTCTCTCTTTTCCAACGCTTGCCATTCATCTTTATGCTTTAACGCCTGCTCTATCCACTCTTCTAAATAGAGAAAACATCTTAAGTTCGGACAATCATTTGCCGTAAACTGGGGGCGGGCTTTGGCTTCACAGAATTACATTGTCCGAGGTTTAAATGGTTTGTCTATAAGTTCTCTCCTTTGGCCGCTGGATAGCGAAAGGGGCATAAATAGTAACTGCCTTGACTAGCGAAATGTGTACGGGTGGCTATGGCTCCCATTTTGCTATCGCCAATGGCTAAAAAGCGACCATGTCCTATCGTTTCGACCGTTTTGTTATAGGAAGGAATGTACAACTTATCATCGGCTCGTTTGCCATTGACCAATTGACACGTCAAAGGCAACCCCAGTGGGTCTAACGCTGATAACATCACTTTGAATTGGGCCAAGTCTGGCCGATGGTCTTTACTATGCCCATATCCCAATAATCCTTCACCATTCTCACCGTCATGATACACACTCACGATGGTACTATCGTAGCGTGTTATTTCTTTTGGTAACTCGTACAATGTTATCCAATCTTGCACCATGCCGATGTCTAATTGCTCCTGGATTGCCTCATCACCTAGCATCATCAACACGTTAGCTAAACGGTCGTCTGTGAGGTCGGTATCTCGTAGGTCAATCCCTAGCAAGCGATTGAATAGCTCTTTTCTTTCCGCTACCCACTCTCGTACAGTTACCAAACGGTGATCTTGTTCGGTCAAAATGTAACTTAACCAGATAGTCGTCAATAGACCGACACCTAATCCTTGCCAATGACCATGTGGCTGAATTTGTTCGTCTATTTTTTCTGGTATACCCATTTCGATCATAATAGCCAACAAAAGTGGGATGTCATCTACTCTTTGGTGTGTTAATTGTAAGGTTGTCATCCTTAAACTTTATGACAACTTCTTTCTCATTTCAAATTTACGCGAATCGTAAGTAA
>JBGTIZ010000083.1:0-8561 GCA_041745395.1 Promineifilaceae bacterium (SeqCode) | reverse complement strand
CGGTCATGTTGACGGGTAAACACCTGTACATCTACAACCTTACCACGGGAACCATGAGGCATCCGCAGGCTGGAGTCCTTTACTTCCCGCGCCTTATCGCCAAAGATAGCCCGCAGCAATTTCTCTTCAGGGCTAAGTTCTTTTTCACCTTTGGGCGTAATCTTGCCCACGAGAATGTCATTTTCCTTGACATCCGCACCGACGCGAATGATGCCTCGTTCGTCTAAATCCTTTAAGGCATCCTCACTCACATTGGGGATGTCATACGTAATTTCTTCTGGTCCCAGCTTGGTATCACGCGCTTCCAACTCATGCTTTTCGATATGGACAGAGGTGTACTTGTCTTCACGCACCAGTTTTTCACTGACGAGGAGCGCGTCTTCAAAGTTACCACCTTCCCAAGAAAGGAAAGCAATAATAACGTCCTGACCCAGCGCGAGTTCACCAAAACGGGTTGAAGAGCTATCGGCTAGCACATCATCTACCTCGACGCGCTGACCCTTGACCACAAGAGGCTGTTGGTCAACGCAAGTGCTTTGGTTAGAGCGGGCATATTTACGCAAGTTATAGGTGCGTGGACCATTCTCGCCCATCACTATCACCCGGTCACCCGTTACGCTCAGCACTTCACCCGCTTCCTGAGCCATCACAACTTGCCCAGAGTTCCGTGCCGCTTGCATTTCCATGCCCGTACTCACAACAGGTACATCTGGTTTGAGCAAAGGCACAGCTTGCCTCTGCATGTTGGAACCCATCAGGGCACGGTTAGCGTCGTCATGCTCAAGGAAGGGAATAAGCGAGGCGGAGACACCCACAATCTGACGTGGCGCCACGTCGATAAAGTCTACGCGCTGAACGTTGGTGAAAATAAAGTGCTGGTTACGACGAGCGGGAATACGCCTATCGCGGAATTGCAAGCGCACGTCAATCGAAGCGTTGCCCTGCGCGATGGTGTAACGGTCTTCCTCGTCAGCCGACATATAGAGAATTTCGTTGGTGACATAAGGCACAACCGCTATTTCTTCCAAACCAGCTTCTTTGATTTGGGCAAATATCTCGGCCGTGATGGTGTGATCCGCTTCCACAATGATTTCGCCCGTGTCGGGATTGACAATGTCGGTAAACGCATCATGCCCAATCATCGCTTCGTCTTGTCCACCAAAGGTGTTCAACACACGACGATAGGGGGTTTCCACAAAACCAAACTTGTTGACCCGCGCATAAGAGGCCAGACGACCGATAAGACCAATGTTTGGTCCTTCAGGCGTTTCGATGGGGCAAATACGGCCATAATGGCTATGGTGAACGTCACGCACTTCAAAGCCAGCGCGTTCACGCCGTAGACCACCAGGGCCAAGGGCAGAGAGGGTGCGTTTGTGGGTTAGCTCAGCCAGCGGGTTGGCCTGTTCCATGAACTGGCTCAACTGCGAACTACCAAAGAATTCACGCACGGCCGCGACAACAGGCCGAATGTTAATCAGCGACACAGGGGTCACGTTTTCCGCATCACGGATAGACATGCGCTCGCGCACGACTCGCTCCATGCGCCGCAAACCGACCCGAATCTTGGCTTGAAGCAATTCACCTACGGTTTTAACACGACGATTACCCAAATGGTCAATATCATCCGCCTGCACCACCCCATTATTAAGGTTAATCATGTGACGCAACATATTAAGAATGTCGCGCTGGGTGATGGTGCGATGCTCTGCGGGGATTTCGTTTTGCAGGCCCAGCTTTTTGTTCAGTTTGTACCGACCAACCTTGGCCAAATCATAGCGGCGGTTATCGTATAACTGCTCATAAAGGTATTGGCGGGCGTTATCAAGCGTGGGCGGGTCGCCGGGGCGCATCCGCTTGTAGAACTCGATGAGTGCCTGTTCCGCCAATGGCTTGCTAGGATCCCAAGGTGGCTCTTGTTCAATCGTACCAGGAATATAGAGATGCTCAGGATTGATATCCACATCTTCAAACTGAGCCATGATTTCTTCGTCTGTGCCCGTTTTCAGAAGCATGTTGCCTGAGCCATCATCCACGGCCGCCATCGCCCGCAGGAACAGGGTCGCAGGAATGGTACGCTTGCGATTAAATTTGATGGTCAGATAGTCAGTCTTGCGCGTTTCAAACTCCATCCAAGCCCCACGGTCAGGGATGAGTTTGGCCATAGCCAAGGGGCGGCCGGTTGATTTTTCCGCCTGTGCTTCAAAGTAGGCTCCGGGGGAGCGAATCAACTGGCTGACGACCACGCGCTCCGTACCGTTAATGATAAAAGTACCCGCGTTGGTCATAAGCGGAAAATCGCCCAAGAAAATATCTTGCACGATAGGCTGGTCTAGGTCAGCACGATAGAGCAGAACACGCACGGTAACGGGCGCGGCGAAGCTCATATCCCGTTCAACGCATTCATCTACGTCGTATTTGGGTTCGCTAAACCAAAATTTGAGGTCAAATCCTTCCACTTCCGGCCGATTACAGGGGAAGTAGAGTTTCATGTCGCCGCTGTAACTTTCAATGGGGGAAATTTCTTCAAAAAGCTCGGTTAAGCCCTCCTCAATAAATTGTTTGAATGAGTTAAGCTGGACATCAATCAACCGTGGTAACTCGAGTGTACTCACGGAACTTGCATAACTTTTAATTGGTAGTTTTGCCATTTACCTGCACCTACTCCTGAGACTTGACCAACACGTAAAGGGCGCAACACAAGACATGCTACACCCTACCAAACGAACTGGATTATACGTTGTTGTTTACCGGAAATGATCATAGAGGCTGATTTCTCTTCTTAAAACAGCACCATAGTGTAGGACGGCCGTGTCTGAATGTCAATCGCCATTTGCAATGTTAACTTAAGGTTTATGTAAGCGGTCAGATACTCAGCATTTCAGCATGAGCAACGGCTTAGCCGATTAGCTGAGCGTAGAGGGTATCTATGTGGCGGGCGGCTTGTGCCCAGCTAAATTGTTCGCTGACGCGCTGGCGCAGGGCTTGACCAAGCTGGGTAGCGCGGGGCGGGTCGTTGAGCAAATTGGCTAATGCCCAAGCGAGGGCGGTGGCGTCGTGGGGAGGGACAAAGTGGCCGAGATCGCCAAGGTATTCTCGATGCACGGCCGTGTCATAAGCCACCACAGGCAAGCCGAGAGCCATATAGTTCAGCAATTTGCCACTTCCTTCGGTGGCCGACACCTTGGCCGAGACGGCCACATCCCCGAGCGATAAATAGAGCGGAGCTTGGTCATACGGGATTTTGCCAGGCAGGCTGACCACATCGGCCACATCTAAATCCACAGCCATCTGACGATAGCGAGACAAATTGGGAAAACCCATGATTAAAAAGTGGATGTGCTCGCCGGCTTGCTTGAGGGTGTGGGCCGCGTGGAGCAGGTCGGGAATGCCCTGATAGTCGGTCAGCAGACCCAGATAAGCGACGATGGGGCGGTCGGGCGGGATGTCTAGCTGGTGGCGGAGGGCGGCTTTTTCCACGGCCGTGTATCTCTCTGGGTCAAATCGCGCCAAATCCACGCAGTCGGGCAACGGGTGTACTCGTTCGGGCGGCACGGCAAACTCTTGCAACAGCCCCTCCCGCGCCTGGGCCGAACTGGTGAGAATGGCGTGGGGCATGTGGTTGATAAACCGCTCGGCACGCCGTACAAGGCGATGAATGAGTCCACCGGACTGCAAAAATTGATGATCTATCATTTCACCCGTCAAACTCCCCTGAAAATCAAACACCATGGGAATGCGTAGCAGGCGGGAAACAACGCCACCGATGAGTGCCCCTTCGTGCATGTGAGCATGAATCAGGTCGGGGCGGTCGCGCCGCGCCACTTGCCACGCTTTAATGGCCAGATAGATATCAAAGGCGATTTTGTGACGTGAGGAGCCGACTTCGTAATCGGTGCGATAAGGGAGGGGCGCGGTGCGCCGAATATCCAACTCTGGCAAATCACGCCCTTTATAATAGGTAACAATCGTAATCGCATTGCCCTCACTTTGCAGAGCCAGCGTTTCCTCTAAGATGCGAATATGCCCGCCATAGTCACTAAAAAAGGAGGTGGGGGCAATCATCATGATTTTGCGTGAGGTCATTTTTTAGTCTTTCAGTCGGTCAGCGGGTTATTAGTAGCCAGTTTACTTGTAGCTTATGGCTCACGGCTTACGGTTCTTCCCATCTTTGTCCCCACGGCTCAGGAATGTGCCAAAGAGTTGACCCATTAGACCCGATTTTTGCACTTGGGCGGGGGGAGTCCAATCGTTTGCTTGCCGCTGATGATGCCATTCTTCGCGCTGAATGCCCATTTCGAGCATCAGCGCGGCCAAGGTTTCTTCGTCCCCTTCGGCGACCCAGCGGCGTAGGTCGGCCATTTCAGCCATGAGCGTGTCGAGCCAGAATAGGGTGGCTTGTTTATCAGCTAAAGCCATGTGGGCAATCTCCTCTTCACGCTGGATGAGGCTGGTGAGTTGGGCAAAAGGCAACCCAGCCACGCGAGACATATCGCGCCAGCCAGTGCGTTTGGTCAGGGCGCGAAACACGGCCGTGCTAACGAGCGCGGGCAAAGTCTCCAGAGCCTGCATATACACATCATACTCGCTGATGTCCATATGAAACGGCTGACTGCCCAACAGTTGCCCAAAAGTAGCGGCCGTCTGCACCGCCTGTTCGTCCACTTCGGGGCCGGGGAAGAGACAGAAGGTGCTGTTGCGAAATAAATCAGGTGAAGCGGCGGCGATGCCCAACCGCGTGTCTTGGGTCTGGGCGGTGGCGATGATGGGCATACAACTAACGTAGTGGCCTTGGGTGAAGTAGGTTTTTATCCAGTTGTGGATTGGTTTTTTGAGCACGGCCGTGTCCAACACCACCGCGTGTGCCTGCACATCGGGCGCAATGCTCATAATCAACAACTCCATCTGCGACAATGGCTCACACAAAATCAAAATATCCGCCGCCGACGCCACCGCCGAGGCTCGTCGCTTGGTCTCGTCCACCGCACCCATCTCTTTGGCCTGCTTCATGATTTGGCCGTCGCCGTCATGCCCCATGACCGTCACGTTTCGCAATGATTGTTTAAGGGCTAAGCCGATAGACGCGCCGTACCGATTGAGGCCGATGATACCGATTGTTTGTGTTTTCATGAGGTTAGTTGGTTTGTTGGCTGGTTTAATTCTGGTCGTCTGCCCATTGCAGGTAGCTCAGCAGACGGTCTTCATGATTGGTAAGGACGGATGGAAGCGAGTCTTGATGGCGGCGGATGAGGGACACGGCCGTGGATGAACTGCCCGCCGCCTGCGCCATCTCTGCACTCCAGTCGGCATGTTGGGCACGAACAACAAACGGTCGTCGCCAACTGTGTAGGTCGCCTTGTTCCCAACGGTGTACGCGGCGGGGGAACATTAGGCGCAAAACGGCCTCCACGCTCCTATCCACGGCCGTGAACTGCGCCCGCGTCTTGCCCACATCATGCAACAGAGCCGCAACCCACAAATCAGGGTCAGCGTGCCCCGCTTCGCGCAGGGTACACAGCACGCGATACCCATGCCACCGGTCACCTGTTGCAAATTTTTGGAACAGGTCGCATTCGGCGGGCGTCAGCACGGCTTGGATTTCTTGCCAAGCGGTGGGGGGGAGAGGCACGGCCGTGATTTGCCGCCAAAATTGAGAAACGCGATACCAAAACACAGGAGAATCTTTCAGTCAATCTACAGATCTACTCTACAACCAATCGCACCTGCCGCGCTAAAACAGCAAAAACGCTTGGGACATCGGCACGCCCACCAGCACATGGAAGATGGCATTTACCATTGGGCCGAGAAACTCAATCAGGCCGGGCAGTTGGGGAATAAAGGCGGGCAGGAAGATAACGGCCAGCAAGATAGGCAGGCCGTATTGGCGCAATGGCTCTAACTGGTACGCCAAATCAGGCGGCAAAACGCCCATCAGCACAGTAAAACCGTCCAGCGGGGGAATCGGCATCAGGTTAAAAAACATCAGGAACAGATTTAACTGTACCCCCAAGAAAAAGAACCAGATGAGCCATTCTGGCATGAGGCTGGCGAAAAGCAATCCGAGTTGAATCAGACGCAAGGGCAAGGCAAAAAGCGCGGCCATCAGCAAATTAGCAAAGGGGCCGGCTATAGCCACCAAGGCCATTGATTGCCTAGGGTTGCCGCGCATAAAGCTGGGGTTCACGGGCGTGACCGCCCAGCCAAAACCGGCTAGCACCAGCATCATCATTCCAAAACGATCCAAATGCACAAAGGGGTTGACGCTCATGCGGCCAAATGAGCGGGGCGTGGGGTCGCCCAAATGGTCGGCGGCAATAGCGTGGGCAAATTCATGGTAAGCAAAGGCGAAAATTAGCACAACCAATGACGAAATGAAGAGGGATACCTCGCCATTTAGAAGGTAGGTAATCATGCGTTATGTCCTTATGGGTTGGGGTTTAGGTCAGGATAAGAGCCTAGGCGGAGCAGTGAGATAGTTGGCCATGAGAAGCGAGAAATGGCTTTAGTCGCCACCCGTGACTTTTCACTTTTTACGTCTCACTTCTTACTCTTTTAAGCCGAGGGATTATAACGGTCTGCCTCTGGCTTGCCGAACCGTATAAGCTACGTATCATGAAGGAGAGTGTTGCATAAAATAGGGTTGGATGAGCCAAGCGCCCATCCAACCCTTTTATTTTTCCCCCGCTACACCATCCCCCCGCCAAAAACGCCCCTTAGACCCACTTTTTCCGACCCAAACAGGCTTTTTGACCCAAAACAGGCTTCCAATAGCCGTTTTTGGCTGTTTCACCCGCTATTTAAGCGGTTACCAGACACACTCCTCCCCTTGTCCTTGCTTCCTCGGCCTCTTTTCGCGCCTGTCGCTCTCGTAGCAGATGCTTTTGAATCAGTCGCTTGGCATTGAACACCGCGCCCGACATCTTGGCCTGAAAATCGGCCCGCTTCAGCCCCGCCGCCCGTGCCCGCCGCGCCCCACAGTAACGCACCAACCCTGCAATTTGTCGCTCCACATCACTCCGTGCCCGCATCTCTTCCTTATAGGATTCGGTCAGGGTGTATGCCCACGCCTTCTCCTCAAAGGTGCGATAATCGCTGATGAAAACCTGCCGTATCGTCTCCGCGTCTGGCTTGAGGCGGCACTGCAAGCGCAGGGGGCAGTCCACACATTGCACAGGGGCAAAGCGGAAGTTCCACCCATCCCCACTGCCCGAGCGGTACGCCGTCTGACTCGTCACGCCGTTGGGGCAGGTGAGGGTATAACTGCGGGGGTCGAGGGTAAAATCGCGGGGGCCAAAGAGCTTCCCTTGTTTGTTCATCTCGCGCGGTTTGACCACAAGTTGGGTCTGCCCGCCGGTCGCCTGATGCACTTCGGCCATGGTTTTGCCACTGCCTGCCGCTTGGTCGTAGACGATTTTCTCGGCAGCAAGGTTGTGGTGTTCAAGTTGGTTGCGGAGTAACTGGGGGAGGGGCTTGGCGTCGGGGGTGGCGCCTGTGTCGGCCTGAATTTCGCGCACAAACTCACCATTGGTGATGACTGAGACGTTGTAGCCAAGATCATCTTGGTCGTCGTGCTTGCGGTAGGTCGCTTCGGGGTCGGTCGCGCTCCCCATGCGGTAGCTCCCTTGCTTTTTGCTCGGTAGGCGGGTCACTTCGCCCAGTTGCCCATCGGCTTGCCAGGTGATGTGCAGGTTGTCGGCGAGGAGTTTTTCGAGGTGAGTGACCCACTCTTGCACGGCCTCGCTAGGTTGACGCCCTTGCAGGTCGAGGCTGGCGTAGGCGACGGACACGGCCGTGTGTAGCTGTTGCGCTTTCTCCTCCGCCGTCATCCGATGATATGACTTTTCCTCCTCACCCGTCAGATTGGCTTGCCCCACTAAATCGACAACCTGCTCATACGCCCACCCTTTCTGTTCGGCAATGGCCCGCAAAAGCCGCTGACTGCTGTGGCGAATGAGCGTGACCAATGACTCGCGGGCGGCATTGGCAATCATGGCAAAGGTATCTCCCTTTTGCGTCTGCGTGCGCTGGCTGGGAAACTGTTCGTCTACCTGCTTGAGAATGAGGTCGAAGTAGGCGCGGGGGCAATGCGCACTCACCCACTGCTCGAAGCGGCAGATCGTGCTGAAGTCGGGCGCAAATTCATGCAGGGCGTACTTCGTGAACTGTTTGACGCGCAGGTCGTTTTGCACCTGTTGTTCCGTTACCCGGAGAGACCAGTTGTGCCAATACTTGAGGAACAGGACGCGCACAAGGCGGGGGATGGTGTGCGTGACGCCTTGAGTGTGGCTGAAGCCCGCGCACTGATGGGCGATGTCATCAAAGTTGAGGCGTTGCTCAAGTTGGTAGAGGGGGTCGTCGGGGTAGCGCTGGCGGTTGGCCTCGTAGATTTGGACGCTGGCCTGGTGCAGAATTTCGGGGGGTAGCTCTGGATTGGCGATTGAATTTGTGGGGGCTTGCTGTATACTGTTTGTCATAAGCGTGTTTGTGGAGTGTTGTGGAGTAGATATTCACATCATTTCACAAACCGCTTTTTCTTTCAACTATTTTGTGCAACGCTCTCT
>JBGTIZ010000082.1:0-8198 GCA_041745395.1 Promineifilaceae bacterium (SeqCode) | reverse complement strand
AGGTACTGTGATGAAAGCTACAGCTTGAGTTAAATTCTCGAAGTTTTAAAGTTTTGTCGTAACCCAACTGCATCTTTTCATTTTTAGGGTGCGACTTTACCTAATTTAACTTTTGTTCTTTTTTTGAGCGAACCTAGAGCGATTATCTTGAAGAAGGGGCGATTAACATTCAGAGTAATGATAATCTGAAGCGACTAGAAGGTGTCAATAGATTAATGGCTATCCCTCAAAAAAAATATATCCCCTTGTTGATAGATACCCTTGATGACAGTTCCCATTTTATTCGAGAAGTAATTACAAAAGAATTAGGCGAAATAGGGCAAACAATGGAAGATGGGGAGTTAAAAACAAGTATCATCAAGGCTCTCGAAGCAAAATTGTCTGACACATATACATTGAAATCGACCCTACCTCGTATTTGTGACTATGCCGCTCAAGCGTTAGAAAAAATTGGGACAGAACAAGCCCTAGATATCGTAAATAGATGGCATCAAACAGAGCAGAAATTCTAAACTTAACAGCAAAATTTAGTCCGCTGTAAAAGGGTCAAATTAACTGCGGAGAACGCGGTGATTTTCTCGAGAAGACCCGCTCCTTTTCGTCCTTCTGCCCTCGTCCTTCTTCCTTACCTAGGCACTTCCACCTGGGCTAGCACCCGCTGAACCACGGCGTCCGCATCCAGCCCTTCGATTTCCGCTTCGGGCTTGAGAATGAGGCGGTGGCGCAAAACGGGCTTGGTGACGTATTTCACATCGTCGGGCGTAAGGAAGTCCCGTCCCTGTAGCGCGGCGAAGCTTTTGGCGGAGAGTAAAATGTGGGTGGCGGCGCGGGTACTGCCGCCCAGCACCAAGTCGGGTGAGCGGCGGGTGGCGGCGATGATTTGGGCGATGTATTTGAGAACGCCCTCTTCCACCGTAACGGCATCCACGGCCGTGCGCGCTTCTACCACAGCCGTGGCCGTGAGCCGCGCCACCAAATCCGCCTGTTTCAAATCGTGCGCATCAAATCCCTTGTTATAGCGGCGCAACACCTCAATCTCCTCCTCCAGCGTCGCATGATCCACAATCACCTTAAACAAAAACCGGTCGAGTTGCGCTTCGGGCAAGGGGTACGTGCCTTCATACTCGATGGGGTTTTGCGTAGCAATGACCATAAACGGCCGTGCCAAAACATGCCGCTCCCCCTCCAGGTTAATCTGCTTCTCTTCCATCGCTTCCAGCAGAGCAGACTGGGTTTTGGCTGGGGCGCGGTTAATTTCGTCCGCTAACAGGATTTGGGTGAAAATCGGCCCCTTTTTCAGATAAAACTGCCCAGCCGTCAGGTCAAACACACTCGTCCCCAGAATGTCCGAGGGCATGAGGTCGGGCGTAAACTGGATGCGCTTGAAATCTGCCTGCACCAGATGGGCGAGCGTTTTCGCCATGAGCGTTTTGGCTGTGCCGGGCACGCCTTCTAACAGCACATGGCCGCCCGTCAGCAGGGCCACGACCAGCAGTTCAAACGGCTCTTCTAAGCCGACCAGCACTTTGTCCGCTTCTTGGCGTAAATCGGTGTAAATGGTTTGGAGTTGTTGGGGGTGCATAGGGTTTCCTATAGGTTAGGTGCGAGGTGCTAGGTGCGAAGGGCGATGTGAGTTAGCCCTTCACCACTGAGCTTACTGGAAAAAGTGCTGAGTGATGAGCGATGAGTGCTGAGTGACCTCTGGACACATAGTCATTCGTCATTCGTAATTTGTAATTCGTCCCTTTTCTTCCTTCTTCCCTCATCCTTCATCCTTTTTCAAGTCCTCTCATCGTTCAGCACGCGATAGCTGTCTTGGGCTAGTTCTAGCAGTTCTGTCTGGCTCAAGTTATGCTGGCGCAGGCGGGTGAGCAGGGTGGTCAGTTGGTCGAGGTCTAGGCTAGGGTCATACTCAGCCAATTGGCGGAGGTATTCATCGTCGGGCAAGTTGGGGTCGAGTCGGTAGCGACGGCCAAGGGTGCGTTTGAGCTGTTGATGGTATTGAAGCTGGACGGGGTAGCTGTGTCCCGCGCGGCGGTTAAGGTTGGCGATGGCGTTAATGTACTCGAGCGGGGCGCGGCGGCGGGTAGCACTGGGCAGGGGCACGGGGCGACCAAACGCCCGGCCGCTGAGCAGAATCGCCACAAAAAGAAGCACGGCCGTGTACAAAACCGCCTGCCCCCCTGAAGTAAAGCGCAACCAGTCAAACGGCCCACTCAATTCACCGGGGTCAATCGCCCCGCGCAAACCGTGGTGCCAATCATTGAACCAAATCAGGCCGCTGGGCACGGCCGTGGCTAAGAGATTACGCACCAGTTGCGCGTTGCCCGCCGTTTTCAGCCCCACATTCGTGAACGGATACGCCGTACTGCTGAGAATCAGCCGCCCTTCCCCCTGCGCCAGCGAGACAATGATGGGGCGTTCATCTTGCGCCACATGCACCACCATGCTGTCCAGCAATTCATCCGCCTCTGGTTCAAAATAAGAAAAAGCTTGCAGGTTGAGCGGCTCCTGGATAGGAGGCGCGGCTAGCGAAGGGAGCTGTACCCCCGCCGTGCCGCCCAGCCCAAAAAAGGTGAGGTTAAGGCCATAGCGGCTAAAGGCGAGCCGCGTATTTAGCTCATCGCCGGCCACAATAAGCGTGCCCCCGTTGTCTATCCACGCATCCAAAACAAGCCAATCTGCGTCGCCCAACCGCATGGCTGGCTCCAAAATGAGGGCGACATCTGCTTCTGGGGGCGGGCCGGTGAACAAAAAGTCGCGGGCGTCGGCCGTGTCATACCCTAGCTCTTGCGTCCACAGCCAGAGGGCGCGTGCCCCGCGCGTTTCCGCAGAAATGGTGCTGTAGTCGGGCATCGTCTCCTCTTGTTCGGCCAAAGCCACACCCAGCAGAACCAGCAGAAGGAGAGCAACCACGCCGATAGCGAGCCAATTATCGCGTGAAAGTTGTCGCGCTTTCATGTGGGGTTGGCTCCTCCATTATCCTCAGGGCGGCGGCGACGCTGGCGTTTTTGTTGCAAGGCGGCCACGCGCTCGGCGTAGGTATCATAGGTTTCGCGGCTGATGGGCTGGAAACCGTACCAAACGCGGTCGAAAACGTCTACCACGTCGCGCAGGAGGGTGTGCAGGTCGGGTTGGTCAACCACGCGGCGTAAATATTCACGATTGGTGGCGGCGCGGTCATAGCGCAGAATGTCCCGCTCATCGAGGGCGAGCAGGGTGGAGAGGTAGAGGTAGCGCACGGCCGTGCGATAATCCCCCGCGCTCGAGGTACTTTGCGCCTGTTCATACGCCGTAGCCGCCGTGAGCGATTCCCCCGTCTGCCAGCCGTTGCTGTCCACGGCCGTGGTGTTGACCAAATCCGTCGCCAAGCGGCGAATACCCAGCACAATGACCAGCAGTAAAATAACACCCAGCACAGCGGGGAGCAGTATCGTGAATAGCCAATTGCCGCCTGACCAAGCCACATCTTGGGGCAACAGCCATACCAGCCACTCGTTGATGACGCTCAGCACCTGCCGCCGCAGTCGCTCAAACAGATTGGGTTCACTGGGCGTGGCCTGAAACTCGGGTCGAGCCAGCACCTCATTGAGGGTTTCTAAATCAGGGAAAAATTCGGCGGGGGAGAGGGTTTCGCTGGCGGCGGGCCAACTGGCAGAGGCGTGGTCAAGCGTGGCAAAGGTGCGGCGCAACAGGCCAAAGTTGGGAATGTCGGCGCGGAGCAGGCTGACGATGTAGCTGTGGCGCACGGGCAGTTCGAGGGTTGTGCCGTCGGCGCGGGTCAGTTCCACGGCCGTGATTTTTTCCCATCGTTCGGCCAAAGCGGCAAACTCGCCAAAAGCATCATCCTGATCGACAATGGCTCGGCTTTCGGCCAGCAGGGCGCGATATGCTTCGAGGGTAACGAGGTTTTCTGGCTCTTCTGTTTGTGCGGCCGTCGGGGATGATCCCAAAAAGAGGCCGAGCAGACTGATGACCAGCAAAACGACGGAGAGGCTCTTAGGGGACAATGAAACCGCTCTCTAGCAAACCAAAAACCACGCCCATTACGAACAGGGTGTATACCAGCACCACGCCATACATAATGAGCGATAAAATCGCCAAGGAGCCAATTTCGCGCCGTGTCAGACGATTGCCGAGTTCGGGCGGAGGGGCGGCTTTTAACAGGTTAAACAGGGCGGCTGAATCGGCGGGGTCTCTTACCACGGCCGTGGCCGCCACTGCTAAATCAAACCCTTCATACCGAATCCGCAAATCAAAATAAACTAGCGTATACAGAGCCAGCGTAAAAGGGGTATAAAGCGAACCGATAGCCAAGGTCACAAACGATTGCAAGATAATCGGCCATGAACTCTGTGCCCCAAACCAAAATTGCCCCAGCCCCAGCGTCAGCAAAATCGGCCCTGTTACCACCACTTGCGAGAACGCGGCCACAATCATGGTCAAACCTACCAGCCACCAAAACCGCTGACGCGCCAAATCCCAACTGCGGCGCAGGCCACCTTCAAGGCTTGTATCCTCGAGAATAATAACGGGAATAATCAGGCTGGAAATCACGGCCGTGAAAAAAAAGATAGCCCCCGGCCCAGTGAACCAGCCCACAATCGGCACAAATGTCCATATAAATAAAAGCACCACGACAACAATGATAATAAAAACCAAACCAACCAACAGCCCCAGCCGCGCTTTGATCGCCCCATACGCGCCCGAGATAGAGGGCGTTTGCCCCAAATACGCCTGCGCCACCGCCACCGCCATCGCCGCCGAGCTAAACATGCCGGCTATAGAGCCAATAATCGTGCCGAGCGAGGGCGCAAAGGCAAAGCTAGGGCCAAAGGCGGCCAACAAGTTAAATAAAGAGGGAATGAGTTGCACAATGGCGACAATGCCCACAAAGGTGAGAAAGTATCGCCTGTAGAGCCAAAAGGAGCGGTCTAAAATTTGCCCCATCGAGAGCGGGGTGAGCGGATAAGCGGTGTTAGAGCTGTTTGAGATCATAAATAAAGAATGAGTAAGGCGTAAAGAATAATGAATAAAGGGCTTGGGCGTGAGACATGGCTCCCCCAAACTCTAGCATCTGCTAAAAAAACGCAAAAGTCATTATACCTGCTCTCTGACCCAGAATGCAGGGCAAACCGCTTTTTGTGACAACGGTCTGCTTAATCTAACCTACTTTTTTCATTCACCCGTCACACTAAGAGTGAGCCTGACGGCTCAATAAGGCAAGCAACAGTTAGTACACGACACGCAAACCACTAACCCCACAACAGGAGAAAAACAAATATGAATGATGTCATTATCGTTGGTGATGGCCCGGGCGGGCTGAGCGCGGCTCTCTTTTTAGCTAAAAATGATATGAACGTGACCGTGTACGGTCAAGACAAAACGGCCATGCACTGGGCGTTGCTTTACAACTATTTGGGCATTCCCAAAATAACGGGCACGGATTTCCAAAAGATTGCTCGGCAACAGGTGCTGGATTTTGGAGCCACGCTGGTGGATGATTTGGTGACGGACATTGACCAGACGGAGGATGGGTTTACGATTCAGACGGAGGGTGGCCAGACGGCGCAAGCGAAATATGTGGTGCTGGCCGAGGGGAAGGAGCTAAAGCTGGGCAAGAGTATGGGGCTGGAGGCTGACCGGATGGGTTTTGATGTAGACCGCAATGGCCGCACGGCCGTGTCTAATCTTTATGCCGTCGGTCGGGCGACCAAACTCAAGCGCAGTCAGGCCATTATCTCGGCCGGCGAAGGCGCGGCGGCCGCGCTCGATATTCTTTCAACCGAAGCGGGCAAAGATATACTCGACTACGATTCGCCACCCAAAGACGAGTAAGTTCTTCACAAAGCGAAGGGGGAGACACAGCCCAAACACGGCCGTGTCTCCCCCTTTTTTACGTCACTCATGGGAGAGAGAGAGCTAGAGGCATTTAACCTTCTTCGTGATTCTGCTTAGCGGCCGCCACCAACTGCTCCTGCAAATAGCTCGGCATCCGACCATAATGCGCATAGGCCATCGCATACACCCCCCGACCGCCCGTCATCGAGCGCAAATCCGCCGCATACGTCTGCATCTCCGCCAGCGGCACTTCCGCCTTGATAATACTCTTGTTGCCCGCCTGATCCATACCCTGCACTCGCGCCCGGCGAGAATTCATATCACCCAGCACGTCCCCCATGTAGTCACTGGGAACCGTCACCGTCACCTGATAAATCGGCTCCAGCAAGACGGGGCCAGCTCCTAAAACTGCCTTCTTAAACCCTTCGCGCCCCGCCGTTTGGAACGCGATTTCTTTCGAGTCTACGGGATGCTCCTTGCCATCATAAACGATAGCCTTCACACCCGTGACCGGAAAACCCGCCAAAGCCCCGTTTTCGAGAGCCTGCCGACACCCCTTTTCAGTGGCCGTGACAAAGGGCGCGGAAATAGCCCCGCCCACAATTTCAGAGGCAAACTCAAAATCGGCATCATCATCAAGCGACTCCACGCGCAGGAAAACGCGGGCGTATTGTCCCGCCCCGCCCGACTGCTTTTTGTGGGTGTAATCTGACTCATTGGTGCGCGTAATCGTCTCCCGATACGGCACTTTAGGAATAGAAGTGGTCAGGTGCAGGCCAAATTTATTTTCCGCTTTTTTAACGGCAATATCCAGATGGGTGATGCCCATCCCCGACAGAATCGTTTGGTGGGTCGCCAGTTGATTGTGCCAGCTCAGGGTCGGGTCTTCCGCCACCAAACGGTTCAGCGTCTGGCTCATTTTCGCCACGTCCGATTGCGCCACGGGATGTACGGCAACAGAAGCAATGGGGGCAGGTTGCTCGATGGGCGGGAACTGCACGTTATTATGCTTGCCTTCGGTGAGCGTGCCGTTTGTGCCCACATCACCCAACTTCACGACCACGCCAATATCCCCCGCATGGAGCCGAGGCAGGGGAGCTTGCTCCTTGCCTTTGAGCCACGCAATCTGCGCCACGCGCACTTCGGCGTCATTCTGGGCATCATGCACTCGGCTATCTGATTCAAGGGTGCCCCCAAAGACGCGCACATAGCTCATTTTGCCATATTGGTCTTCACGGGTCTTGAACACAAACGCGGCCAAAGGAGAATCATCACTCACTTCATACTCACTCGTCGTGCCATCTTCAGCGATGAGCGTGTATGGCCCCACTTCGTTGGGTGCGGGCATTAACCGCGTCAGTGCCCCCAAAACAGGCAAAACGGCAATGCCCACCGGAGGCGCGGAGTACAGAATAGGGACACATAGCCCATTTATCATCGCTTTGCGTAGACCAATGACCACTTCCTCATCGGTCAGGTTGTCTTCTTCAAAATATTTTTCTAGAAGCGCATCATCTCCCTCAGCCGCCGCTTCGACCACGGCCAAACGCGCCGCGAGAGCTTCTTCCATCATATCTTCAGGAATTGGCTCGCGGCGATCATCATCACCCAGACGGCACTCCATCGCTAAAAGGTCAATCACCCCTCTAAAATCTGGCCCTTCGCCCAGAGGTAATTGCAAATTGACAAAATTGCCTTCTAGGTTTTCGTGGATGCTTTCCATAACGCGGCGCACGCGCACATTGTCCCGGTCCATGCGGTTAATGAGCAGGACGCGGGGCATGCCTTCGGTGGCTTGCCACACAATTTCGGTGCCCACTTCGACCCCCGAAACGGCTTCAACCAAAACCAACGCGCCTTCGCAGACACGCAGAGCGGCGTTGACTTCCCCGATAAAATCCATGTAGCCGGGGGTGTCGAGCAAATTGATTTTGACGCCGCGCCGTTCAAAAGAGGCCAAAGCGGTTGAGATAGAACTTTGACGGGCGATTTCCTCCTCTTCAAAATCCATAACGCTGGTACCCTGTTCCAGATTCCCCATGCGGGTGGTGGCACCCGTCTGGAACAATAACCGCTCCACTAAGATTGTCTTGCCAGCTCCGTTGTGGGAGACGATGGCTACGTTGCGGATTTTGCTTGTTTCGTACTCTTTCATTAGTAGCACCTCGTGTAGATATTTTCTGTCTATAGTGGTTGTTAATGATGTCGTTCAGCCCCTGTTAGGGCTGAACATTTGCGTTATTTTTTGTAGTGGTCACAGATTACTTCTACAAAAAGTAGAACGACGACCGCGCCTTTTCACGCCTCGCCGCCTACGGCGGCTCGCCTGTCATAAGGGTGTTTTTTTGGGGGGGGGG
>JBGTIZ010000081.1:0-6089 GCA_041745395.1 Promineifilaceae bacterium (SeqCode) | reverse complement strand
AGGCCGCAAATATGGCGCTGAGCTATTAAAATTGTTGCCAGAATCGCCGAACGAATTATTAATCGACCAATTTTTTGCCAAAATTATGACTCTCGGTGGAATTCATGCCCCTGTAGACCCATAAATTGGCGAAGGTATTGGGGCATAAAAACCTTTTTAATTGACGATTGTCAATTGCTAATTGTCAATTGCTAATGGTGCGTAGCTCGCGGGAGAGGGTGGTGAGTGATTCGTGACCCACGGCCGTGATAACGAGATCATCCTCAATGCGCACGCCACCCAACTCGGGCAGATAAATACCTGGCTCCACGGTGAAGGTCATGCCCGGTTCTAAGGGCTGATCATTGCCCGTCATCATATTGGGGGATTCATGCACCTCCAGACCCAGCCCGTGCCCCGTACGATGCATGAAATAGTCCCCATAGCCCGCTTCGCTGATAACGCGCCGCGCCGCTTCATCTACATGGCTACAAGTGTTGCCTGGCTTGGCCGCCTGTTTACCCGCCTCATTGGCGGCCAGTACGGTGTCGTAAATGTGGCGCAACTCATCCGAGATGTCGCCGACGGCGAAGGTGCGGGTGATGTCGGAGGGGTAATCATCGACGATGGCGCCCCAATCGATGATGAGCAGTTCGCCCGACTGGATGGGGCGGTTGGTAGGCACAGCGTGGGGGGAGGCGGCGTTGGGGCCGCTGGAGACGATAGTGCCGAAAGAGAGGGCGTCCGCGCCGCTGTTGAGTAGCTCTTGGTTGAGCAGGGCGGCGATTTGCTTTTCGGTCTGGCCGATTTTGATTTGGGGGAGCAGGCGTTCCATGGCGGTTTCGGCCACGGCGACGGCGCGGCGCATGGCGGCTAGTTCGGTGGGGTCTTTGTGCAGGCGAAGCTGGTTGAGCAGAGGGTCGGCGTGGGTGATGGTGATGTCCACGGCCGTGCTGTGCAACGTTTCTAGCTCCAAGACGCGCATGTAGAGCGTCTCCACGGCCACACTTTTACCCGACAATCCGAGCGCATCACTGGCCTGCTGGAACGCGCCTTCATACCCCTCTCCATCTTGCCAAGCAAAGATATTGCTCGTGGGAATGCCGGCTGATTCGGCTTTGGTTGCTTCTAAACGGGGAATGACCACGGCCGTGTCCCCCCCCTTCGTCAAAAAGAAAACAAGCGGCCGTTCACTCAGATGGGCATGAATGCCCGTTAGGTAAAGCAAATTCGGCCCCGGCACGAGCGCGAGGAAGTCATGGTTCTGTTGTTGTAGCCCTTGTTGGGCGCGAGTTAATCTGTTTAGGTTCATGTTGTTTTGATTTATTCTAGGGGGCAACCGCGAGCGTTAACCCTTCAATGCCCATCACCATCACTTTGTCGCCGCGCCGCAGAGGGGCATCGGCCGTGGCTTGCCAGAGGGAGCCATAGACAAAGATGGTTCCTCGGTACTGACCATCTTGGGTGCGGAACGGCTGGCGCACCTTCCCCTCGCGGCCAATCAGGTCGTCGCTGTTACCTTTGGGTTGGGCGCGTAGGGACAAAATCGCCTTGCCGATGACAAAGAAAAAGAGGCCGCCGCTAGACCCAGCCAGCAAAATCGCGCCCGGTATGGAAAGGCGGAACACATCGGGCATGGCGGCCGTGTTGAATAGCACCAGCAACCCCGCGAAGAGGGTCACAACGCCGGTCAGGGTGAGGGCGCCGAAGGTGGGGGTGAAGACCTCCATCATAAAGAGGATGAATGCCCCGCCGATGAAGGCCAAGCCCAGCCAGTTGACGGGGAGCAGGCCAAGGGCGTACAGTCCCAGCCCCAGAGCCACAAAGCCAAAAAAGCCGACAAACCAGCCGCCGGGGTTGGTCACTTCAAAGGTGATCGCTTTGATGCCGAGCAGGAGCAACGCGCCGATGAGGACGGGTTGCATGATGATGGTGGTCAGGAGGTAAAGGAAGTTTTCGACGCGGGTTTGGGGTAGGTCGATGAGGGTTGCCCCAGCGGTGTTGAGGGTGTGGGGCTGGCCGAGGAGGTCTATCTCACGGCCGTGTAATTGGTCGAGCAAATCCACGGCCGTGGGGGCAATCGCATCAATAAACCCGACGCTCAACGCCTCCTGCGCCGTTACGGCGCGGGCGTCTGTAATCATCGCTTCGCCTAGCTCCCGCGCCTCGTCGGTGCGGTTCTCGCTCAGGGCGCGTACAACGGCCTGCATGTCTTCGACCACCTTGCGATACATCGTCTCGTTGATGTCGCTCCCGTCACTGCTGACGGGGGAGGCCGCCCCAATAACGGTTTGGGGCGCCATGCCGGCGGCGTGGGCGGCGAGGGTGATAATTGACCCCGCAGAGGCGGCTTGTGCCCCCGAGGGGGCGACGTAGATAATGACAGGCACGGCCGTGCCGCGAAAGAGTTGCACGATTTTTTGGGTGTCGTTCAGCGTCCCACCCGGCGTATTTAGTTGCACCAGCACCGCATCCGCTTGCGCCGCTTCTGCTTCGGCGATGCCCCGCGTAAAGTAATCAACCATGCCGCGATTGACCGGCCCGTCAATGCTCAATTGATAGACCACGGGCTGGCTGGCGTCTGTTTGGGCGGTCGCCGTCATCAGCGTACCGCCCCTCCCCCAAAAGAGCAGGAACAGACCAATCATAAGCAGAGATAAACGTAAGATGCGCATAAGGCTAACCTCTAGTGCAGATGCGGGATGCAGGGAACTATCGCCGTTTCTTCAACTTCTTCGTCACCTTTTTCGCCGCGCTCCGCACTTTGGTATCGACTCGGCGGGGGTTGAGGCGAGCGACGGGGTAGCGTTCATTTTCTTCAGATTTGGCGATGGCGTGGTGGACGAGCAAATGGTTATTGGCGCGTAAAAATTGCTCATGGGTAGCGTCGGGCTGTTCGGCCAAATATGCTTCTTTCGCTTCCGACATTTTTTCCGCCAAGCCTTCGACTTCTGCTTGGGGAATGTACGCGCCGAGCGTGCTGAACTCGAGCCGTTCGCCCACTTCGATGGGGCGCAGAAGAAGCACGTCCCCTTTAACGGAACTGCCTGTGCCCGCTGTGGTGTAGACGATTAGCTCTTCGTCGCTAAAGAAATCTTTGAGCTTGAATTTTTGGCTAAAGGGGTCGTAGTCGAGAAATTCATACGCGCTGTTTGGCCGTGCGTTGCGCCAAATTTGCACCATCTCTTCTTGGTACTCGGTTAGCTCTTCTTTCATATCCTCGCCAAAGGTGTCGATGAGCCGCTGACCATCGCCCAAATCATAGTCGTAGGTGAACCAGTCGAAGAAGCGAAAGGATTCGTTGGCGTCCATTTCGTCGGCGTTGGTGATGTCGTAGTGGCCGTTCCAGTAGAGGGGAATGGCGATGGCCACGGCCGTGGCAAACTGCTCATCTTGGGCATAATTGCTGAGCATTTTACGCAACTCACGCGCCGTTTTCTCTTTTTGGCTCTGGATGCGCTTCGCCTCTTTGGCCGCTTCCCGCTCCTGCTTTTTGCGCTCTTTTTCCAGCCTTTTCAGTTCTTTGGTGGAAAGTTCTGTCTGTTCATTTTCAACTTCAATTTCAATCTCTGTAGCGTCACTCATCTGTTTACCTCAATGTTGGTATGGGGGAAAATTATTTTCTACTTGCCCATTTTACACCAGAGTGAGTGGCAGAGGGATGTGCTCTTGTTTATGATTAAGAGTTGTGACCTGAAAAAGGACGAGGGAAGAGGCCAGAAGGAAGAAAAAGAGCGGGTTTTCTCGATAAATCTCTGCATTCTTTGCACCCTTTTATGTCAGAGTGAGAGGCATCTTTAGCGAAAAAACACGTGACACCTGACACATGAAACATGACCCTATCCCCCCGACATGAAACAAGCCGTTAGCGTTAGTTTAGGCAGTGCCACCCGTGATGAAGAGAGCGTTTTGTCCCTGCTGGGGCAATCTATTTTGTTGCGCCGGGAAGGGATGGACGGGGATGTGGCGCGAGCGACGGCGCGGTTTGAGGAGCTAGATAGGGACAGCAAGGTGGGGGCGTTGGGCGCGGGGGGCGTGGATTTGTGGGTGGGCACGGACAAATGGCGGTATCCGTTGCGCTCGGCGCAAAAAATGGTGCGGGGGGTGCAAAACACGGCCGTGGTCGATGGCAGTGGCCTCAAGCTGACCCTAGAGCGTGGTTTAGCAGGGTTTTTGGCCGAGGCGGGCGTGACCGTCAAGCAAAAACGGGTGCTTGTCACCTCGGCCATTGACCGGTACGGCATGGCTCGCTCTTTTCAGGAGGCGGGCTGGGAGACGCTGTATGGGGATTTGGGATTTGCGCTCGGTTTGCCCCTGCCGTTGCGCCAGTTGGCCCAAGTGGCACGGGTGGCACGTCTGCTGTTGCCGCTGGTCAGCCATTTGCCGATGCGCTTTTTGTACCCGACAGGCACGAAGCAGGTCGAGATTGTGCCCAAGTTTGGGGAGTGGTATGCGTGGGCGGAGGTGATTGCGGGGGATTGTCTGTTTATCAAGCGGCATATGCCGGCTGATTTGCGGGAAAAGGTGATTGTGACGAACACGACCACGGCCGTGGATAGGGCCTTGTTCGCCGAGCGGGGGGTGCGCTATCTGGTGACGAGTACGCCTGTGGTCAATGGGCGGTCGTTTGGTACGAATTTGCTGGAGGCGGGTCTGACCACGGCCGTGGGGCAAAACCGCCCCCTCACCGTGAGCGAACTACAGCAGTTGCTCCCCGATTTAGGGTTGCGCCCCACCTTATTAAAGCTATAGCTGTAACTCGGGCACGACGAGGGGCAGGGGAATGCCGTCCTGCAAAATTTGGCGGTAAAGGGGATGGTTGATGCCCTGCATCCACGCCCAGCGTTCCTCTGTTAGCACATACAGGTTGAAAAGCACCTCATGATTGAGGGAGAGGCGTGACCCAAGAATGCGGATTTCATATCTGATATGCCAATCATCTGCGTTGACCAGCACCAACACATCAATGTCAGAATCTGGCGTATCATCCCCTCGTGCTTTGGAACCAAAGAGGGTGAGGGAGACGAGAACACGGCCGTGGGTCTGTTGCAATCGCGTTACCAGCGCGGCAATCGCTTGCTGGTCTGCGGTTGTGATGTATGCTGGTAGCGAACTCATAAGCTATAACCTGCCTCTGGCGAAATGGGTTTCTCGTTGATGACGAAATTATAGCATACGAATCTACCCAAAACGTGACACATGACACCTGACACCCCCATCCCCGCCCTCATCACTGCTGGGGGCACACCCGCCCCCGAGAGTCCCCTCTACCAAGAAACCCTCGGCCAGCCCCGCGCCCTGCTCGACATGGGCGGCATGACCATGCTGGGGCGCGTTCTGCACGGCCTGAGCGAAGCGACCAGCGTGGGGGAACTGGTCGTCACGGGGCTGGATGAGCGGTATTGGGCGGCCATTGAACAACCGCGCCCCGTGGTTTTTTTGCCAGACCACGGCAGTATGGTGCGCAATATTCAGCAAGGGCTGGCTTATTTGCGGCCCAAGTACGAGGCCGAATGTCCCGTCGCCTTGGTTTGCTCGTCTGATATTCCCCATGTGCAGGGGTTTATGGTGGATGATTTGGTACGGGAAACACGGCCGTGGGAACATCTTTTTTATTACCCTGCCGTTACGCCCGAGACGATGGAAGTGGCGTACCCCGGCGCGGGGCGGACGTATGTGCGTCTGCAAAGGGGCTTGCAGTTGGCCGGGGCGGATGTGGGGCTGGTGCGTTATGAGTTGCTGGATAGTGATCCGCAGTTGTGGGAAGAACTCACGGCCGTGCGTAAGAATGTGCGCCAAATTGCGCGGCGGGTCGGCTGGTGGGTCGCTTTTAAGTTGCTGATGGGGCGTTTAGCGGTGGAGGATATCCAAAACACGGCCGTGCGTCTGCTCCAAACAGACCGCCCTCCCCAGCTTATCATCACTCCCCACGCTCCCCTCGCCATGGACGCCGACAAACCACATCAGGTGGCTCTGCTTCGGCAAAAATATGAATGAAAGAACGAGATTCTGTATTGGTCACAAATTACTCACACAAAAAATCCTGTCTCGGCACACCTCGCCGCCTACGGCGGCTCGCCTGTCATAAGGGTGTTTTTTTGGGGGGGGGG
>JBGTIZ010000080.1:0-24245 GCA_041745395.1 Promineifilaceae bacterium (SeqCode) | reverse complement strand
GGAGCCATCGGGCATCTTTGTATTCAATTGCCCGTTTTGTGGCGCAAAGGAGCGCGTTACGAACTTGTTTTTTCGTGGCGTGTGCCGGGTGTTTTCCAAGTGTTACGGCTAATGGCTCCGCGCGTGTTGGGGCTATCGTGGCTTGGTGGGGGGATGGCTCGCTGGTGGGGCTATTGGGGCTGTCCACGGCCGTGGGGATGGCTGTTTATGCCCTGGCCGTTCATCTGCTACAAGTCGAAGAGTTTGGGCAGTTGGTGAGCATGGTGCGGCGACGGTTGGGGCGAGATTAGATGTGAATGGTCGAACGCCTAGCTAACAAAAAAGGCCGACCCTTTGAGGTCGACCTTGCTTTGCGTTTTTCTCTGGTTCACGTAAAACGAGTCCAGAGCTAGATTTAGTTATTAGCCGCCGTGTCCACCGTGACAAACAAATTTGCTTGGGTCGTTAACTCTTCGTTCACCCAGATTTCGACCACGTATTCGCCGGGGCTGAACCCTTCTTCGGGGTTCAAGAAAACATAGCCTGGCCCTTCGTCGCCATAGTTCCACAGTTCATGTCCACCGCTGATAACTTGTCCATTGAACCGCCAGACCCATGACCAAGACATGCCGTCGTTCATGCCTGCATACTCAAATGTGGCATAAATCGTATAAGAACCTTCTTTAAATAAGCGACTGGGGTTGGTGGCTCGGAGGTCGGCGTCAACATCGTTGGAGAAAATGAGGGGGCTGATGTCGGTGTCGGGGGAAAGTTCGGTTGACCAAGAGAGGCCAGAAAATTCAGGGGGGAGGGCGGCTTCTGCGCTTTCTTTTAATTCGAGAGCTTCGCCGTTTTCTTCAGTTTCGACAGTTTCATCGAGGGAGAGGGCGTCCACGGCCGTGTCATCTAAATTGACTGAAACGGCTCCATTAGGTTGGGATTCACCCAGTTCACGTAGAGAAGCGAGCGATAGCTCGGCTGAATTTGCTCCGCGTAAGACTACGATTTCAGGCACGGCCGTGTTGGGCGTATTGCTGACCGTCTGTTCATTAGCTTCCATCGCCGGGGCGCTTGCTAGACGCTCATTACTGGGCAACTGATTTACACTATTAGCGACAAGCGTTGGTTTCGCATTATCAATCAGGGCGACCCGCATGGTGGTGTCTTGCGGCCCTTGCCAGGCATAGGTTCCCACAAACAGCAAGCCCACCAGCAACCCAATGGTTGTTAGTGAGTACGTTTGCATCTGCTGTTCGGCTTGGCGTCTGAGGAAATAATACGGTGAACGCTTCGACTCGCGCCAAGAATATATGGTTAGCGCGGAAGACAAAGCGGCCAGAGCGATTAAACCGCCCAGTAACCAAGGTATGATTGTTGTGGTTATGTCTGTAGACAAATCCAACTATCTATTCCTACCTGTCAACTAAAGATGATGCACATCATTTGCTTGTCAATACACGTCAACAAAATTGTACACCTAGCTAGATATTATACTGCAATGGCGATTTGAATCAAGTCTCGTGGGTTCGTCGCCGTTGGTGTCCCTAAAATGACCCTGTTTTGTCGCCTTGTAAGGAGGCTGAAATATGGGTTGGTCTCTGGGAGTGTGTCGCTTATAATCAGGAGATGGGTCGTTAAACGGCTGGAGCAAGTCAAAATGAGGCGATGCTTATCTAGGAAGCCATAATTGTGGAAAACCTAACCAAACTTCGTATAGTTGAAAAATAGACATGTTCAAATTAGTTATCATGTATCGTCGCGTAGACGTCGAAGGCAAAATAGATGAATTTTTTGCCCAAACCAATTTGCCCCTTGCTGAGCAACTGCCCCAGCTTATCCGCACCGAGGTGAGCCGGGTCAAAGGCAAACCACAGGGAGAATCCCGTTTTTATTTAACCTATGAACTGTACTTTGCCTCGCAAAAAGATTGCCTAATTGCTTTGCAAAGTGAGACGGGACAAGCGTTGCTAGCCGCCCTGAGGCCGTGGGAAGAAGCGCGGATTATCTCTTGGTTTTACGCGGAAACGTTTGCTGAAGATGTATAAACTGGCGTGGAGCCATCTATTAGCCGAATGGAGATATGAAAGATGAGCGATTTTTCAAAGCAAGAGGTACGAAATTGGTTGCGCCCTTTGCGGCAGTGGCTGGATGATGCATTTTCGCTGGAGGAGGTGCAGGCGATTATTTTTCATATGGGGCTAGACCCAGATATTTTTAACCAGAGTAATCGCTCCCGCCTGACGCAAGATCTAGCGATGCACGTGCATCGGCGACACACGCTTTATCCTGCTTTGCTGGAGGCGATTTATGAGTTGCATCCCCACACGGCCGTGGAACTGCAACCATTCGGCTGGGTGACGCCGCCTCAAGCCGATACCCAAGACCCAACTCCCCGACCACAACGCCAGCCGACCCCCATCGCCCCGCCCAAACCACCTGCGCCCACCGTCAAAGAGTTCATCAACTTTGACCTGCGCATTTATCCCAAAATGGCGGACGGCCACACCTACATGATTGAAGCCTCACACGACTATCGCGGCGGGGCAGGGACAGGGCTGATTGCCCAAGCGTTAGACATCAACCAGCCTGAGTTTCAGGATTTGATGGCGTATTTAGAAGATTTGGTGGGGGAGCATAATGATGCGACCCAGTTTGGGCGGACACTCTATGAGTTTCTCTTCCCGGCCAAGGTGCGGGAGATTTATAGCGAGTTGCGCACCTATGCCCGCGTAGACAAAAAGGGGATTCGGATTCGCCTACGGGTGGAAGAGCCGTCGCTCAATCGGATTCCGTGGGAGTATTGTTACCACGAGGATGACCGTTTCTTCTTGGCCAAGGATAGGAACACGCCGTTTGTGCGCCACATTGAGCGCGGCCGTGTGCCCGAATCGCTCGCCGCGCCGTTGCCGCTAAAAGTGTTGCTCATCACGGCCGAGCCAACAAACCAAACGCCGCTCGATTTAGAGGAAGAGGAGCGGCGCATGAAAGCCATTTTAGGGGAGATGGGGGAGTTGGTGACATTGCGGATCGTGCACCATGTTTCGCCCGAACGTTTACACACGGCCGTGACCGATTTCCAGCCCCACGTTTTGCATTACATCGGGCATGGCATGTTTGACGACCAACGGGGAGAAGGGGCACTTTGCTTCGAGCAAAATGATGCCCAACGACTGGCCCAGCCCTTTTTTGGCTCCCAACTGGCGGATATTTTGCGTAGCTCCAGCGTGCGCTTGGTTGTGCTGAATGCGTGTAAAACCTCGACCGAAGCGGAAGGGAAAGCATTCATGGGGGTCGCGCCCACCTTGGTCATTGCGGGAATTCCCGCCGTCATGGCGATGCAGTTCAACGTGCCCGACCATATGGCGATTCGATACACGACCGCCTTGTACCAATATTTAATCCGTGCCCGACCGCTGGATGAGGCGGTAACAGAGATGCGCATTTACGCTTCGAGTGGACCAGAGCCGTATGACCAAGTTTGGTGGGCGATTCCGACCCTGTTTATGCGGGCGGAGGATGGCGTGATTTGGCAACCGACGGCGGCGCATGAAGCCCACACGGCCGTGTTGCCCGCCATCGCAGAAATTGCCGAAGCCGCCGCCCAGCCTGTTACCTTTACCAAAACCGTCACCACCCCTGCCACAAGCGACCCGTTCACCATTAGCCAAACGATTAGCGGCGGAAGCGGGGGTATCAACATTAACAATGCGGGTAATTTTAATGTAGGGGGCAACATCACCAATGTGGGGCGGGATCAAATCAATAATCAGCCCTCAGAAAGCCTCGCGCCAGAGACGGTACAGCAGACGATTCAATCGCTCAAGACAAAATTCCAGCCGGCGTTGTCCCAACTGCATCCTGATGACGCGGCGGATTTTAGCAAAAACATGGCCGAGGCTAACACGGCCGTGCCCCGCTGGTCGCGGACGCGGCGCAAGCTGAAAAACGCGCTGGAAATTGCCGAAGAGTTAACCGACGTGGACGCGCTTCTCAACGAATTAGAAGCCCTGATAGAGCAGGTGGAGGCGTTGCCCGAATGAGTGTGTCCCCGCTAACCATCAGCCGCAGTGGGCTGACCGACTTTTTAGCATGCCAGCGTCGTTTTCAACTGCGCTATTTGCGACGGTTGCCTTGGCCGCAAGAGCCGCATCCCTCCGAAACCAAGGAGCGGCTGTCTCTGGGCGACCGCTTTCACCAATTAGTGGAGCGTCACTATTTAGGATTGCCCATTCTGGCCGAGGATTTAGACACGGCCGAGGAAAAATTACGCCGCTGGTGGGATGCTTTTTTACGCCATCAGCCCGTGGGACGCGGCCAAGCGGCACAGCTCTTGCCCGAGGCGACCGTCACTGTGCCCGTGGGCAATCATGACCTGATTGGCCGGTTTGACCTGCTGGTGCTGACCCACGAAGGTGAATTGCATCTGTATGATTGGAAGACGGGCAAACCCCGCTCGGTGGCCGCGCTACAGCAAGATTGGCAGACGCGGCTCTATTTGGCCTTGGCGGCCAAGAGCGGCACGGCGCTCGGCTTGCCCAATTTACGGCCAGAGCAAGTGCGGCTGACCTATTGGTATGCGCAAGAGCCAACGGCGTCGCGGGTGATACGGTATGACACGGCCGTGCATGAGACCGCTTGGGCCGAAATTAGCCAGCTTGTGGCCCAGATAGACGCCATGCTCCCCGAACCGGTGTGGCCGCTGACCAGCGACCTGACGCACTGTGCCGCCTGTCTTTATCGCGCCTACTGCGGCCGCACGGAGACCCCCAAAATTATCAGCGACATTTTGGAAGAGCGTGAATTTTGGGATGATGCGCCGTGGCAAGCGGAGCCACTCGAGGAAGAGTTGGTGTAAGCTTACTCTGCACACCTCCCCACACATGAACCATTCTGCCCTCGATTTCCTCTTTAGCCCCCCTGGGCAACGCTGGCTGGCCGACACGGCCGTGGCTTGGCACAATCAAGAAACTCATCTGGCCATGGCGACCCATCTGCGCCAGCACCTCACCCCTGACCAAACCCATGCCGTGCTTGAAACAGTCATGCTCCGCGACAAAGCGTTGGGCAAATTTAGCCGCGCCCCCGAGATGTATTTCACCCGTGACGGACTAGAGCAGGCGTCGGGCGAGGTGATTGCCGCGCATCGCGCTGGTCGTTTTGCGCAAGCGGGCTTGACTCGCGTGGCGGATTTGGGGTGTGGCGTGGGGGGGGATGCGCTGGCGTTCACGGCCGTGGGGCAGGTCTTGGGCGTGGATATGGATAGGGTACGCCTGCGACTAGCGCAAAAGAACACGGCCGTGTATGGGTTTGGGGCGCGGTTCACGGCCGTGCAGGCTGATTTAACGAGTTGGTCCCCTTCTTCCCGTTTAGACGCCCTCTTTTTTGACCCCGCTCGTCGTGATGAACAAGGTCGCCGTCTTTTTTCGGTGCATGCGTATCAGCCGCCGCTGGCTTTGTGGGAAGTGTGGCGACGGGTGGTGCCGCACACGGCCGTGAAAATCAGCCCTGGGGTGGCCTATGAGGAGTTGCCCCCGCCGGATGAAGCGGAGGCGGAATTTATCAGCGTGGAGGGGGAGGTAAAAGAGTGTTTGCTCTGGACGGGGGCGTTGCATTCGGGCGTGGCGCGGCGGGCGACGCTGTTGCCGAGCGGAGTGACTTTGACCACGGCCGTGGCTCCGCCGCGTA
The DNA here is from genome assembly GCA_041745395.1 of Promineifilaceae bacterium (SeqCode). GTDB lineage: Bacteria > Chloroflexota > Anaerolineae > Promineifilales > Promineifilaceae > Hadersleviella. Next base: position 18,581 of record JBGTIZ010000080.1, on the reverse strand, counting down.
TCCCCATTGGTGAGCCAGGGGCGTTTCTTTATGAACCCGACGGCGCGGTTATTCGGGCGCATCTGGTCGAGACGCTGGCCGCCCAGCTAAACGCCCGCAAGCTGAGCGACGATATCGCCTATCTGACAACCGACGAATGGCATCCAACCCCGTTTGCGCGGGGGTTTGCCGTGTGGGATTGGTTTCCGTTTCAGCTGAAGCGGTTGCGCCATTATTTGCGGGAGCGGGGAGTGGGGCAGGTGGTAGTGAAAAAACGGGGGTCGCCGCTGGAGCCAGATTGGGTGCGGCAACAGTTGCGTCTGAAGGGGAAAAACAAGAAGAAAAGAGGGGGGAAGGACACGGCCGTGGTTTTTCTTACCCAGCTAGCACACGAGCCGATTGTTATTGTGGGCGAGCCGTGGGGGGAAAATCTAGCCTAAAAGCTCCTTAGACCTACACCCCTCTCTGGGCACTTTTAAGCCACAGCCTCTAGTTCACTTCCGCGAAGTGCCCGCAGTTTCTACCACGGAAGGCCAAAAAGCACGTGGCACATGATACCGTCTTTAACTATCAGACGACGCCTTATCGGGCATATACAATCGCATCATCTCCCGCAGTTTACGAATATCAATGGGCTTCGGCATGTAATCATTACAGCCCGCCTCGAGACACTTCTCACGGTCGCCGACCAATACATTGGCCGTGATAGCAATAATCGGTACTTCTTGATACCGCTCGTTTTGCCGCAACTGCCGTGCCAAATCCAAGCCATTAATCCCCGGTAAGTTCACATCTAGCAAAATAATGTCGGGAACCTCTTGCTCAAGCGCATGGATAGCGGTGTGGCTATCTTCGGCACGTACCAAGTTATGACCCTCCGCCTCTACGACTCGAGAGACCAAGATCATATTTGTTGAATTGTCTTCTATGCACAAGACGGTTTTCTTGTCCATCAGCTAATCACCATTTGAGTTACAAATTTGAAATATCAGGTAGCTACTCACGCCTGCGAGAGTTGAGCTGGCCGAAGCCCCTTTTCTGCCTTCGACAGAGCTTTAGACAACTGGCTTCACGGGTAAGCAGTTAGAATACAAGACTTGATTGGCTCTTTGGAAATTCACGGGATGACCGTCTTGGCTAAAAAAGCTAAGTCAAGAGAAAAGCCACATGAAACATGACACGTGAAACATGACATCGTTCAAAACCCCAAGAAATCCGAAAGAACCACTTTATTGTACTCATGAACCAACGTTTTGGGTAACGTCACTCACGGCATTTTAGTCTAAGCAAGGGGTAGGGTGCAAGGTGTGCAACGGTTTATACATACATAAATCTTAACTGTAATAGCCCTGCCTAGTGTCAGCCGCATTTTCTGGCTGGTGTAGGGGTACGGTAAAGTAAAACGTTGTGCCCGAGCCAAACGTACTTTCTAGCCAGATATCGCCGTGGTGCAGTTCGACTAATTTTTTAGTGATGGGCATCCCCAGACCCGTCCCGCCTGCCTTGCGTAGAGCCATGCCGCCAATCTGTCGGAACTGCTCAAACACTTGCGAAATATCTTCCTCGCGGATGCCTATCCCACTATCTTTGACACTCACAAACATGTTTTCACCTTGTTGCTCCATGCTCAGGGCGACTTCACCTTCATCGGTAAATTTGGCCGCGTTGCTGAGCAGATTGAGCAAAATTTGCACCAAACGTACGCGGTCAGCTTCGACTACTTCGAGGCGTGGGTCAACAAATAAGTGTGCTTTGACTGGTTTGTTGGTGAGCAAGCCGCGTGTGGTCGCCATGACTTCATTGGCGAGACCCGCCACGTCAATGAGGCTGTAGTTGAGATCCATCATCCCCGCTTCAATCTTGGACATGTCAAGAATGTCGCCAATCAGGGCGCGAAGATGCTGACCGCCATCGCGGATAAGCTGAACGTCTTCTTCCATGCGTTCATTGAGTTCCCCATCAATCCCTTCCAGCAGAACGTCAGCAAAGCCGATGATGGAGTTAAGCGGCGTCCGGAGTTCATGGCTCATGCTAGCCAAAAACTCTGACTTGAGGATGTCAACTTCACGCAGTTTTTCAGCCGTTTCTCTTTGCTCCTGATACAAGTTGGCGTTTTGCAGGGCGATAGCGACTTGGCTGGCAAGCGTGGTGTGAATACGCAGGTCATCTTGTGAGAAGTAGTTGACGCGATCTGCTTGCAGGTCTAAAACGCCGAGCAGGCGGTCGCCGACAATCATAGGGGCGATAAGCTCGGCGCGGGTATTGGGGAGGAGCGGATTGGGTAAGAAGTCGGGGTCGTTGCGGGTGTCGGTTATGACAAGACCCTGTTGCGCACGGCTAGCACGGGCAACCAATGAACGTTGGCTATGGAGGGGGATGCGCCAGCCCTCGGCGACCATGATGTCGCCAATTTCACCTGCCCCAGCGGCCAGAGCCATGTCGCGGCTTTCTGGTTCGTAGAGGTAAATGTGGGCGTGGTAGAGACCAAAACCGCTCTTGGTCAAGTCTACGACGCTTTTGAGGAGTTGGCTAACTTCCAGAATGGTGCTGGAGGCGGCACTCACTTGCGCCACTGTTTCTAGCTCGATGGCACGTTTTTGGGTTTGTTCGAGCAGGCGGGCGTTCTCGAGGGCTTCGGCGACTTGGAGGGTGATGGAGTCTAGTAGTTCCTGTTCATCTTGGCTGAGCGGTTGTTCAGCCATGTCTTGGATGCCGATGGCTCCGATGGTTTCACCACGAATCTTGATAGGTTTGAGAACGACTGTTTCGGGGTCGTCGAGGTGGGTGTGATAAGGTACGGTGTGACCGTGACCGTGGCCGTTGCCTCCTTCGAGGGGCTTGATATTGGCGCGGTCGAACAGGTACCCAAGCTGGGTTGTTTCTTGCGTGGCTTGGTAACTTTGCCAAGCGTCGCGGCTGATGAGCCGTTGCAGATTGTTCAACTCTTTTAACTGCTCGGCCATATCTTGGCGCAGGCGGGTGCTTTCGATGGCGGTGGCGATTTGTCCGCAGAGACCTTCGAGCAAGATTTGGTCTTCGGGGCTGAGGCTGTCGTGGGCGTCGTCTTGGATGTCTAGCACGCCGAGGACGCGACTCCCGAAGACGATAGGTACGGCTAGCTCACTGCGGGTATGGGGCAGGAGGGGATGGGCACGCCAGTTTGCTTCTTGTTGCACGTTACTAATGAGGACGGATTTGCCGGTGGACGCGGCCGTGCCGATGATGCCTGTACCCATGGGAATGGCGTGTCCAGTGGCTAGCATTTTTTCGCCAATTTCGCCATAACCAACGACGAGGGCAACGGCGTCTAGGGCGGGATTGTATTGTAAGAGTTGGGTGTGGTAGTAACCGAATTGTTCTTTAACGAGTTCGACAACGCGCTGATACAGCTCAAAAAGCTCTGTGGAGGAGGAGATTTCTTGGGCGATTTGGGTGCTGAGATGCACTTGGCGACTGCGCCGTTCGAGCGAGTCGCGGATTTGCGTCTCTAACTGTCGACGTTCGTCAGCTTCTAGGCGGAGGCTGATGAGGTCGGCGAGGGAGTTGGCAAAGTCTTGTTCTTCAGTTAGCCAAGCGCGAGGGGGGCCGGTATGTTCGAGGCAGAGAACGGCACGTACGTTATCGCCTGTGCGGGCGAGGGCGTCTAGCATGGAGGTGATGCCGAGGGGCTGGAGATAGCCGGCGATGAGATCTTGGGTGCTGTAATGGGTGTGGATGTCGTTGGCGACCAAGATGCGCTCGTTTTGGAGGGCTAGGAAGTAGGCGGGCGCGTCTTGTTGGGTGAGGCGGAAACCGTCGCTGTGTTGGTTTTCCTCTTTTTGGTAGAGGTCGAGTAGTTCGATGGCGGGCAGGTTGGTGTTGTCGTAGAGCCAGATGCTGGCCCGGCCGACGCCGAGGGTGTGGGCGGCTTCGGCGGTGATTTCTTGCAGGGCGGGTAGTAAGCCTTGTTTTTGGAGGGTGTTGCTGGTGGTGAGCCGCAGTGAGGCTTCGTTGAATGTTTGCCGGCGGCGGCGTGTTTCTTGGGTAGCTCTTTCGGCGGTGATGTCGCGGATGACGGCGGAGAAGCCTGAGACTTCGTCTTGGCTATCGTGGTGGGCGACGAGGGACATGGAGACGGGTATTTCGTGTCCAGCTTGGTGTTGGAGGAAGAATTCGCCTTGCCATGAGCCTTCGTCCACGGCCGTGGATATTAACTCATTGCGCAAGCGGTCATGATGCCGCTCGGGATGAATCGTGAACATCGTATCGGCGGTGAGGTCGGCCGTGGGGGAGACGCCAACTAGCTCCCGACCAGCACGGTTGATAAAGAGAACTTGTCCGCTGGCGTTGGCCAGGCCGATAAAGTCGGTGGCGTTTTCCATTACTTCAAGCAGGCGTTCACGTTCGCGCTCGTTTTGTACTTGGGCGGTCACGTCACGGTTGACGGCCACAAGGCCGCTTGGCTCTCCCTGTTCATTACGGATCAAGACGGGGGAGGTATCAATGATTAGTTCGCGTCCATTTTTGATTTTTTGGATGCTTCGTGCCCCTAGCAGAGAGCCTTTTTCCATTAGCTCTTGGAAAACGTCACCCGCTTCCCGGCCGACGTATATCGTTTCGATAAAGTCACCCACGTTGTGGTTGAGGACTTCCTCGGCTGGGTAGCCATACACGCGTTCGGCCGCTTTGTTCCACGAGCGGACGGTGAAGGTCATGTCAGTCGAGATAACGGCGTCGGCGATTTGGTCCAGAATGGCGGCTTGGTAGCGCAGGGTGGCTTCTGCTGCTCTCTGTTCGGTCACGTCGTCCACAATGGAGACGACGCCGAGGGCGTGCCCGTCTTCATCGAGTAGGGTGGTGTTGTACCATTCACAGGTGATGGTGCGCCCTGTGGCGGTCACATTGGCGTTGGTGCTTCGTTCACCACCAGAGAGGTGGGTCAGATGATGCCAAATATCGTCTATGAGCGGCCAAGTTTCTTCGGTGAGAATGAAGCGGGCGTGCTGGCCGAGAGCCTCGGCGCGAGTGTGTCCAAAAATCCGTTCGGCGGCCGTGTTCCATTCGGTGACACAGAAGTTCATGTCCCAGCGGATGACGGCTAGCGGGCTTTGCTCGACCAAGATGCGGTTGCGCTCTTCACTTTCGAGCAGAACATTTTGCGTTTGCAGGCGGCGCACAAGCTGAGCCAATGTCCCCGCGTACAAGGCCATTAATTCACCCTGATACGGCTTGAGTGGCTCTTGTTTGAATAAATTGTCAGCACTGAGGAAGCCCAAAATATTGTTTTCTTGGAGCAACAAAGCGGTGCAGTTCCAACCTGTGCCAATAACTTCGCCATCATCCCATAGGTTAGCGTTATCCCAAATTTTGGTACGGGTTTTCTGGTGTAATTGTTCCCACAGAGGGGAATCTTCCAAAACAGGCTGGTGAAAGGAGCGTTCATCGCGCAGTTGCCCCGCACTATCAGTGCCAAAGGTGCCCCGCATGGTCATGGTTGCTTCGTCGTACAGCAGTAGGCCAAGGCGGTCAAAACCCAGCCGCTTCCGGCCCAAGATAATCGCTTGTTTATATAGTTCACTTAGCTCGGTGATTTCGGAAAGCTGTACATTGATTTCCAATAGGGCGTTTAACTTGTCTTGGAATTCGACCGAAATGGCTTGCGCCTGCCGCAGAGCATCTTCCGCATCAATGCGCTCTTGCAACTCTTGCTCTGCTTGGTTAAAGAGTTGCGCCTTTTCGATAGCCACGGCCGTTTGATTCACCAAACTAACCAGCAAATCGACTTCACTATCGGTAAAAACCCTCTGGTAGCGGCTTTCATACACCTCGAGCAGACCGAGTGCCTGTCCTTCACTGATGACTGGCAAAGATAGCACCGCTTGTGTGCCATAATGAACCATATGTTTCCGTTCCACCGCTGACAGCGTGGGGGACTCAATGGTTTGCGAGTGGGCACGTTTGAGCGTAAAAATCCACTCAGGCGTCGTGCCCAACTCACTTTCAATGTCATAGGTGGCGCCTAAATCAGAAATGCGCTCCTGTTCAGTGGCTTGTTCGCTAAAATGCTCGGCCAGAACGGTGGATGTGCCCGCTGATGTATCCCAATCAGAATAATAGGCGCTGGTGGCGTCAAGCAGAGAGGTCGCGCCTTCGCACAGTTTGCCCAAGATTTGCTTGAGGTCTAACTCGGCGGCAATGGCTTGGGAGATGTCGTTGAGGGTGTGCAGAGCGTCGTTTTGGCGGGCTAATTGCGTTTCCGCCTGCGCTTTTTCGGTGATGTCTCGCACCAAAACAATGACTTCTGCTTCACTGATTTTGTTCACACGCGCCTCATAGTGGCGGGGAATGAGGCTGTACTCGTTGGGATCAAGGCTGTACTGTACCGTTTGCACTTGTCCCGTTATAAATGCTTCTTCAATGGCAGCATAGGCAAGTTTGGCCGTTTCGCGGGGCAAAACTTTGTGGATAGGATTGCCGATGAACATTTCCCGGGGGAAGGGGGTTTCGGCTAGGGCGGGGGTGTGTATATCTAGATAGATGCCTTCGTGGCTGATGCGGAACATCATGTCGGGCAAGGCTTCTAGCATGGCGCGGCTTTGCGCTTCGCTTTGGGCGAGGGCTTCTCGGTCACGACTTGGCTCGGTGATATCGGTGATGAAGCCTTGCAGGGCGGTTAGCTCGCCTTCTTCGTCAAAAATGCCCACCCCACGCTCCCACATGGTGCGTCGCTCGCCATCTTTGGTGATGAGGGTGTAGGCGACTTCGTAGGGTTCTTTATGGGCGATGGCTTGGTCTACGGCTTGCTGTAGTGCGGCTTGCTCTTCGGGTAGCTGGAGTTCGGCAAAGCTGATTTCGGCATTGCCCAGAAATTGTTCGGGGCGATAGCCGGTGATTTCATAGCATTGCCCGCCAATGAATTCCATGGTCCAAAATTCGTCGTTGCGGCATTGGTAGACGATGCCGGGCAGGGTGTCGATGAGATGGGCGAGGCTGGCTTCGCGCTCGACAAGCTCTTGGGTGAGCCGTTTTTCTTGGAACTGTAGCTCTTGTTGGGCGGTGGCGTCGGTGATAAAGCCTTGGAGGGCGATAAGCTCTCCGTTTCTGTCGTAGAGGCCTAGTCCTTGTTCCCAGAGGTATTTTTCACGGCCGTGTTTATCTGTAATACGATACGTAATCTCGAACCGCTCCTTACGCCCCAACGCCTCCTGAATAGTATCCCAAACCGACTCTTTATCCTCGGGATGAATCAAATCTCCCCAATCCAACGCTTGGGTTAAAAATTGTTCAGCCGTATAGCCCGATATTTCTTCCACACGGCCGTCCATGAGCGTCATGGGCCAATCTATTTTGTTTTCGCACTGATAGATAATGCCGGGGAGCGTACTGACCAAATCGGCCAAATCCTCATCCCGCTGAACGAGTTCATGGGCGAGGCGTCTCTGACCGCGACGCAGTTCCAACAGGGCATTGACCTGCCGCGCCAAGGCTTTTAGCCCCGTGGTTTGGTTCTCCGTGAGGATGCGGGGTTCGGTATCCATGACGCACAGCGTGCCAATGGGTTGCCCGTCGCTAGAGCGGATGAGCGCACCCGCATAGAAGCGTTGGTATGGCTCCCCCGTGACGAGCGGGTTATTGGCGAAGCGCGGGTCTTCGAGCGTGTCGGGCACGATGAGGATGTCTGGCTCTAAAATAGCGTGGGCGCAGAAAGCAATGTCTCTATCTGTTTCGGTGAGGCCCACGCAGACGCGGGATTTGAACCATTGACGATGCTCATCCACAAAGCTGATGACCGACATGGGCGTTTCACAAAGCTGGGCGGCAAGCTGGGTGATGTCGTCGAAGGCTTGTTCGGGGTCGCTGTCGAGAATGTTATAGCGGCGTAGGGCGTCTAGCCGGTCTGATTCGTGGGGCGGAAGCGGGGCTGGCGATGTTGTTGACGTTGACATAATTAGGGTCGTCCTTGTGTGCAGGGTTCAGGGTACAAGGTGCAGGGTGATTGTCCTACTTCTGAGCCTACTGAAAAAAGCAGTCTCTCGCTAAGGGGCAGAGGGAAAAACTTCTCGAGAAAAACTTTGCGCTTTTCGCGCCTTTGCGAGAGATTTTGACCCTTCTGCAGTGGACTCAATTTTCACTCTCTGGTGCGCCGAGGCCGACGACGGTTTTGCGGCCTAGGGCGCGGCCGATTTCACTGGCGGCCGTGCGCATAATCGTGTTGACATCGGTCGAACTGCGGACTTTCTCGGTGATTTCGCGTAGGACTTGTTCACGGCGGGCGCGGGCTTGGGCGCGGTCTAGCAGGAGTCGGTTTTCGACAGCGACTGTGACCTGGGGCAAGAGCGAGAGGTAGGGGCGTTTGAAGGTGTCGTTCATGTGATACGTGTCTTGCCCTTCTAGCAAAATGACCCCGACTTGTTGACCACTCACCCAGAGGGGCAAGATGCCCATGGTGAGAATGCTGAGATGTTGCAGAAGTTGTTGTGATTGCGGGTCTAAATTTTCGATGGTGCGGGTGTCTTCGTAGAAGATAGACGTGTTGGTTAAGAATAGATCAATGCTGGGGAACAGATCGCGGTTGTAGCGAGTTCCGACAGGGCTGGGGGCGGAGCCACGGCCGTTATTCCAAGTCGTGACCACGTTGCCCGCTTTGAATTTGCCTGTAGGGTCATAATCAAAGAAGAGCAATAAGGCGCGGTCAAAGGGGTCTTTGTGGATGGTGCCGAGAGTGCTGAGCAGTTCGGACAAGTTACCGGCCGCCTCATTGATTTGCCGGCTGGCTAGATATAACTGCTCTGTTTCTTCTTGGGCGGCGAGGGCGGCGGCTTCAGCGCGTTTGCGTTCGGTGATATTGGAGGCGACAAAGAGAAAGCCGACTAGCTCGTCGCGGTCGTTACGTAGAGACGTGACCGAGAGGGCGACGGGGAAGTAACTGCCGTCTTTACGCAGGTATGTCCATTCGTATTCGTCTATGCCGCCGTCGCGGGCTTTAGCCACAAATGTTTCAAAACCAGGTTCGATAGGTTGCCCTAGCTCGTCGCTTAGGTGAATGGCTCTCTGTTCGATTTCGTTGAAGTCGTGCAGAATGCTCGGCCGTGCTTTGCCAATGAGTTCTTGGGCGTCGTACCCGAGCAGGCGTTCCGCCGCCGCATTCACGGTGGCGATAATGCCTTCTGGGTCTGTCGAGATAATCGAGTAGTTGGCACTGTTGAGAATACCTTGTTGTAGCGTCGTCACTTCCCGCAGGGCGGCTTCGGCGGCGGCTTGCTCTAATTGCGAGCGACGAGAGGCGACCACCGCACTAACAGATTCGAGAATTTGCTGGAAGACGAACTGCTCTGTGGCGGCGAAGGTATGTTTTTCCAGCCAGGCGAAGGTGATGCCACCTTGCCAGCGACCACCGCTATAGAGCGGTAGGAAAGCGAAACTGCGGAAGCCAGCCAGACTTTCACGGGTAGCGTCGTCTACACGCTTATCTTCGATGATGTCTTCGATAATGAGTGGTGTCTGTGGGTTTTCTATCCATAGTTTGGAAATGAGGAGGTCATTGAGAGAGAGAATGGAGTTAGCTGGGTCCAAGGGCGTGACTTCGCCGTTCACGTGGGCGACGATGTTGCGCAGGAATTCGGGTTGCCCGGCGGCGTCGGTTTCGATGTAGCCGAGGCTGGTGATGGGGGGGGCGATGAGATTGTCTACGATGGCGTGGAGGATGTCTATCTCGTCTACAGCGCGGGAGAGTTGGGCTTCGATACGGGCTTGCAATTCGAGTTGCTTGGCGCGCTCTTGGGTTTCTTGGAGTAGGAGCAGACCGTCTACGGTGACAGCGGCTTGGGCGGCGAGGGTGGTATAAAGCCGCATATCCGTTTCGTCAAAGTCGAAGGTTGTTTTCCACTGGACGGTGCAAACGCCTACCCACCGATTACCAATGGTGAGGGGCAGGGCGGCCGTAGCGACATAGCCCCCCATGTCTAAGACAGCTTGGTAATTGGCGTCGTCTTTGACGCGGGGGTCTGTTTTGGGGTCGGCTACGAGCATGATGTTTTCGGGGGAGTAGCGCCAATAGTCTGCCCCGGGCAGGTTGTCCAGGTCTAGCACGGTGCCAATGGGCACGCTAGATTCGCTGCCATCACTTTGCCACACGGCCGTGAGTGTGCCTTTTTTGGGAACGCGTTGTTCATTTGTTTCTAGTAACCAAAGGGCACTGCTAAATGCGCCCGCATCGGAGACGCTAGTGGCAATAACTTGAAGCACATCATCTACGCTGTTTGCTCGATTAAAGCGAACGCTGGCCCCATACAACGCTTCTGATTCCGCTAGGGCGGCTCGTTGCGCTTCGAGGGCGCGGATACTGGCGACAATGGCCGATAATGATTCGAGCAGACGTCCCAGAATGAACTTTTGGTCATCGGTAAAGGTATAAGCCTCGGCCGTGCTAAAAACGACTGTGCCTTGCCATACGCCACCACTGCGGAGCGGGAGCAAAGCGACACTACCCAGCCCCAACTTTCTATATATCTCGCGGCCAACTTCGTCCAGACGTTCATCATGCGCCCCATCCTCCACATACAGCACCTGGCTAGGGTTTTCAATCCAGAGGGGAGAGGTGGGCAACAGATGAAGCGGGACTGGCTGATTTAGGCGCGGGTCATCAGGGCGCAAACGCCCTTTTATCCACATGACACGCGGGATTTGGGTGATTGGCTCATGTTTTTCATTGAGTTCCAGATGTTGCAACGAGACAGCCCCTGTAAAGTTAGGAATATTAGTCGCCAGCGTGCGCACAATGTCTTCATTAGAAGAGGATTGGGAAAGTTCTCCCTCGAGGTGGGCCAAGGTTTCCAGTAGCTGGGCACGGATGCGCGTTTGTTCCAACAAAAGCTGGTTGTTGGCGGCAGTGGAGATTTGGCCGTTGATGGCGCGGAAAAGGCGGCGCGTTTGCTCGGTGAAGTTTTGGGTAGTGAACCAGCTAAAGGATATCAGGCCAAACACACGGCCGCGTGAGGTCAGCGGAATAATGACAATGGCCTGAATACCCAAATTGGTGTAAAAGGTGACGCTTTCAGGGTCACTTTGGCGTAGATCATCGAGGATAATCGTTTGGCTGGGGTCTTCTATCCAGAGACGGCTAACTGGGACATCAGCCAGATTGGTACGGAGGCCTAATTGTTCGGATGGCGCAGATTGATTCATGGTGGGGAGCCAGCCAGCCGTTAGCACGGCCGTTTCTGGCTCAAAGGTATACTCTTCAACATTTACTAGGGTAATAACGTCGGCCGTGCTGGGGCCGGGCAACTCACTGACTGCCCGCAAGATTTCTTCCTGCGTCTGGGCCGCGTTAAGCTTGTTGCCAAACTCATACAGCATTTCTGTTTCTTGCAACGCTTCCTGCGTTTGCTCGGTCAGGCGCAAGTTTTCGATGTGGGCGCTGAGGTTGGTGGCTACCGCGCTCATGATGTCGTCCGCTTCATCTGTTAGCTCTTGAGGCGTGTCTAAGGCGAGCCGCCCAATGGGTTGCCCCTGTACGCGCAATATTCGCGCCAATATATGGCCGTTTTCCTGTGGGGGGGACGAATCTGGGGCGTGTCCATTTGTGCCGCCATTAGGAGCAACGTCGTCCCCCGTGCGGTCGATTAAGGGCACAATGCGCTGGCGATCATAAGCAAAGCTGAGGTTACTGCTGGTTTGTTTTTCGCGTAGATAATCTTCCCAGCCAGTGCGGGTGAGGCGGCGGGTGAGGACGCTGAGTTCGCGCCGCGTTTTTTCCGATGATTCAAAGGAGCGAATGTTTTGCAGGGCAATGGCGATTTGGGTGGCTAGCGTATTTTGAATGCGCACATCTTCTTCGTCGAAGTTTTGGGGCAGGTCGGACTGGATGTTGAGCACGCCTAGGAGCGAGTCACCCGAAACCATGGGCAAAGACATGGCGGAGCGGGTCTCTTGGAGTAGGGGGTGCGGCAGATAGTTGGCCTCGTGGCTGGTGTCTTGCAGGACTTGGCTCTGGCGGGTGCGGGCGGCGCGAGCGACGAGTGATTGGGGATGGTCGAGGGCAATGCCATGGTTTTCGGCTAGCATTTGACGGCCAACTTGGCCCGCGCCAGCGGCTAGGGTGAGGGTGTCGCCACCTTCGTTGAAGAGGTAGATGTGGGTGTGGTAAAAATCAAAACTGCGTTTGGCGAGTTCGGCCACGGCCGTGAGCATCTCTTCTTCATCTAAAATAGAGGCACTGACTGTACTGACCCGCGCCACAATTTCGAGCTGGGCGGCGCGACGCTGAGCTTGTTCAAAAAGCTGTTGGTTGGCTAAGCCCGTGGCGACTTGGGGCAAGAGGGCAGTGAACAGGGAGTGGTCTTCGGTTGTGAACGTGCGGGGGGTTTCCCAGTCTATGCTGACCAAGCCGACCCACCGTCCAGAGGAGACGAGCGGGAGCATAATCAGGGCACCGATGTTGAGCTTTTGCAGAGTTTGGCGGCCGGCGGGGTCTAGGCGAGGGTCGGTTTGAATGTTGGCTATGATGAGGGGCACGGCCGTGTGTTGGGTCCACAGCGCGGCCAGCGCGTCCCCCTGCAAATCATATAAATTAGCCAGCGGTTGCACGTCCGTCCCCGGGCGGAGCCATTGCCCCACGCTGGTCGCTTGGATGGGGTTGTTTTGGGTATCGGTGCGCAGATTATAAAGAACCAAGCGTTGGCTATCTGGAATGAGGTCGGCTTGGGCGAGGATGCCGCGTACGTTTTCGAGGACATCTTCCAGCGAGCTGGCTTGGGTGATAGCTTGACTGATGCGGTTGATGGTACGGGTTTCACGCAGGGCACGGTTGGTTTGCTCGAGCAAGAGACGGTTGTCGAGGGTGGTGGCGATTTGGCTGGCTAACCCGCGCAAAAGCCTTTGCTCACCTTCCCGCAGGGCGTGCGGCTCTGCCCAATTAAAGGTTAGTTGCCCAATCCAGCGGCCGCCAATCAGTAAGGGCAAGACGGCCATGGCCGCGATGCCTTTGTGGATGAACCCCTCACGGCTTAGCTCGCTTAACCGTTCATCTTCGGAGGTGTCGCGCAGGTGGGTAATTTGGGAGGGATTTTCTAGCCAAAGCTGATTGAAGGGATGGTCGGGCAGGTGGATACGGGTTTCGAGTGGGTCGAATTGGGCCGTGGACACGGCCGTGGTGTCTGCCCAACTGCCCATGACCTCTGACCAATCTGGGTCTCCCGCTTGATCTGTTTCCAGCCGATAGAGTATCAGTGAAGCCAACTCGGTTAAAAATTCATTCCGTTGCAACGTGGCGACCATGGCCTGTAAGCCATCATGAATCGACTCATTGCTGTTTAGGAGTTGGGCAACTTCATACAGCGTCGCCGTTTCCCGCAGAGACGCTTCGGTTTGATTAGCCAAATACCGGTTTTCAAATGCGCTAGGTGTTTGAATAATCAATGTTTGATAGATGCGTTCGACACGTTCTGTAAATGTTTGTGGCTCTGCCCAGCCAATGGACAGCACCCCTACCCAGCGACCCGCATTGGCTAGCGGTAAAATAACGGCCGCCCGAATATTGGTTTGGGCAAAAATTTCGTGGTCTATCTCTAGGAAACGGTCATCTTGGCGATGGTCGCTGACAAAAACGGGGCTGAGTGGAAAGCGCGCCCATTCGCGGAAAAGCGGCAGGTTTTTAACTTGAATGGAGGTGTTGTAGGGAATGGGCGCCGGGTTGTTTTCTTTTTGCCACCAGCCGATTAGCTCGGCGTAGACGGGGCTACCTTGTGCGTCGCCTTGGATGGCGGTTAGGCTAATGTGGTCAGCGTCGAGGGCAATATCGTTGTCTTGTAGGGCATCTAGTAGGTCGGCGATGCCTTGGTTTAGATCCACGGCCGTGGTCAGGGCTTGGCTGATGCGGTTCATGATGCGCGTTTCAGTCAGCGCGGTGCGGGTCTCTTGCAAGAGGAAAATATTATTCAGAGCGACGGCCGCTTGCGTCGCCATCGTGGACAAAACGGTGTGGTCGCGCTGGTCAAAGGTTTGTTTTTCAGACCAGAAAAAAGCGACCAGCCCAATCCAGTTTTCGCGTGCCCGCAGAGGCAAGGTGATGGTCGAGCGGGCATTAAATTGCTGATAAACTTGGCTAGTCGCTTCATCAACTTGGCTTAGGTCATGTGTGTCTTCAATGATGAAGGCTTGATTGGGATTGCTGACCCAAGCGGAGCCGCCTGGATAAGAGGGAACGTGGAAGCGTAGTCCCAACTCTTGCGGGCTAGCTGGCAGGCTGGCTTGGGGGCTGACCCAGTTGGCTTTTAGCTCAATCCACTCGGGTTCGTTGTTCGCGTCTGTGTCGATGGTGAACAGGTTGGCGAAGAGCATCCCCGAGTTAATAAAAGGGGTGCGCATGGCGAGTAGAATGTCTTCGACGCTGGTGGCCGTGTTGAGCTGGCTGGTGAAGGTGAACAGAGATTCGGTTTGTTGGAGCGCGGCCGTGAGGCGTTCTTCGGATTTTTTGCGACTAGTGATGTCGTTTTGGACGCCGATAAAGTGGGTTAGCTCGCCGGCGTCGTTAAAAACGGGGGACGTTTGTAGCTCATTCCAGAATAGTTCCCCATTTTTGCGGTAGTTGCGTAGCTCGACCACGCAGTCGCGCCGTTCCCGAATGGCGGTGCGGAGTTTGTCTATGGCGGGCTGATCTGTGTCGTCACCTTGTAGAAAGCGGCAATTTTTGCCGATGACTTCCTCGGCCGTGTAGCCAGTGATGCGCTCGAAGGCTTTGTTGACATAAATAAGGGGCATGTCGGGGGCTTGCGCATCGGCGATGGAGATGGGGTCAATGCTGGCTTCGATAGCGCGGGTGCGCACGTTGAGGGTTTCGGCGGCGCGGAGCCGCTCGGTTACGTCTTCGACGATGCCGACGATGGCGGCGGGGGTGTCGTCTTGTTTGATGAGGATTTTGCGGGTATGGATGATGCGTTCGCCGTCGTCGGTTTGAATGGTGATGGCGGGGATGTCCACGGCCGTGGTGTCGCTTTCCAAGAGCAGTTGATCTGTCTCCCCATACTCCTCGGCCACCTGTGGCTCATATAAATTCTCATCCATCCGGCCAAGCTGGCGTTTGGCCGAGATGCCAAACATCTTTTCCAACTGCTTGTTCCAGACCACATATTTATTATTTTGGCGGATATCTTTGGCAAATAGGCCGAGCGGTAGGGTGTTGACCAAATTTTGATAAAACGCATATTGCTCAAAGCGGGCTTGCTCTAATTCATGCAGATGGGTCAGATCGGTGATGCTAAGAAGCAGGCTCGGTTGGTTTTGATAAAGATACGGCCGTGCGGAGAGCATCGCCCAAAAGGTGCTGTCATCGGTACGGCGTAGCTCCACCTGCTGGTTGGTTACTTCTCCCAACGCCGTGATGTTATCTATCAGCCGTTGCTCTTCTTCGGGGTCTACAAAAAAGTCAGCCGCGCGCACATGGTTAATCACGCTATCTTGGTCTATGCCGATCAGTCGCCCCATTTCCTCATTTAGATAGGCGACCAGCCCTGATTCGTTATAGGTGATGGCGAGGGGCAGGGCGGCCGTTTGCAAAATGTGGGTTGCTTCGGATTGGGCTTTGGCAAGGGCTTGGGCGTTACGCACCCGCACGAGGATAAAGCCGAAAATTTGAGCAATTTCGCTTAAGAGCACAAGCGCATCTTCAGACCAGTTAATCTCACGCTGGACCGCATCAAACCCCATAAACCCGATTAACTCATCCCGCTCATCCCGAATGGGCACACAGAGAATGGATTGAATGCCTTCTTTGGTGAATTCTTCTTTCTCTGTCTTGGCTTCGGCTGGCAAATCAGCCACACGCGGGACGTGCATGTATGTGCCTCGTTCAAAGAAGCCCATCATGAAGCCAAAATCAGCCACGGTCAGATCTACCAACTCGCTGATATAAGGCGTGATGCCTTCAGCGCACCACTCATGGGTGTTGGTCATGGTTGTGCCATCTGGACTAAATTGGAACAGATAGGCGCGATCTACTTGGGCGATGGTGCCGATGGTGCGCAGGGTGTAGTCGAAGCCTTCGTCTAGATCGTCTTCGGTTAGCACCAGAAAACGGTGCATTAAATCACGGCGCACTTCTTCAAGCTGATGTTGTGTGAGGTTGAGTTGGTCGGTCATAAGGTCAGTTACCTAGGGAGTAACGAGTGCTGAGCGATGAGCGATGAGTAGCGAGCTTTTTACCATTACTCATTATTCATTGTTCATTACTCATTGTGCGTTGAGTTCTACTTGGGTGTAGCGGGCTTGTAGGGCTTGGCCAAGCTCTTGGATGGCGATTTGCAGGGCGTTTTCGACGGTGACAGCCCCTTGAATTTTTTGGGTGATGTCGTTGACGAGCCGTTCGCGCTGGGCTTGGCGTTGGGCAGAGGCGAGTAGCTGGCGGCTTTCGATGTTGCTGGCGATAAGCGCGGCCATCTGCTGGAGCAGGTTTTCGTCGTTCATGTCAAAGGCGTGGCGCTGAATGGAGCGCACGTTAATGGTGCCGATGACGTGCCCTCGAGTGGCGAGGGGGGCGTTGAGGAAGGATTGCACACCTTCGCGGGAGAGGTCGCGGATGTCTTCAAACTCGCTGTCGGGGTCGTAATCGAGCCGCTGGGGGAGTTGGGTGCGCATGGCGATGCCGAGGGCGGTGTGGTCTATATCGTAGGCGGCCGTGGTGTAGAGAACTTCGCCATCGGGGTTGAGAATGTAGACGTCTAACTGCTGACTACTGCCGCGCTGGATGGCGATGGAGGTTTCGCTGTTGTGGAAGATTTGGTAGACGTATTTGGCCGTGATGCTCAGGATTTGGGGTAAATCCGGTGCGGTTTGTAGGTCTGTGCCTAGTTCGTTGAGTTGGCTGAGGCGAGTGGCCTGTACCTCTGTTTGGGAGAGGGCGGCTTGGGTTTGGTCAAAGAGGCGTTGGTTTTCAAGCGCGAGGCCGACCTGTTCAACGATGGCTTCGACGGCGGCTAAATCTTCGTCTGCCCAACTTTGTTCGTCGGTGCCGCTGATGCCGAGGACGCCGATTAGTTCGTCGCCATAGCTGATGGGCACAGCTAGGGCTGAGTGTCCGTTGGTGTGGGTAGCGATTTTGTTTTGTCCCACGGCCGTTTCAAAGAGCGAGCGCAGTTCAGGGGTTAAGTCAGCCTCTGGTGCGCTATCTGGGTCTAGGACTGGGGCATAGCTTTCCCATTCTTGGCGGATGTAGCGGCGTTGGGTGTCTTGTAGTTCGGTAAGGGTTCTTTCAAGTTCGGCCGTGCGGGCGGCAACTGTATTTTCTAGCTCTTGGCGTGCCGCCTCTTTTTCGTTGAGCAGGGTGCGAAAATCGTCCACAATGAAGCTAAGGCCGATGGAAATATCTCCCAGAATGTCGTCGCCGGCCGGTATGTCTACATCAATTTGCTCAAAGTTCCCGGTGGCAATGGCGGCCATCACGTCGAGGACGTTTTGGCCGCGTTCTTGCACCATTGCTTTGTATTCTTCGTAGGTTAGATCTGCGGTACTGGACATAGGATTTTCGCTGGGAGTAGGGTTGAGAGTAAGAGAGCAAGAGAGCAAGGGAGGAAGTGAGAGTGGGGCACTTCTCACTTCTTCCTTCTTCCTTTTATTATTTGGTCATCACGGCCGCGTAGAACATCAAATCAACGCCTTCGCGGTCAGCTTCGGTAATGTGGTCGGCGGGTAGGCCGAGGTATTCATGCACGGGGGCGACCTTTTCGACCTGCCACGGTTTCATCCACTCTAGGTTTTGCTCGAGTGAGTGCAGGTGCATGGGGGAGCCAGTAGCGGCAAACATGCCGAGGAATTGCTCGAACTCGGGCGTGGTTTTGTCGGGGTTTCTGGTTTCGTAGTTGAGGAACAGTTTGGTGCCAGCCGGAGCCCAGTCGTAGAGCGTTTGGGCGATGTGTTGGATTTCCTCGGGTGTGAGAAAGACGTTGATGCCGTTGAAGCCGATGGCTACTTTTTCATCGAGGTTGATGAGTTCTTCCACGGCCGTGGAGCTAAGAATGGCGTCTAAATCACGCACATCACCAGCCATATAACGCACGTTGGGGTTGCCCGCCAGCACTTTTTGCCCATAGCTGACGGTCAGTGGGTCAATATCGTTATAGACGACTCGCGCCTCGGGCAGGACACCGTGGATGTGGTCTTGGGTGGGCAAACCAGAGGCGAGGTCAAGAAATTGATGATACCCCTCATCGTGTAGTGATTGCGCCGCTTCTTGGATAAACGAGCGCAACATGCCCACCCATTTGCGGGTGGAGGGCAACAGCTTGAACATGCCCTCGGCCGCCATGCGGTCTGGCTCGAAGTTGATGCTACCGCCTAGCGTATAGTCATAGATACGGGCGGCGTTGGGGTAGGGTGTTTCAAACTCGGAAATATCAATATCAATCATATCTGAACTCATTTTGCGAACTACTCCTTGAGTGAATGAGTGAGTGAATAAAAAGGTTGGTGACGGGGTATGAATGTGTGGTCCGGCGTTGTTTTTCTTGGGAAAAGATCTGTGTTCTCTGCGCACTCAATTCTGACCACAACCCTCTTTACTGTTTCGAATGACTTTCAGTGCGCTTAAGCGTATTGATAGTGAAAGCTATGGACTTTTAGTCCCTCAGCTT
>JBGTIZ010000079.1:0-9683 GCA_041745395.1 Promineifilaceae bacterium (SeqCode) | reverse complement strand
GCCGTAGGCGGCGAGGTGTGCCGAGACAGGATTTTTTTGTGTGAGTAATTTGTGACCAATACAGAAAATGAGCATTTCTCTCTTTTCCTAACCGAACAGGCGTCTCTTTTTGCGCATTTGTCCAAACCGACGCAGAATATGTGGCCGTGAACCTACACGAGAAACAACTGGAGTGGGATTGAAGCACCAAGTACGTGACAGTTGGCACTTTGTCCAAGAGACGGTTGCAAACTGTTCATAATTCAAAAAACCCCAAGAACGAGAGGGATAAACAGAGGTACGTTATGCCATTGTACGCTTATCGTTGTAAAGCTTGTAACCATGAATTTGAAAAACATCAACGCATGTCGGAAGAGCCGCTAACTGCTTGCCCTGTCTGTGCGGGCGAGATTCGGCGCGTCATTAATAGTGTGGGGATTGTGTTCCGTGGCTCTGGCTTTTATGTCACCGATAACAAGGCTACCAATCCCGCCGCCCCGTCTAAAACAGCGGATGAAGCCGGTAGTAAACCAGATGCCGCCAATGGCTCAGAGTCAGGCTCGGCAGGCAAAAAATCTGACGATGCGGCTAAGACTAAAAAATCGACGACGAAAGAGGCCGCACCCGCCGCCCCGGCCAAGTAAAAAGGTAAGACTATTTGCGGTTTGTGCCGCGTGATGTAACCAAAAAGGCCTATCCTGCACAATGCAGGATAGGCCTTTTTGGGTTGCTTGGTGCTCAGGCGCGGCTCCGCTTTGCCCTAAATTTGAAAGCCGCGCGATGCTTGAATCAATTTTTGGTCATAATCTTCCACATACCCTTCCAGACGCTGTTGCAGTTGACGCCATTCACGACTGGTTAGGATATTTTGCATCTGCTCTATCGAAGAGGAGACGCCACTCGCCTGAATTTGTTTGCACTCGCCATACCGAGTGTACCAAAACTCAATATCGCCCATGCCGAGGCGTTGCATACGCGGAATAAACTCATTCACCACAAATTCAGAGTATTCAGACTCTTGCCCAGTAGAGATGTCCCAGGTCATCAGCAATTTTACAGACATTATTGTCGCTCACTTGTTAACATTGATGGGTCTTGAGGACTTTGCGGAGTTTTGCCAAGTAAACGGTTAAAACCTACCCCGCGAAATCCGAGAGCCTACATTTTTAGCTAGTTTTGGGTATCAGGGTCACAATTTGTGTCTCTTCGGGCAAGGAACTGGACGAGACACGTAGACTGCTTTCTGGTTCGGCATCGGTGACGCCGATTTCTTTTAGGAAGCGTTCGAGGCTGTCCAACTCCACGTTTAGGCCGTCTATGGCGTAGTGCATAGGCACAACGATGTTTGGCTCAAGCAAAGAGACAACTTCGGCGGCTTGGGCGGCATTAAGGGTTTTGCCACCGCCCACTGGCAAAAGCAACACATTGATTTGCCCGAGGGCATCTACTTGAGCTTGGTTGGGCACGCGGCTGATGTCGCCTAGGTGGGCAATGGTTAGCCCTTTGTAGTCGAAGACAAAGATAATATTGCGTTTGTCGCTGTTGCTTCTGCGGGAGCCTGTGACGGCGTTGATGAAGACGCCCCCAATTTCGTACTCGCCAGGGCCAGTGAGAATGTGTTCGTGACCAGACACGGCCGTGTGGCAATTGTGCCCTGGCGCGTCATGGCTAATGGTCAACACATCCGCCTTTAGCTTGAGCGGCGGCAAGCCAATATCGCCATTATACGGGTCTGTCACCACGGTGGCGTGATTCCGTTCTGTAATGCGAAAACAACTTAAGCCATACCAAAATAAATCCATGTTTTAACTCTCCTGTGGGCTATCATTATACCCGACTTAGCTACAAAATCGCGTCTCAATATCATCCTTTAACGGCGGCTAAGTTGGACATAGGTCATGGTTCAGAGGCATCTTTGCTGAGCAATTCTTTTCCCAACGGCCTGATTTCACTATAATCGACAGGCAATGATAAAACAAACAACAACGTTCGCTATGATATTGCCCACCTGCACCGTGCTTGGCGTTGCCATGCCTGACATGGAAGAGGCGCTGGATGTAGAAGAAGAAACGCGCTTAGAGCCGCCCTTCAAAGTGATTATTCACAATGACGAAGTGACGACTTTTGAGTTTGTTATTCGTATTTTGCAGACGATTTTTGACCACAGTATCATGCGTGCTGAGCAAACAGCTTGGCGCACCCATACCACGGGGCTGGCTTATGTCGGCACTTATCCCAAATCGGACGCCGAAAACCGCGTCGGCAAGGCGCATTTTGCGGCCATGTTGGAAGAATTCCCCCTGCGATTTACGATTGAGCCAGAAGATGTGTAGCCGCTTACCATAAAACCTGACCCCTTTAGACCCACCGCGAGGAAACTGTGACAACCGAGACCCGAGAAGCAATTCAACTGTTAGCGAAACGCTTGGCCTATGGCGTCACGCCCGCGCTGGCCACGCCACTGGAGGCGAACGGTACGCATGTAAACGCCGCTGTGGTGCCTGCTTTGATTGCGTTTTTACTGGAGCGGGGGGTGAGCGGCTTTTTTGTGGGGGGGACAACTGGAGAGGGGGTTTTGCTCTCTCACAAACAGCGCAAGAGTTTGCATGAGGCGGTGGTGGAAGTGGTAGACGGCCGTGTTCCAGTTCTGCTTCATGTGGGTGCAAACACCACGGCCGAGGCTCTGAATTTGGCGCAACACGGCCGTGATGTGGGCGCGGACGCGCTCGTCGTCATGACCCCGTACTTCATCAACATGGACGACAATGCCCTCTTTGATTACTTTCAGACCGTGGCCGCCGTAGCGCCCCAGAGTCCCTTCTTGGTCTATGACATTCCCCAATTAGCTATTAACGGCATTTCACCCGCCCTGCTCCAGCGGCTAGCGGCCGAACTGCCCAATTTTGCAGGTATCAAATGCAGTCGCCCCGATATGCAGATGATTCGTCAACAGTTGGCCGTGTTGCCCGAGAGGTTGATTTATTTGGTAGGCAACGAGCGAATTGCCCTGGGGGCGTTGGCTTTGGGAGCAACGGGTCTGATTAGTGGTTTGTCCACGGCCGTGCCCGAACCGTTTGTGCAGATGACCACCGCCTTTGCCGCTGGCAATTTGGCCGAAGCCCAACTGGCGCATCGCCGCCTCAACCAGATGCTAGACGCGCTCCCTACCGCACGTATCGGAGCGATTAAGTCCATCTTGAACGAGCGTGGCATTGCGGTTGGCACGGCCGTGCCTCCGCGCCCGATGCCCACCCAACCCGTTTGGCCTGCCCTGCAAGCCCTGCTTTAAACAACTCTAGCCCCTACAATTCGTGCTGACGATGACCAACCAAAACCCGCAAAAATTCACCCCTATTCCGCCCGAGCAATTGTCCATGTGGGTCATTTGGCAATTCCCCCTCTTGATAAGTGAAGGGATGTTTGGCGCGGCCGTGCGCTCGACAGAAGCAGGAAGCCTGTGGTGGCTGGCCAAGGTGGATGCGGCTGACCAAGCTGTTTATTTATGCACGAGCATCACCGAGCCATTTACGACCCCCGAAGAAGTCGCCCTCTTTTTAGAGCAAAGTCCGTTTGAAGCATAAAAAAGTTGGACGTGAAAAATAGGCATGGTTCCACAGTTGACACGCGGTTTGCGGTTTACTTGCCCTGAGGCGGATTATGACGTGCCCAAAGACAGCCCAAGGAGACGCATCGTTTACTCACGACCGGTTACTATGGACCGATGAGCATGGCGTCGCCAAAAGAGAGGAAGCGGTAGTTGTGGGTGAGAGCGGCGGCGTAAGCTTGTTTGATGTTGTCGTAACCCGCGAAGGCGGAGACAAGCATCATGAGGGTGGATTGGGGGATGTGAAAGTTGGTGATAAGGGCGTCTACAGCGCGGAATTTGTAGCCTGGATAGATATAGAGGTCGGTGGCTCCCTCGAAAGCGGAAACGGGTTTCCAAGGGCAGAAGCCGCTGGTTTCGCCAGAGATGTCGCGGGCGGTGATGTCTTGCAGGGAGCCAGTGATGCCCGCCGAACGTAGGGCGGCGGTTTCGAGGGTGCGCATACTGGTTGTGCCGACGGCGATGAGGCGTCCGCCCGCCAGTTTAGCTTCGTTGATGCGCTGGGCGGCTGAAGGGGTGAGAGAAGCCCATTCGCTGTGAATGGTGTGGTCAATGATTTCATCGACGGTGACGGGCTGAAAGGTGTCGAGGCCAACGTGGAGGGTGACGGTCTCGAAGAGGACGCCTTTTTCGCGCAGGGCGAAGAGGAGGTCGGGGGTGAAGTGGAGGCCAGCGGTAGGGGCGGCGGCGGAGCCTGTGGGGCGGGAGTAAACGGTTTGGTATCGCTCTTGGTTGTCTAGTTTTTCGTGGATGTAGGGGGGGAGGGGCAGATGGCCGAGTTGGGGAAGCCACACGGCCGTGTCCTGATTAAAAACGACCTCCCGTTGCGCCCCCTCACGCACCCCCGTCACCGTAGCGATGATGTCCGTCACACGGCCGTGGTGATCATGAATCACAATCTCCACCCCCTCCGTCAGCCGTTTGCCCCCCGCCAAAACCAGCCAGCCTTGCGCCTCTGTCTCTAACTCGCGGAGCAAGAGCAGTTCCACCTTGCCCCCCGTGGCCGCCTTTTGCCCCAGCAGGCGGGCGGGAATCACGCGGCTGTTATTGGCGACGATAATATCGCCCTTGTTGACATAATCAACAATATCTTTGAACTGACGATGGTTGATTGCGCCCGTTTCCCGCTGTAAGACGAGCAGTTTGCTCTCGTCCCGGTTTTCGAGCGGATGCTGGGCAATGCGTTCAGGGGGAAGGGTGTAGTCGAAGTCGGATGTTTTCATGGGGTATCGTTTTGCAACAGGGACAATAAAGAACGTTCGAGGGTGCGGGCGGGGGTAATGCGGCTGATACTGTTGCGCAGGCGGCAGAGGAGCGGGTTTTCCCATTGCCCCATGCGGCCGATGCGCCAGCTTTGGGTGGTGACGCCAGCGGTGCGCGGGGCACGTCGCGCCTCGTAGGCGGCGAAGTCGGGCCAAGTGTCGGCCAGCCGTGCTTTCAATCGCCATGCACGCCCCCTGCCCCATGTTAGGCGTCGTGGGATGAATGGCGTCGCCTAGCAAAACCACACGGCCGTGGTGCCAGCCCTTCTGCGGCACAAAATCATAAATATCGTTGTGCAAAATCGCCTCGGCGGGGGTTTCATCAATCAGCCACGGCACGGGGTGAAACCAATTGGCGAACAGGTTTTGCAGATGCTTTTTGTTGCTAAACGGCTCGCGCTGGACGGCGGGCGGCGTGTTGTGCGTGGCAAACCAGTATAACTGCCGCTTGCTGACCCGCATCAGGCCAAAGCGTAGCCCCTGCCCCCACGCTTCAAAGCTCGTGTCTTGGGTAACGGCGGGCGAGGCGGCGTAGATGAGGCCGCGATACGCTGTATAGCCGCTGTAGCGGAGTTTAACCTCGGGTTTCATCTGCTGGCGCACGGCCGAGTTCAGGCCGTCTGCCCCGATGAGATACGCGCCCACGGCCGTGGAACCATCCGCCAAATGCGCCACGACGTGCCCCTGCCCATTGGTAGCTTCGCTATATCGCTCTACCCGCTGGTCTAAATGGAGCGTCACCCCGCCGACCTTTTCGAGGGCACTCTGCAAAATATCGTGCAGGTCGGCGCGATGAATGGCGATGGTGGGCAGGTTTAACTTGTGTTCGACTTGCTTGAGGTCGGATTGATTGAGCACACGGCCGTGGTCATCCCGCACCTCGCCCCCCGTGATTTTGTGCCCACGCTGGCGCACCTCTTGCCCCACGCCCAACCTATCCAAGACGCGCATGGCGTTGGGCCACAGGGTCAGACCTGCCCCCACACGCCCCAACACGGCCGTTTGTTCGTAGATGTGAACCTGCGCGGCGTGACCTGCCCGCCGCAAAGCAAGCGCGGCACAGAGGCCGCCAATGCCCCCACCCGCAATCAGAACTCGGTTATCCGTATCCGTATCAGTCGTCATGAAAACAAACTACCTTGCTGTGACTCTTCTTCTGGTCTGACCATGAGCGGCACGCCTAAATGGGCATACGCATGTTTGGTCGCCACCCGGCCGCGTGCCGTGCGCGTAATAAAACCCAGTTGCAGTAAATACGGCTCCACCACGTCCATAATCGTGTCTGGCTCTTCGCTAATGGACGCGCCAATGGTGTCTAGTCCTACAGGGCCACCCTCAAATTTTTCGATGATGGTCAGCAAAACGCGGCGGTCTAGGTCGTCTAGGCCAAGTTCATCAATTTCTAAAAGAGCCAGCGCGGCCGTGGCCGCCTCGTGGTCAATATGCCCCTCGCCCCGCACCTGGGCATAATCCCGCACGCGGCGCAACATGCGCAGAGCGACACGCGGCGTGCCCCGCGCTCGCCGCGCAATTTCGTGCGCTCCCGCTTCATCAATTTGCACCTCTAGAATACGTGCCCCGCGCTCGACGATTTGCTGAATCGCCGCTTGCTCATAAAAATCCATGCGATACAGTGCCCCAAAACGGGCGCGGAGCGGAGCGGTCAGCAGAGCTAGGCGCGTGGTCGCCCCAATAACGGTGAAACGGGGCAGTTTAAGGCGCACATTTTTCGCACCCGGCCCTTTGCCCACGATGATGTCCAGTACAAAATCTTCCATGGCGGGGTACAAAATCTCTTCGACGGCGCGGCCCAGCCGATGGACTTCATCAATGAACAAGATGTCGCCTGCTCGTAAGTTGGTCAAAATAGCGGCCAAATCCCCCGCTCGCTCGATGGCTGGCCCGGCCGTGATGCGGATATTGACCTCCATCTCGTTGGCGATGATATGGGAGAGGGTGGTTTTGCCGAGGCCGGGCGGGCCATGAAACAGCACATGGTCGAGCGGCTCTTGGCGTTGCCGCGCCGCTTCGATGAGGATGCTTAGATTCGCTTTAAGTCGCTCCTGTCCCGTGAAATGCTCTAATTTTTGTGGTCGAAGCAGGCTGTCGAGGTCGTCGCTCTTTTTTTCGGGGGAGATGTGGCGGTTGGGGGTTGGTTTATCACTCATAGGGTGTCATGTATCAAGTGTCACGTGTCAGGTTAATGGCTACACGTCTACGGTTGAAGGTCTTAGCGGAATGCGTCGCCATTATACGACGCTTTGCCAATGGGTGGGAGTGGCTGATGGACTGACAGAGTGACCAACTTCCTGTAAAATGCGGCCGTTCATCTCACAATAATTAGGAGGAAAGGAAAACAATGGTTTATGAATCATCACATCCGCTGACGCGGCACAAGTTGGCTCTTTTGCGCGACAAGCAGACCAAACCGAAGCAGTTTCGGGAATTGGTGCGGGAGCTATCGCTAATGCTGGGGTATGAAGCAACGCAGGATTTATCGTTGAGTGACATTGAGGTAGATACGCCGATGGGCACGGCCGTGGGCAAACAACTGCAAAACAGCATCGGACTTGTGCCCATTTTGCGGGCGGGGCTAGGCATGGTAGACGGCTTACTGGAGATGATTCCTGCCATGCAGGTGTGGCACATCGGCATGTATCGAGACGAAGAAACGCTGGAACCCGTCTGGTACTATAACAAGTTGCCCAACCAGCCCACGGTCGATTTGTGTCTGGTGTGTGACCCGATGTTGGCAACAGGCGGCTCGGCCGTGGCGACGGTGGATTTGGTGAAAAAGTGGGGCGTCTCGCACGTTAAATTTTTAGCCCTCATCGCCGCCCCAGAAGGCATTAAGACGCTCGAAAAAGCCCATCCTGATGTGGATATTTATGTGGCGGCCATTGACGACCACCTCAATGACATCGGCTTTATCGTGCCCGGCCTCGGTGACGCGGGCGACAGGCAGTTTGGCACGCTTTAAGAAAAGGAAGAGGGCAAAGGGAAGAAGGAAGAATTGACTTCGTACCTTGAACCTTGCACCTTGCACCCCGCACCATGATTTATTTTCTCGTTTTTGGCTTAGCTTTGTTGGTCGCCTTGGGGCTGACGCCGCTGGCGCGGTGGTTGTCGGTGCGCTGGGGCGTGGTGGCGCATCCTGGCGGGCGACGGAAACACGGCCGTGTGATGCCTCTGCTGGGCGGCCTGCCCGTCTACGGCGCGTTTCTGGTGGGTATGGCCGCCATTTACTGGTTCGCCCCACCTGCGGGGGAGGACGCCAAGCTGTTGCGGGGGATTTTGCTGGGCGGGTTGGTGGTGGTTGTGGGGGGCTTTTTGGATGATTTTTGGGAGCAACCGGCGTGGAGCCAGTTTGCGGTGCAGTTTTTAGGCACGGCCGTGGCTATCTACTTTGATGTGTTCATTGAGCGGTTTACCAATCCGCTGACGGGGGAGTTGATTATTGTTCAGCCCACGGCCGTGGCCATCGTTTTTACCCTCTTCTGGGTGGCCGGCATGATGAACACACTGAACTGGCTTGACGGACTCGACGGGCTGGCGGCGGGGGTCAGCACCATCGCCGCCCTGCTCTTTGCCTGGCACAGCTATAATCTCGGCCAAACGACCATCGCCCTGTTTCCCCTCGCGCTGGCGGGAGCACTGCTCGGCTTTTTGCCCTACAACTTTACCCCCGCCAAAATTTTTTTGGGATCGGCGGGGGCTTATTTTTTGGGGTACAGCCTCGCTACCATGTCGATTATTGCCCCGGCCAAAATTGCCACGGCTCTATTGGTGCTGGCCGTGCCCATTATTGATGTGGCGTGGCAAATTTTTGACCGGGTGCGGCAGGGGCGCAGTCCCTTTCAGGGGGATAGGGGGCATTTGCATTTTCGGCTGGCGGATGCGGGCTGGCCGACGCAGAGGATTGTGTTGGGCTATTATGTGGTGTCGCTGGTGCTGGGGCTGGTGGCGATTTTCGCGCCGGGGTTTTGGAAGCTGGTGCTGTTTGTGGGGCTGTCCACGGCCGTGTTGGGCATGTTCATCTGGCTTAGCCGCAGGTAGGCAGTAAACAATGCGCAATAAACAATGAGCAAGGCTCAAGATGCTGGGCTAAATAGGTCACGTCCAGAGAAAAGCCACATGACACTTGAAACGTAAACGCCCAATTCCCTTACAACAAAGGTAAGCGTTCAGCTCAATAACAGATTGTTTGGTGATTCGCTTCCTGTTTTTAGGCCACTCAACCGCTCGAATATGACCAAATCGTGTCGAGAAAAACAAGCTGAAGTGCTGACCGGCTGAGATGCTGAACCCTTACCATTTGTTATCGCAAGCGAGGACGCTGGATGACTGTCTGTAATTCAGCCAGCATGATGGGTGAAATCAAATAGACAAAGTCACCCCGTTCCCAATGGGAGATGAGGCGTGAGGTGGTACTACTTTGTGTCAGTAAGTAGCTGACAATGAGGTTAGTATTGATAACCGCACGTACCATCATTTATTTCTGCTGTGCTTCATCCCACATAGCCTGACGTTCTTCGTCCACTAAGGCCAAGGCTTTGTCTTCGCTTAGCTGATTGAAGTCAGCATTTTGCTCGGCTGCTTGTTTTAACTGGGCGAATCGCGCTTGGCGGCTCTGTTTGTATTGCCAGTAGGCTTCGTATTCATCATAAGAGAGCAAGGCGGCTATGGGTTTGCCATAAGTTTCAATAACGACGGGTGTACCTTGTATGCGTGTCCAATCTGTATTGGTCACAAATTACTCACACAAAAAATCCTGTCTCGGCACACCTCGCCGCCTACGGCGGCTCGCCTGTCATAAGGGTGTTTTTTTGGGGGGGGGG
>JBGTIZ010000078.1:0-12394 GCA_041745395.1 Promineifilaceae bacterium (SeqCode) | reverse complement strand
GCGGGGGTGGCGGTGGGCGGCACGGCCGTGGGAGGAATGACGGTTGCGCTGAGGGTGGTGCTGTTGGTTAAGGTGGTGGTGGTGGTGGTGATGAGACTCACGGCCGTGGGAAGCAAAGTGGGCAAGGGCGCGGTCGAGGGCAGTGAGGCGGCAGGGGGTGACACGGCCGTGCAGGCGGCCAGCGTCAGGAGCGGCCAGATGATGAGGGTGAAGCAGATAGCGTGGAGGCGCATGTACTGTTCCTTACGAGATGAACCTCGTCTAGGGAGATTTGCCTTTTTAGGGCAATCGGTTTTAATCAGAACGATGTTTTCAGAATCGCTTTTCTCTCTGGTAGGGCTGGCAACGATGCTGGCTTTGTTCACGGCCGTGGGTTTACTCCTCAGCCATGAATGGCGGCTATTGCTACTGCTACTGACAGGGCAGTATGCCTTGCTGGGGCTGGTCTATACCAGCTTTTTGCCGCTACACTTAGCTTATATCAACTTTGTGGTGGGTCTGTTTGTGGGGCTGATTTTGCTGGTGACGGTGTGGCAATTGCCCGCTTCGGCGCGAATGATCGGGGGCGTGACCAGTGGGCGACAGGTGGGCATGGCGGTTTTGCTCACGGCCGTGGGGGGCCTCATCGCTTGGTGGCTAGCCGGTGATTTTTGGCTTTCTTGGCTGACCATCAGCCTCTTTGCCCTCGGCCTTCTGCGTTTCCTCACCACCACGGCTCCCTTACTCCTTGGCCTCAGCCTCTTCTTGCTTTTAAGCAGTTTTCAACTATTCTACCTATCTTGGAACCAATCCTTGCTGATGATTGGTTTCTTTGCTTTGGCACACCTGTTCAGTGCCCTCGCTACGGCCTATCTGATGCAGGCGCGGGCACAGGCAGATTCTTCTTACTAAACTAAACGGGTGCAAGGTGGTTATGAGCGATTAGCTATGAGCCGTAAGCTATAAGCCGTAGTCCGCTTTGCACCCTGTTCCTTGCACCTTGTACCCTGTGAAAAAACAACATGAATGCTAAAGAAACTTTATTAGAACGTATTGCTGACCGCTCCGCGCTTATCGGTGTGGTTGGGTTAGGCTATGTCGGTTTGCCGCTGGTCGTGGGGCTGGCGGAAGCTGGTTTCAAAGTGATTGGCGTAGACGTCGACCGCACCAAAGTGGCTTTGCTCAATAAAGGAGAGAGCTATATTGAGGATGTGCCCAGCGAGGTGGTGAAGCGTTTGGTCGAGAGCGGTCAATTCCACGCCAGCACCAGTTTTGCCAATCTGGATGACACCGACGCCATTTCGATTTGTGTGCCCACGCCGCTCAATAAAACGAAAGACCCCGATATTTCCTATATCGTGGCCGTGACCAATGAGATGGTGAAGCTGGGCGCGACGGGCAAGCTGATTGTGCTAGAAAGCACGACTTACCCCGGCACGACGGATGAAATTATTCTGCCCCGTCTGCGAGAAAAAGGAGAAGAAGTGGGCGAAGATTTCTTCCTCGCCTTTTCGCCTGAGCGGATTGACCCGGGCCGCACCGATTACACGGTCAAGACGACGCCCAAGGTGATTGGAGGCACGACGCCCGCCTGCGTGGACACGGCCGTGGCTCTTTACGGCACTTTTGTAGACCAGCCTGTGCCCGTCTCCAGCACCGCCGCCGCCGAAATGGTCAAACTGCTCGAGAACACCTTCCGCGCCGTCAATATTGGCCTCGTCAACGAAGTCGCCTTGATGTGCGACAAGCTGGGGCTGGACGTGTGGGAAGTGGTCACCGCGGCGGCCACCAAGCCGTATGGCTTCATGCCCTTTTATCCCGGGCCGGGGCTGGGCGGGCACTGCATCCCAATTGACCCGCACTACCTAAGCTGGAAAATGCGCTCCCTGAACTATACGGCGCGGTTTATCGAGCTGGCGGCTGATATTAACGGCCATATGCCCGAGTACGTGACGGGCAAGGTGGCGGATGCGCTGAACGAGGTGGGCAAGCCGGTCAAAGGCAGTAACATCCTCGTTTTGGGGGTGGCGTACAAACCCAATGTGAGTGATGTACGCGAAAGCCCCGCGCTGGACGTGATTCATCTGTTGCAGGAGAAGGGGGGCGTGGTTTCTTATCATGACCCGTATGTGCCCGAAATCAAGGAGCATGATTTGGAGATGTCCACGGCCGTGTGGAGCGACACCCTCATTGTCGAAGCTGACTGCGTGGTCATTATTACCCATCATGCCGACTACGACTGGACAGCCATCGCCCAGCAAGCCACCCTGATTGTAGATACCCGCAACGCTATTAAAGAACCGGGTAAGGCTCTTGTATTTAAGCTGTAAGTAAATCAGCCAGTCAGCTTTTCTGGCATCGTGAAAGTAAGGAGATATATCCATGAAACTGACGGTCATCGTTCATGAAGCAGAAGAAGGGGGATACTGGGCAGAAGTTCCTTCGATTCCCGGTTGTGCCACCCAAGGGGACACCTTCGATGAACTGCTTCAAAATCTTTATGAAGCGACGGCAGGCTGTTTAGCAGTTGATGTGGATTCTCTCCCTAACCTTGAGAATTTTTGGCCGAATTCAAGGGTCTTTCCCAATTATAGGGGTAACTTCCCCGGCACTTTTGGAAGTGCCGGGGAAATGGTTAGGATACCTTTGACCGCGAGCGAACTTTCCCCAGATTTTTGAGAAGATACGAACCAAATTCTGAAAGTCCAACCCTAGGCTAATTTATGTCTACTTCTTCCTACATCCGTTCACACCTGAAACAGCTAGAAGACGAAGCCATTTACGTCATGCGTGAAGTGGCGGCGCAGTTCGAGCGACCCGTTCTGCTCTTTTCGGGCGGCAAAGATTCCATCGTCATGGCCCACTTGGCGCGCAAGGCGTTTCATCCCGCGCCCATCCCGTTCCCGCTCTTGCACGTAGACACGGGGCACAATTTCCCCGAGACGATTCAGTTCCGCGATGCGTTTATGGCCGAGATTGGGGCGAAACTGCTTGTGCGCTATGTGCAGGACTCGATTGACCAAGGGCGCGTGGTCGAAGAAACGGGGCCTTATGCCAGCCGAAACGGCTTGCAAACGGTGACCCTGCTGGATGCGCTGACCGAATTCAAGTTTGAGGCGGCTCTGGGCGGGGCGCGGCGCGATGAGGAGAAGGCGCGGGCTAAAGAGCGGTTCTTCTCTCATCGAGATGCGTTTGGGCAGTGGGATCCGAAAAATCAGCGGCCCGAGTTGTGGAATTTGTATAACGGGCGCAAGCAACCGCAGGAACATTTCCGCGTCTTCCCCATTAGCAACTGGACAGAACTGGATATTTGGCAATACATTGCCGAACAGAAAATCCCTCTGCCCTCGCTCTATTTTTCGCACGAGCGGGAGATTATTGACCGGGAGGGGGTGTTGCTGGCCGCTTCTGAGGTGGTGTATCCCGTGGGGGATGAGCAGGTGGAGCGGCAGGTGGTGCGCTTCCGCACGATTGGGGATATGACCTGTACGGGGGCGGTTTTTTCCACGGCCGTGTCCATCACTGACATCATCGAAGAAGTCGCCTCCGCCCGCGTCACCGAACGGGGCGCACGCACCGACGACAAACGCTCCGAAGCGGCCATGGAAGACCGCAAGCGGCAAGGATATTTTTAAGCTGTACGCTGGCTGACTTAATACATACTATGTCTCAAACTCAACCGACTCAACCGACTCAACCGATTGAACTCCTCCGTTTTAGCACGGCGGGGAGCGTGGATGATGGCAAAAGTACGCTGATTGGCCGTTTGCTGTATGACAGCAAATCTATTTTTGAAGACCAACTCACGGCCGTGGAAGAAGCCAGCGAGCGACGCGGCGACGAAACCGTTGATTTAGCCCTGCTGACCGACGGCCTCCGCGCCGAGCGGGAGCAAAAAATCACCATTGACGTCGCCTATCGCTACTTCGCCACCCCCAAGCGCAAATTTATCATTGCCGATACGCCCGGTCATATTCAATATACGCGCAACATGGTCACAGGCTCCTCCACGGCCGAGCTGTCTATCATTTTGGTAGATGCCCGCAAAGGCGTGCTGACCCAATCCAAACGACACAGCTTCATCGCCTCCCTCCTACGCATTCCCCACATTTTGGTCGCCATTAATAAGATGGACTTGGTGGATTACGACCAGCAGGTGTACAACGACATCGTGCGCGAGTACAAAGATTTTGCCAGCAAGCTAGAAACCCAAGACATCACGTTTATTCCCATTTCAGCCCTGCTGGGCGACAACGTGGTTGATAAAAGCGACAACATGCCGTGGTACGATGGGTCAACCCTGTTGCACCACCTCGAGAACGTTAATATTGGGGCGAGCCGTAATTTGGTCGATTTTCGTTTTCCTGTGCAGTACGTTTTGCGGCCGCACCAAGATTTTCGCGGTTTTGCGGGGCAAATCGCCTCGGGACGCATCCAGCCGGGGGAAGAAGTGGTGATTTTGCCCTCTGGCCTCGAGAGCCGCGTGAAAGAAATCGTCACCCTAGAAGGGAATTTGCCCGAAGCGGCGGCGGGTGATTCGGTGACGCTGACCCTGACCAGCGAAATTGACATTTCGCGGGGGGACATGATTGTGCGCAAGAACAATTTGCCCCAAAAGAGCAACCAAATCGACGCCATCGTTTGCTGGATGAGCGACACGCCGCTCAATGCCAAGGGGCAATATTGGGTGCAACACACGACGCGGCTGGTGCGCGGCTTTATTAGTCAACTGCATTACAAAATTGACGTGGACACGATGCACCGCGACCCGACGGAGACGCTGGGGCTGAACGAAATTGGCCGCGTGCAAATCACCACCACCGCCCCGCTTTTTTACGACCGTTATCAGCTTAACCGCAGTACGGGCAGTTTTATCCTGATTGATGTCGCCACCAATCGCACGGTCGCGGCGGGCATGATTCGCGGTAAATCCCGCCAAGTTGAAGATTTGGTTGACCGTGAGACAGAGGCGATTCAGACCAAATTGCGGCAACAGTCGCCCGATGTGTTCTGGGAAACGGCCGTGGTCACGCGTGAAATGCGGGAAAAAATGAACGGGCACAAGGCGGCCGTGTTCTGGTTCACGGGGCTATCTGGCTCGGGTAAATCTACCGTGGCCAAGAAGCTAGAAGAGCGACTGTACCAGATGAAAATCCACACCCTATATCTGGATGGGGACAACGTGCGCCACGGGCTGAACGGTGATTTGGGCTTTAGCGATGCGGATAGGCAGGAAAATATTCGGCGCGTGGCTGAAGTGGCGCGATTGGGCTATGCTCACGGGCATATTGTGCTGTGCAGTTTCATCTCCCCCTTCCAAAACGACCGGGATTTTGTGCGCCAACTCATTCACGAAGGACGCTTCTTCGAGGTCTTTATCAAATGCGACATCGAAGTGTGCAAGCGACGCGACCCGAAAGGGCTGTATGCGCGTGCCCTGCGCGGCGAAATTCCCAACTTTACGGGCATCTC
Organism: Promineifilaceae bacterium (SeqCode); assembly: GCA_041745395.1. Lineage (GTDB taxonomy): Bacteria > Chloroflexota > Anaerolineae > Promineifilales > Promineifilaceae > Hadersleviella. The sequence continues at coordinate 6,943 of JBGTIZ010000078.1, read as the reverse complement.
TTCGCCTTATGAGGAACCAGCCCACCCGGAACTGGTGGTGGAAACAGATGTGCAGACGACGGATGAGATTGTCGATCAGGTTATCGCCTTGATGCGGTCGCAAGGGTTAGTAGAGTAGGCTATGGATGCAGAGCGGCTTCGTGCCCAAATTTTAGAGTTGGTGGTGCAGTATCATGAGGCCGCCTTTGCGCCCCAGCCGTTTGTGGCCGGTGACACGGCCGTGCCTGTGTCTGGTCGCGTGTTCGATGCCGAAGATATGCAACTGCTCGTTGATTCAGGGCTAGATTTTTGGCTGACCACCGGTCGCTTTGCCGACCAGTTCGAGCGCGAGCTAAGCCAATTCATGCACGTGCGCCACGCCAGCCTGTGCAACTCTGGCTCCTCCGCCAATCTGCTCGCCCTCTCCGTGCTAACCTCCCCCAAGCTCGGCGACCGTCGCTTGCGCCCTGGCGACGAAGTGATAACGGCCGCCGCTGGTTTTCCCACCACGGTTAATCCGATTATCAGCAACCAGCTTGTGCCCGTCTTTTTAGACGTAGACCTAAAGACGCACAACATAGACGTCACCCATCTGGAAGAAGCGATTGGGCCGCGCACCAAAGCGATTATGGTGGCGCACACGCTGGGCAACCCCTTTGACTTAGACACGGTGCTGGACGTGGCGCGGCGGCATGATTTATGGGTTATCGAGGATAATTGTGACGCGCTGGGCACCACTTACCACGGCCGTTACACGGGCACATTTGGGGATTTAGCCACGCTTAGCTTTTACCCCGCCCATCATATCACCATGGGGGAGGGCGGCTGTGTGCTGACCCAAAAACCAGCCCTCAAAAAATTGGTCGAATCTTTTCGAGATTGGGGACGGGACTGCTGGTGTGCGCCCGGCGTGGACAATACTTGTGGCAAGCGGTTTGGCTGGCAGTTGGGGGAGTTGCCCTTTGGGTATGACCATAAATACACCTACTCTCACATTGGCTACAACCTGAAGCTGACCGACATGCAGGCGGCCGTGGGGGTGGCTCAGCTTAAAAAACTGCCCAGTTTTATCGCCGCCCGCAAGCGCAACTGGCGCATTTTGCGTGATGGCTTGGCTGATTTGGCCCACTTTTTCCAGTTGCCGGAACCCACGCCACACAGCGACCCCAGTTGGTTTGGCTTTTTGCTGACGGTGCGCCCCGATGCGCCGTTCACCCGCCACACGCTTATCCAACACCTAGAAGAACGTAAAATTGCGACGCGCCTGCTGTTTGGGGGAAACTTGATTCGCCAGCCGGCTTATGCCGATGTGCATTACCGACTGGTGGGCACGCTGGAGAACACGGATGTGGTGATGAATCAGAGCTTCTGGATTGGGGTGTACCCAGGCTTGACGGATGAGATGTTGGCCTATGTGCTAGCGGAGTTTCATGCGTTTTGTGCGCGGTGGTGAAGTATTTACCCACAAGCACGTGGCTTGAAGCTCTGTCGCAGGCAAAAGAGTGGGCTTCGATAAGCTTTGCCTCATCAAGTATTGGTACTTATGGTTGGTCAAGAGTTGGTGAGGGTGAGTGCATCTTGGTTCTGATGTTGTTATGATGGGTTTGATTGGCACATCGACATCTGCGTATATGTGTATCATGCTACAGGAAGTGCAAAATGGCTTTGCTCACCAGACAAGAACAAGAAGAGGTACAACAACAGCAAATCAATCAGTTTGAAGCAAAATGGGGGATGATCTTTGTTGAGTTTGTAGAAAAGTTTGGAGCTGGTGATTTAGGGCTGGATAGTTATGCGTATGAGGTCGAAGCGGATTTTTGGGCATGGGAGCAAGCAGAAACCTTACGCCAGCATTATGGCGAATCTAGTGAGGTGATTTTGTCATGAGCTTATCCTTGATAATTCCAGATTCGGTGGCGCAGGCCATCCGCTTGCCTGAAAAGCGGTTACGCGAGGAAATGCTCATTGAGTTGGCGGTTGCTCTTTATGCCCAAGATGCCCTCTCTTTTGGTAAAGCGCGAGAACTGGCGGGCTTAAACAAGTATGAATTCGGCCGTGCGTTAGGCCAGCGACAGATACCACGTCATTACGGTTTGGCTGAATTAGAGGATGACCTTGCTTATGCCCGTGGTGAGTAATACATCTCCGATTCTCAATTTAGCGATTATAGGCCATCTGCATCTACTACCTGAGCAATTTAGCACGGTGTTGATACCAGAGGCCGTATACACAGAGTTGAAATTGGATGAAGATTTACCGGGGTCAAACGATATTCGTATTGCAATTAAGGCTGGTTGGTTGCAGGTCAAACCGATACAAAACAAGCCATTCCAAGAAAGTTTATCGCGTGACCTTGACCGAGGTGAAGCAGAAGCCATCGTTTTAGCAATTGAGACAAATGCGAAGCGTATTCTGCTTGATGAACGGGAAGCGAGACGTATCGCTAAAACGTTAGAATTATCCGTTACTGGTATTTTGGGTATCTTGTTAACAGCGCAAAAAGCAGGTGGTTTGTCATTTACCTTAGCCCAACTTATTAAAGTGCTACAAGAGGATGCTGGGTTTTATTTGGCTGAGTCTCTTATACAAACCGTTTTACAGCAGGGAAGGATAAAATAGAATGAAAGTTTTAGTCACTGGAGCGGCGGGGTTCATCGGTAGCAACCTAGCCGAAAAATTAGCCAAGCGCGGCGATGAAGTTGTCGGCATAGACAACTTCAATGATTACTATGACCCCGCCAAAAAACGGGCCAATGAAGCACGGCTAAATCAGTACGATAACTTCCGCATGATTGAGGAAGACATTCGGAATCGCCAATATTTGCTTGACCTGTTTGCCGCAGAGCAATTTGAGGCCGTGGCCCATCTGGCGGCGATGGCGGGGGTGCGCAACGCGGTCAAATATCCTGAGCTATATGTCGAAGTGGATTACAATGCGACCCAGCATCTGATGGATGCGGCGCGGCTGAGTGGGGTGCAAAATTTTGTCTTTGCCTCGACCTCTTCAGTGTATGGGGATACCAAGCAGATCCCCTTTGTGGAGACGGATGCGTGTGACCGGCCGCTCCAGCCGTATGCGGCGGCGAAGCGGGCGGCGGAGATGTTGGGCTTTACGTATCATCATTTGTATGGGCTGAATTTCACGGCCGTGCGTTTTTTCACCGTCTATGGCCCGAACGGTCGCCCCGACATGATGGCCTACCTCGTGGCTGATAGCATCACCAAAGGCATTGAAATCCCGCTCTATGAAGGGGGGGAGATGTGGCGCGACTGGACGTATGTCGAGGATATTACGGATGGGGTGGTGCTGGCGTTGGACAAACCGTTGGGGTATGAAGTTGTGAACCTCGGCCGTGGGGAACCGACGTTGCTCAAGGATTTTGTCGGCATGCTGGAAAAATTGGCGGGGCAAAAGGGCAATTTCATCCACCAACCGAAAATATCGGCCGACGTCATCCGCACCTATTCGGACACGACCAAAGCCAAGCAGTTGTTGGGGTATAACCCGACGGTATCGGTGGAGGAAGGGGTAACGGCGTTCTGGGAATGGTATCAACAGACAGCCGTATAAAATGCTCAACTATTTTGAATTCCCCTTGGAGAATGATGACCAAGTTACAGCTATTTGATTCGGTAATAATACGTGAAGCCATGCCTCTAAATGAAGGGGCCGTGGCCCCTGTTGGAACAGTAGGCGCGGTTGTAGAATTACTAGCAGATGGCGAAGCCCATATGGTCGAATTATTTGGTGAATGGGTCAAATTTGACAACAAAGGCAATATGGTCCTCACCATATCTGATGATCCCGAAGCTTTTACTGAGACCTTGGGGATTGCCACTGTGAAGGTAGGCGAATATGTTGCAGGTTAAGGGAATTTATGACGGGAAAAAGATAACGCTCTTGGAAGATTTATTTCTCCCGCCGAATACGCCAGTGCAATTGATGGTATGGCAGGAAAGCGATGACAAAGAGGCGCAATATCAACGCCGACTTATAGAGGCTGGGTTATTAAGTAAACCCCGCTTGAAGAGCGAGTCACTACCATTATTTACGCCGATTCGGGTTAAAGGAGAGCCTCTTTCACAAACCATTGTTGAGGATCGTCAACATGAGTAGGTTTGACTGTTGCTCGCCCTCCACGAAGGGCTAAAAGCCAACCTGCCTCTAGCCTAATGGCGGCGTATATATATATATACAGACGACACCCTGTTCAATGGGTATGAGTAAAAAGAACCTGTGCGCATGCAGGATCCGAGATGAAAAATGCCTATACAGACAAAATACAAGCACATTGACATAAATCAAAAAGGTCAACCTATTATAGCGGGAACCAAACTCAAAGTTCTCGAGCTTGTCCTAGATCATAAAGCATATGGATGGAGTCCTGAAGAATTGAAATTTCAACACCCTTACCTGACTCTGGGACAAATCTATTCCGCCTTAGCCTATTATTGGGATCACTGGGAAGAAATGGATGAGACCATTAGTCAACAGCTTCAACGAATAGACAAACTCACCCAACAAGCTCGGCCAACGCCGCTTGATGAACGCTTACAAGTAAAGGAGTTGGTTTAGTTATGATGCGAGTCTTAGAGATACCATATCCAGATGATCTGCCAGCCGCTATGGGGCAAAGCCCCGGAGCGTTCGAACGCCAAATCAAGCTCTTGGTTGCCGCACGTATGTATGAACTTGGTCATATCTCCTCTGGTCGCGCCGCTGGGTTGGCGGGTGTAAATCGTTTGGAATTTTTAGAAGCGTTAGGCCAATACCGAATCTCTGCTTTTAATTATTCATTGGCAGATCTTGAACAAGAGATGAGGGAGGCGCGTTTGCGCGCCGCGCAAACAGCGTGATTGTTGTTGTCAACACCAGCCCCCTGATCTTGCTGGCTAAGATTGGTCAGCTCGACCTGCTGGCGCATCTCTATAACCAAGTTGTGTTACCCAAAGCGGTTTGGGCCGAACTCTTGGAGAAACCCAGTCCTGAAACGAAGCAGATAGAGCAGTTGATTGAGGCTGGCGTTTTACGCCCCCAAAAGGCTCTTCCGCAGAGTTTAAGTCAAGTATCGCCTGACTTGGGTCGTGGCGAGCAGGAAGCAATCGCGCTGGCGGTTCAATTACAGGCCGCGCTTGTTATCCTTGATGATCAGGAAGGGCGACGAATTGCCCGCCAGAAGTCATTAGTGGTAACAGGAACCATCGGCGTGTTAATTGAAGCGCGGGAAAGAGGCTTGCTTAGTTCCATAAGACGTGAGCTAGATCGGCTTATTGAAGCGGGGATGTGGCTGGATGAGTTGTTTTATTATCGCATTCTACAGGAGTTCGGTGAATAATGAATAAGGCAGGCTCACGGCCGTGTTACGCGCCCTCCACAAAGCCAACCCCCTAGCCCAATATCAGCCTACCTATAACAGACAATAACGAGGTGAGCATATGAGATTAGCAGAAGCACTTATTTTGCGGGCTGACCAGCAGAAGCGAATCGAGCAGTTAAAAAATCGGCTCCTGCGTAACGCCAAAACACAAGAAGGGGATGAACCCGCCGAAAATCCAATCACTCTGCTGGCGGAAATGGAACGGCTGGCCCAAGAATTAACACGGCTGATTCAACAGATAAACAAGACCAATTCCGCCACCCCCTTGCAAGATGAAATGACCATCGCCGATGCCATCGCCCACCGTGATGTCCTCCGCATACGGCACAACATCTATACTAGTCTGGCGCAGGCCGCCACTGTTACCCAAGACCGTTACACCAAATCCGAAGTCAAATTCCGCAGTACCATTGATGTCGCCGCCATTCAGAAACAAGCGGATGACATTGCTCAAGAACATCGTCAGCTAGACACGCTGATACAAGAAGCAAATTGGAAAACAGAGTTACTGGCGTAGAAAGTGGCAGGTAACTATAGCGACCAAGGCGAGTACAAACCCCTTCCAGCGGGTTACGCTGGCACCTGGAAACGTGAGGGACCACGTGGGTTCAACTCCCGTATTAACAACGTATGTCCCGTAATGTCACAGGCGTATCGAGTATGGTGTACCGTTACTACCAACGTACTGATTGGCCGCAATAGTGAGGGTGGGCAAGGGGTTCACTTAAACGACGCCGCACGGTGATAAATTAGCCGCCGTTGCTTTAACCAACCAAGATGAGACGAGAGAACTGCATTATGGATACCGCAGAAAATAAATACCTGCCCCTCATCATCGAAAAATTAAAAACGATTCAACCCTACAAAATTATCCTTTTTGGTTCTTGTGCCTATGGGGTTCCTAATGAGGATAGCGATATAGATTTACTGGTTGTGTTGAACAGCGAAACGATGCCACAGAACTTTCAGGAAAACATGGACAACAAACTTTTCGTGAGAAATGTTTTGCAAGAGCTAAACAAGCACGTGTCCATTGATCTAATTGTCCACACGAGGCCCATGTACAAAAAATTTAATGAGATGGGGAGCATGTTTTCTCGAGAGCTTTTAGAAAGAGGGCAGGTCTTATATGAAGCCTATAACGCATGAATGGCTGACCTTCGCCCAAAAGGATTTAGCTGGGTGCGCACGAATGCTGAAAGTAACGCTTAAGTTGGGTGAGGCAGAGATTCCTGTTTTGCCTGCGCACAGCCAGACAGCGGAAGAATTGCTGGAGGCACTTGCTGGGTGCCTAGGGCAAGAGTCGGTTCAAGCGTATGATTTTGATTTGAAGCTCGGTGGGTATCTTCTCAAAAATCCGTGGTGAAACCCCCGGCACTAAGCGGGTGTTCACTAATCACTCTGGATAAAAAGTGCCGGGGGAGGACGCGCTCCCTATATTTTGGGGCTCTCTGAGCTTTGGTGTGGTGAAACTGACTCGTATCACCAGTCATCATCGTCCAATGACCAGCTTAACGGCGGGAAATTCGCGCCAAATTCGCTTTCTCATGGGCAGAAAAAACGGCTTCGCGAGTTTCACCACAGGA
>JBGTIZ010000077.1:0-28004 GCA_041745395.1 Promineifilaceae bacterium (SeqCode) | reverse complement strand
CCAAACCAACAAAATACCCTCTCTTGATCGAGTCGTGGCCGCAGGCCACGACGAAGCTGGCGGCTGAAATGCTGACTGGCTGAGACGCTGAACGCTTACGCTATAGCTTATCTGGCGTTCTTTCTGGAGGTGTTACGATGGAAATTGAAAAGCGCGACATCATCCCCATGCCCGTCTTAAAAACGGCCACACGCTCTCCGAGCCAGGATATTCCGCGCAAAATTAGCCTCAGCCGTCTGGTCAAAGAAAAGGTGGCTAAAACGAGCATGGGGTTGCTCACGGCCGTGGTCTGCTCCTTGAGCTTTATCATCGGCGTGGCTCTACTCTATCGCACATGGCCTCTGCTCAGTGCCTATCCCCTCGGCGAGATGCTCACCACCACCTCATGGCATCCTATGCGGGGGGAATTTGGGTTTGCGACCTTCATTGTGGGTAGCGTTGCCGTTACCCTTGTGGCCGTCGCTTTTGCCGTTCTGCCCGCCATTCTCAGCGGTATTTATCTGGCCGAGTACATGACCACCCGGGCACGAAACGTCTTCAAACCCCTCCTTGATTTGCTGGTAGGTATTCCTTCCGTGGTTTATGGGCTGTGGGGCGTGTTATTTATTGTACCGCTGGTGCGCAACCACATCGGCCCGTGGTCAGACCAAACGTTGGGACAAGCCCTACCCTTTTTCCGCCAAACCAATCCTAGCGGCTATGGCTTGCTCGCCGCTGGTTTTGTGCTGGGGGTCATGGTTTTTCCGCTCGTGGTGGCCGTGACTGAGGAAGTGATGCGCACTACGCCCAACGAGATGCGGGAAGCCGCGCTTTGTTTGGGCGCAACCCGTTGGGAAGCGACCAAGCTGATTGTGCGGCGGCACGCGCTAGGCGGTATTTTCGCGGCCGTGGTGCTGGGCCTCTCCCGCGCCTTTGGTGAAACGCTGGCGGTCATGATGCTTATTGGCAACACGGTGCGTATACCCAGCTCGCTGTTTGATGCGGCCTACTCCCTGCCCGCGCTTATTGCCAATAATTATGGCGAAATGATGTCTGTGCCACTCTATGAATCGGCGCTGATGGGGGCGGCTTTGTTGCTGTTGGCGGTGGTCTTGGTCTTTAACGTGATGGCGCGGCTGGTGATTGTGCGCATTCAGCAGGGCGCGTAAGGAGATAAACGCATGAGTCGGCGACGCAAATTAGAAGAACTGTTTTTTCTGTGGTTGATGCGGGGGGCGTTGGGGACAGCCACGGCCGTGTTAGCCCTCATCCTCGCCGTTATTTTTTGGCGCGGCATGGGAGCCATGAGTTGGGAAATGATTTCCCAATCACCCGAAGCCTCCTTTTATCTCGGGGGCGGTGGCGGCGTACTGAATGCCATCGTTGGCTCCTTTTACCTCGCTACAGGGGCGACCATTGTGGCTACCTTTTTGGCCGTGCCCGTCGTGCTTTATCTGCATGGCTACATGGGCAACGGCCATCGAGCTAGCCTAGTACGCCTCACTTTAGACATTATGTGGGGCATTCCCAGCATTGTTTATGGGGCGTTTGCCTTTGCCCTGATGATTTTCTTGGGGTTACGCGCTTCTCTGCTGGCGGGTATTATTGCTTTGGCTCTCGTGATTTTGCCCATTTTGGCGCGCACGTTTGACGAGGTGGTTAGCATGGCTCCGCCCCAATTGCGGGAGACGACGTTTGCCCTCGGGGCAACGCGGCTGGAGTTCTTGGGGATTTTGTTGCGGCAGACGGTGCCGGGCTTGCTCACGGCCGTGTTGCTCGCTTTTGGTCGGGCCATTGGGGACGCCGCGGCGGTGCTGTTCACCGCTGGCTACACCAACGATATGCCCCGCTCCCTTTTGGAGCCAGTCGCCTCTTTGCCGTTGGCTATCTTTTTCCAACTGGGCACACCCTTTCCCGAGGTACAAGCCCGCGCCTACGCCTCTGCCCTGATTCTGACCGTGATGATTTTGACGATTAGCCTCTTGGCGCACCTGTCGCTAAACCGCTTAGGCCGTAACGTCATTCGCTAATTTCCAAGGAGTTCTCATGTCTTCAGCTTCCCTATCTATTCGTGATCTCAATGTCTGGTATGGCAAAACGCAGGCGTTGAAGGACATCAACTTAGACATCCCTATCCACCAAATCACGGCCATTATTGGGCCGTCTGGCTGTGGTAAATCCACCCTGCTCAAAAGCCTGAACCGCCTGCTGGATTTGAATGAGAAGGTGCGCATTACGGGGCAAGTGCTGTTGGATGAGGTGGATATTTACGGCGCGGGGGTAGACGTGACGGAGATGCGGACGCGCATTGGGTTGCTGGCTCAGAAACCGTTTCCTCTGCCGCTGTCGATTTATGAAAATGTGGCGTATGGGCCACGTATCCACGGCCGTGCCCAAAACCTAGATGGCCTCGTGCAAAGCCGCCTCGAAGCTGTTGGCCTCTGGGACGAAGTGCAAGAACGACTCCACACGCCCGCGACCAGCCTTTCCGTGGGTCAACAACAGCGGCTTTGCCTAGCGCGTTCCCTCGCCGTCGAGCCAGAAATTTTGCTTTGCGACGAATCCACCGCCTCCCTCGACCCCATTTCGGCGCGGGGTATCGAAGCGTTATTAAAAAACTTGAAAGAGAAGTACACCGTGATCATGGTCACGCATGACATTGACCAAGCTCGCCGTTTGGCTGACTATGTGGCTTTTATGTGGTTGGGAGAATTGGTGGAAGCGGGAGCGGCCGCGCCCTTTTTCGACCAGCCCCAGCAGGAGTTGTCACAAGCTTATTTGGCGCGACGGATTGGTTAGGTACGGGCACACGGCCGTGTTTAGGCTGATCATAAACCCAACAGCCGCTCCGCCGCCGCTACGCCTGATAAATACGCCCCATGCACCGTGCCGGGATAGGCGCGGCTGGTTGCTTCACCCGCCCAAAACAGCGTCCGATTGATAGCCGCCGCCAACGTATCCCGCATCGCGGGCGTCGAACCAAAGGCGTTAAACGAATAGGAGCCACCCGCGAACGGGTCAGACGCCCAGCGCGTGATTTGATAATCAAGGGGGTCGGGGATGTTGGCCCCAAAAATATGGCGCAAAGTGCCCATGCCGCTCCCCACGATTTGCGCGTCCGTCCACCCTTCGATTTGCCGCCCGAAATCAGCCGCGTTGAAGCCCAACAAAATCGGCTCGCCGAGCGCATCCGCCAGGCTGACCCATTCGGCCCATTCCCCTTTGCGCGGGGGGATGTATTGGAGCCAATCGTAGCCGCTAGGCCAAAAGCGGGTGGGAAAACGCAGGTAGCATTTGTTGAGCAGACCCATGCCCAGTCCAGCTATCGCTTCTTGCTTGGCGTGGGGCAGGCTGGGGCTAAAGCGGACGGAACCAGCTTGGAGGACGCCGAGGGGCAAGGTGATAATGGCCGCATCTGCTTCGTACACGGCCGTGTCACTCGTTACTACCACTCGCCCCTGCTCCCAGCGTATCTCCTGCACAATCTGCCCTAACTCCACCGATACGCCCCGCGCTAAAAAAGTAGCAATCTGGTCATACCCTTGTGGAAAAAGCACATCCTCCCCCCAAAATTCCTCCCCATCATCAAACCAATGGGTGGATAACTCAGTCGAGCTACCCGCGTACTCATGCTCGATGAGCGAGTTGACCGAAAAATCTAGCCAGCGACGCTCTTCGTTCGACAGGTCGTACTCCGCGACCGCCCAATCAATGATGGCCTGCAGGGGATAATCGGGGTCTTCATCTTGCGCTTCGGCCAGAATCTCCGCCATGGCTTCTTGCAGTTCGGCTAGCTCCCGCTCCTGCTGGCGGGTGAGGGGTTGGCCGTCGGTGTGGTAGGTGATGGCTTTGCCCACATCGGTAGGGCTGGTAATAAGGCCTGCTTCTTCGGCCACGGCCGTGATAGGGTTGCCCCGCACGCCATGAATCCACGACGCGCCCATATCTAGCGGCACATCTGCCCAAGCGCGACTCGTCCACAGGCGGCCACCTAGCCGGTCGCGCCCTTCCAGCACGCGCACGTTCACGCCCGCCTGCACCAATGTTTGCGCGGCCGCTAGACCCGCCACGCCCGCGCCAATAATGAGGACTTCGCCAATCGTTTCTAAGTCTAAGCGGGTCGCATCTTCGCCCGATTCGGAGGGCACAAGACCACAGCCTGTGGCGACCATGCCCGCGATGGATAAAGCCATGGTTTGTAAAAATTCGCGTCTATTCATGTTTTTTGGGAGGGGAAATCAGGGGTGAGGGTGAAGGGTGGCTAAAACAGTGCCCCGACACTAGAGCAGTGTCGGGGCATGAAGAAGTTCAACTTTTTCAAAAAGTTGAACTTCTGTCTCTATTCAAACGTCACCGTTAGGGTGAAACGGGTATCCTCGCCACCAGTAAGACTGGTAAGGTTGATGAAATAAATGCCATCGGCGGGAGCGGTGAAGCTGAGGGTTTCTTCTTCACCGGCCAAGCCGTCATTGACGGTCAACAGAGCCTGCTCGTCTGCGTCTTGGATTTCTAACACAAGGTCGAGGTTTTCATCGGGCACGGCCGTGAACAAAACCGTTTGCCCTTCGACCAAATCCAAGAAATGGTCACTAACGCCGCTTTCGTCAAACCAGCCAAACAGCACATCCCCATCATAAAGCTCTATAACCACACCGGGCGAGGCCACAAAGCTAATCTCGAATTCGCCCGCCGCACCCAAGTAGCCGCTCACTTCCAAATCATACACGGCTTGGGCAGGTGCAATGAAGTTGATGACCTCTTCGCCCAAAGTGTCATCAACTTCTGCAAGTAAATTGCCGTCGAGGTCATAGATGCTGACCACAAGGTCAAAACTACCAATAGGCGTGACCACGGCCGTGATTTCTGATCCTTCTAGTGCAGAAAAGCGGAAGGTCATCCACCCATCTGACTCTACTTCGTCCATAGCAACCAGTTCGCTCCCCGGCTCGGTAAGACGAGACACGGCCGTGCCTGCTTCGCTTACGCTGACCGTAAATGAGCCAGCACCACCTGCATACCCGCTGACCACGACCACAAACGTGCCCGTAGCGGGGGGCTGGAAGCCACGCGCCCGCTCGGTTTGGCCCGAGAAGGTGTTGTCGATTGTGCCGCCGACCAATGAGTTGCCGGCTTCGTCCACCACATTAAGAGTGAGGTCAATATCATCCACGGCCGTGGCAATCACATCATAGGTTAGCTCTGGGTCAGCCGTGACGATGAAAAATGCCTGTTCGTTGGTCGCCAACTCTCCCTCAGCTAGGGCGTCTACAGCCAGTGAAACCAGTTCCGCATCGGTCAAATCAAGGGAGCCAAAGTCAAATGAAGAGTCAACCGAATCATCTGGCTCATACGTACCACCCTCGAGCAGGCTGATTTCAAATGGCCCTGTTTCACCCAAATAGCCCCGCACCGCCACCACAATCAAACCTGCTTCGCTGGGCTGAAAATCTAGGATTGTTTCAGGACTGGTAATGGTGCTGTCTACTTCAAAATCGAGGAGTGCCTCGCCAGCTTCGTTTACCAAGTTTAGGACCAAATCTGTTGGTATCTGTCCTGTAGGGGCGACTACAATGTCATAGCTTTGGGCGGGGTCGCCTTCAAAGGCAAAATAAACGTAATCAGCCGAGGTGACTTCGCCTTCAAGGGGTTCGTCTAAGGCAAGGGGGGTTAACACGGCCGTGGACAAATCTATTTCTGGAGCACCAAACTCCCCGCCGAAGTCACCCAACTCATCTAAACTACCCCCTTCCCCAATGGCGATAGTGCCCACAATCGCTTCCATAATGGGCACATATTCATCCTGCAAGCTCGGGTCAGTGATTCCCACCAGTATCGCTGAACGGCCAAACGTTTCATTGGCGACAACCGCATACAGAACCACCAACGCTTGCCCTTCTGATTCCCCTTGCGCCACCAGCATGACCGTGGTTTGATCGCCCTCAGTGGTAGTCATGGGGCCGGCTAAAATCTCGAGCGAATCCTCTTCGGCCAAATCAAATTCAGCCAACGCTTCGTCCATCATCGCTTCGGGGTCATTCCCCCCAAATTCCTCGGCATTGCCGGCGATAATCAGCATCAACGCCCCGTCAATGGTGTCTGGCTCTTCACCCGACATCATCGCTTCGCTGAGAGCTTCGCTCGAGGCCAAAATAGTGATGAAAAAGTTGGTTGCTACCCAACCCCTTGGATGGCTCAGGGTAAAGCCCTGAAATTCATCGTCATAGGTGACAAAACCAGCGGTCGAAACGGATGCGGCTACAGGTTCGGCCGTTGGTTCTGCTGTTGGCTCTGGGGTATTCGTTGGCTCCGGCGTATTCGTGGCTGGCACGGCCGTTGGCTCTGGTGTCGGTTCTGGCTCTGGCTCTGAACCCCCACAGGCGACCAAGCCCATGGTCAACAGCAATAATACAAACAACAAGGACACAATCTTTCTCGAAAATAGCATTGGTTTACCTCTTGATTAGAGAAACAAAACAGGTAAGCATATACGGGTCTTTCGGATTTCGTGGGGTTTTTAGTAGTGTCATGTTTCACGTGTCATGTGTCACGTGGTTTTTCTCTGGACGTGGCCTGTCTAGCCCAAACAATCACTAATTGAACCCATGAATTGCCAAAGAGCCGCATGCACTTGCCAAAATAATAAGGAAATGCACCTCATGGCCGCGCAGTTGGGCGTAACTTGCATCATAGGGCAGAGTGATTTGCTTGTCTAGGTGCAAGCATCACATAACGTTGCCATAAAATGACAATCAGCGAGCAACAGAGTGGTGAGAGAAAAAAAAGCGGTTCTTTGGGATTTCGTGGGGTAGGGGCAGGCCTGTGTCCTGCCCTCTCTGGGCACACACATGGGTGTGCCCCTACAAAATGTGTCAACCCCCTGAATACCCAAAGACCCAAAAAAGCTCCTTTCGTCATTCATAATTCTTACTTCGTCTCTTTTTTCAGGACGCCCATTGCGTAACCGTAGATTGAGCGTCAGGCACGTCCAGCTTGCCTACGCTACGCTACAGACATGATGAATCGAAATCACGTTGCCCCGTCCTTGAACAAGCCAGCCAATCGCTTTGCAGGGCAGTCTGTCATCGCCAACCTGCTTCTAATTACTCTCTGGCTGTGGCTGTTCCAGCCTGTGCTGGCTTACTTCCGCCTGATTCTGACCCAAGAGGATTTTCGCACCAATCAGCTTGTTTTGCTAGGAATTTTGCTTTTGCTGGGCTGGCAAATTTACCAACAGCGGCTCCGCCCTCGGCTGGACGCGCCCCTGCGCTGGCGGCCTGTGCCCCTGCTTTTGGTGTTGTCCACGGCCGTGGCCTTCCTCCTAACCGAACGGTATTTAGACATTAACATGCTCTCCGCCCTGCTCTTTGGACTGGGCAGTTACGGCTTGGCTGGCCTCTGGCTTCCCGCTGAAAAATGGCGGCACGGCCTGCCCGCCGCCCTGTTGCTCATCGGCGCGTTGCCCTTCGGCACCCATCTGCAAACCTTTGTAGGCTACCCGATGCGCCTGGCCACGGCCGCGCTCGTGCGGGATGGACTGCACCTCATGGGCATTGGCTCGGTGGGGGTGGATACGATTCTCGTTTTTGAAAACGGGGTTTCCAAAATTGATTTACCCTGTAGCGGCGTGCAGAGCTTGTGGACGGGCCTGCTCTTTTTGCTGGCGGCCACTTGGCTGGAGCAAAAGCGGCTGGGGTTAAAATGGCTCCTCACGGCCGTGTTCCTCCTCCTGCTCCTCTTCCTGACCAACTTCCTGCGCGTGGCGATATTAGTCCTCGTCGGCGAAGTCGCCCAATGGCGACTGCTGGCCGAGATGCTCCACGTGCCGCTGGGCGTGCTGGGCTTTGTGCTGGCCTGCGGCGGGACGCTCCTGCTCCTGCGCTACTTTGTCCCCTTTATTAGCCATGCCCCTGCCCTGCCCGCCACGACGCCAACCCTCGCGCCGCGCTGGTTGCGCCCCGCGCTTTTGCTGGCTCTGCTGGCGTTTGGCCTGCTCTACACGGCGCGACCCGTCACGGGCTTAACGGGCACGGCCGTGCCCCTCACCCTGCCCCTCGAACTCCAATTGACGCCCGAGCCGCTCAAGCCGGATGAACAGGCTTGGCTGGAAAAAGATGGGGCGGACACGGCCGTGCGGTATCGGTTCAACTGGCGCGGCCATACGGGGAGCATGATTCTCATCACCAGCCACACGTGGCGGGCGCACCATCGCCCCGAACGCTGTTTCGAGGTGTACGGCCTCACCCTGCACGACAGCCGCCCCCATCTGGTCACGCCCGATTTTCCCCTGCGCTACGTCCTGCTGGGCGACACGGCCGACGCCCCTCGCGTCAGTGCCGCTTACTGGTTCCAATCTGCTACGCAAACGACCGACGATTACGCCACCCGCATCTGGGCCGATGCTCAGCTCCAGCGGGAGCCGTGGGTGCTCGTTTCCATCTTGTTTGATTCCCATCTGCCCGCCCACCATCCCGACACCGAAGAACTTTATCACGCCCTGCACACGGCCGTGGGCACAACGATTGAATAATGGTGAATTGTAAATGGTAAATGGTGAATGGTGAACCGAGGCGTTCATTTACCATTCACCGTTGATAATTTACCATTTACCATTCCGCACTGAAACGGAGAACATCATGAAAAAATCCAAATTCTCAACCTTACGTCATCTACTTTTTAACAGGGATATTTGGGCACATATTTTGTTTTGGACATGGAACGCCCTCTTTGTGGCCTTCATGCTCTTGGGCTTCGCGCCCACCCTGTTGCCCGATTTGTTCACGGCCGTGGAAGGGGGCGACATTCCCACCAGCTTCCTGCTTTACGCCCTGCTCCTGACCGCTATTCCCCTGACCATGACCGCCCTCGGCGTTTATTTGCGCCACGAGCCGGGCAAACTATTCGCCCTTGGCTACGGTCTCGAAGCCCCGCTGATGACCATGCTGGTCGTGCGCATCTTTATCGTGCGGGAATTGACCCCCATGACAACGGTTGTGCTGGCGCTGACCAGTTTTGGATTGCTAACCCTGCTGTGGCAACTGCTGGACAAATACATTGATAAACGACCGCGCTGGCTCACGGCCGTGCGCTTGGTTGGCCTCACCCTTTTGCTTTTTATTGGCCTCTACGCCAGTATCTGGCTCGCCTTCTACGTCGTGCCCCTTGGGGCGATGTTCTTCAGCAACTTGCCCGACATGGTGGGCGATATGTTCCGCTCCCTCAGCTACGGGGAATGGCGCTGGATTCCTTTCACCATTTTGCTCTTCATCAATCTGACCTTTACCGCCTCTCTTTTGGTGCTCATGCCGCTGGCCGTGCCCGTGATTTATCTGCGCGCATGGGGGCAAGCGTGGCAAACGATGCGGGTCAAAACGAGTACAGGCTGGGCGATGGGGTTCACGACCGTGGCCCTGCTCCTGCCCCTCATCCTGCTCCCGCTGACCAATCGCCATCCCCAACAACAAGCCTTCGCCCAACTGCAAACGCCCCCGGCCAATCCGACCCAAGCCCGCGCCCTGCTCGCCCAGGAGCCACAGCTACGCGCTGGCCTGCTCAATGCGTATCTGGCTCCCTATCGCTATTTCAGCGCGGCTGGGGAAGTGGATCACATTCGCCAACTGTATGATGAAGCGTTTGGCCTCGGCGGCACCCAAATTTCTGAGCAAGTGCAAGCCGCTTACGAAAGTTTGGCCGCCCCGCTTCTCTATCAGCCCGTGCGCCGCGCCGAGCGTGACCAATGGGGCAACACGTGGCAGGATAGTGCCCTGCGGCGGGAGCCAGGGCAAGCGGCCAAGCTGTATGAAGATTATTTTGACCAATCTATCGTGGATGGGGAGCGCGAGGCGGTACTCACGGCCGTGGGCAATAGTTGGGACGTGATGCGCGTGCGCACAGACCTGCAAGCCCTTGATGACCGCTCTATCTGGCTCGCGGAGCAAAACATAGCCATCCAAGAGAACGGCGACTGGGCTGACGTTGAACTATACGAAGTTTACGCCAATCAAACCAGCCAGCGACAAGAGGTTGTCTACTACTTTAGTTTGCCCGAAGCGGCGGCGTTGACAGGCGTTTGGCTGGGCAACAGCCCCGACAAAAACGACGCCTTTGTCTACCAAGTCGCGCCACGCGGGGCGGCACAAGCCACCTATCGCAACGAAGTCCAGCGCAACGTAGACCCCGCCCTGCTGGAGCAAATTGGCCCCCGCCAATATCGCCTGCGCGTCTTCCCCATCGAGCCGCGCCAATGGGATTGGGATAGCA
This sequence comes from Promineifilaceae bacterium (SeqCode), assembly GCA_041745395.1. Lineage (GTDB taxonomy): Bacteria > Chloroflexota > Anaerolineae > Promineifilales > Promineifilaceae > Hadersleviella. Next base: position 17,768 of record JBGTIZ010000077.1, on the reverse strand, counting down.
ATTCTGGCCGTTCTAACCTGTTGCCCGCCCCACCACTCCACCTCTGGCTCACCTATCGCACGCTGGCGGATGCGCAAGGGCGGTGGCCTCTGCCCGCGCTGGCGGAAAAGCGCAACGTTTTTTGGACAAACGAGACGGTGCGCCAACTGAATGGGCGCGTCTGGCCAGTAGGCTTTGAAGATGAAACGTGGTTGCCCACGGCCGTGCCCGCCACCTTTGCCGTCGAACGACAAGCCCACCGCGTGGCTCTGCCCGATGGACGGGTGATGCTCGCCGCGCCCATGCAAAATTTACCCGCGATTCCCACGGGCAGACGCATCGCCCTTGTGTTAGACCGCTCCTACAGCATGGCGGCGATCCAAGAGGACGTGCAAACCGAACTGGAGGCGTTGCGCTCGTTGATGGGGTCAAACACGGCCGTGGACGTGATTTTGACCGCCTCCTCCCTGCGCGGCGAAGAGCCAGCCCGCAAGCCTTTCAGCCAACTCGACGACGCTGATTTATTCTTCTTCGGCGGCCAAAACGCGGCGCAACTGCTGACCCAATTCCATGAGTTGGCCGGACAAGAGGCGTATGACCTGATTTTGGTGCTGACCGATAGCAGTGGCTACAAACTGCTATCGGACGCGCCCGAGGCGATTCCCATGCCCACCGCGCCCGTCTGGATGGTGCATTTGGGGGGGCTGTCGCTGGGGTATGATGACGGCACGCTGGAGGTGATTCAGGGCAGTGGTGGGGGCACGGCCGTGTCTATCACCGAAGCCCTGCAACGCTGGGCGGTTCCCAGCGGTGACCTGCTCGACGGCTATACATGGCAACTGCTCTCCCCCGCCCAAGCGGACGCGCAACTGGCGCAACTCAACCACATTGCCCAGATTAACCATGAACCGGATTCCCCGTTCGTGGCCCTCGCCGCCCGCCAGCTCATTCTGCATGAAATGGCCGCCAATCAGGGCGACCTGAGCCAACTCGCCACGCTCGATATGCTCCACGAGATGGCTGTCCAGCACAGCATCGTCACCCCCTACTCCAGCATGATTGTGCTGATTAACACGCGCCAGCAACAGCTTCTGGATGAACTTTCCCAAGGGGATGACCGCTTTGCCCGGGAATACGAAGCGGTAGGGGAAACGGCGGGGGAACAGCTTACCGTGACGGGTGTGCCCGAGCCGCATGAATGGCTTCTGATTTTCCTCGGGTTGGCCTTGCTTGTGGTTTATTTCTGGCGACGACAGGGACACGGCCGTGTTGATACTTTCGCCGTATGATAGGGGGAAAATGTGAGATAACCGTCCAAGCATAACGAGAACGTCAGAAGGGCAACTTTTCCCAAAAGTTGCCCTTCTGGCTATTGTGCCCGACACCACTTATCCACCTCCTGCACCCAAGCCGCCACAAAATCAGGGCTGACCGCCCAATGGCCGTAGGGCAATTCCACATAATGCTTCGGCCCACTGAGCCGTTCATAGTTGCGCTGAGTCACGGCCGGGTCTACCATTTCGTCCTTGGTCGGGTTAATAACCAGAATGGGCAAACTGTTGCGCTCATAGGGCACATCTGCTGGCGTGACAAACAAACTGCGCATGTAACCGAGCGTTATCCACTTGAGGGGGACGGGGTCGGCTGACCATTGGGCATAAAAATCGGGGGAGCGAGCATCTACCATTTTGTCAAAGTGGCCGAGCAAGCGATAGGGGATGGGTAGGTTGGGCAATAGCCTGCCACTTAGTTTGGTGATAGAAGCGATGAGAGATTGGGCATAAGGCACGGCCGTGGTCCATGCAAAACGGGACACCGCCAGCGCATCCTCAGCCCGGCCAAACTCATACAAATTATGGCAAATCAGCCCATCCACAGGTGCGCCCGCCGCACCCGCATAATAGGTCAAGCTACCCCCCAAACTCCCCCCCGCCAAAAACAACATCCCTGTCTGACGTTGACGCACCCACTGCGCCACATCAACCAAATTTTGCACAAACCGCCCGATGTCTAGCTCTCGCCAAGAGCCTTCCGACAAGCCCTGACCATATTGGTCAGGCAAATAAACGGTGTACCCCTGCGCATATAGGCTGAGGGCGAGCGGTACAAACAGGCGGGAATACCCCCCGCCGCCATGATTAAAAATGATGGTCGGCGCGTCGGGCGAAGCTTGTTCGTAAGCGTCAACATGTAGCTTCACGCCTGTCGAGGGAACCTGATAAGTGGTGCGCATGCTTTCGGCGCGGGCAATCGTTTCGGCATCAAAATAGGTGTGCCAGTAATTGGCTTTGTCCGTTGTGGTAGACATGGTTTCGGTGTTACCTCCGTATTAGTGATAATGGTTGCTTCGACTGTATAATGCCGAATCCTGACCGTGGAGGGAAGCATCGCCAACCGTTGTGAAACAGATTGGCGAAAAATGTCACATAACTGGGGAAGAAGATAAATGACGGCTCATAAAATGGCTGACCAACGCACCGCACGTACCCGCCACGCCTTGCGCCAAGCGTTGGCCGAACTGGTGGTCGAGTATGGGTATGAGGGGTTGACTATCCAGCAAATCGTGGCGCGTGCGGGTGTGGGGCGCACCACGTTTTACAGGCATTTTCAGAGCAAAGATGATTTGTTGTTTAATGGGTTTGGGGATGTGTACGAGGCGTTGCGCACGGCCGTGGCTCCCGTCGAAATGAACAACACGGCCGACTGGGAGCACGTCGCCCAGTACGCCGACTTTTATCGGGCCATGCTCGGGCCACAAGGCTCACCTGCCTTTGTCGCTTTTCTGCGCCAGATGCTGGCCGAAGTGATGCAGGAACAGGTGTTGCATCCCCTCGCCAGCACGACCACCCCCCGCATGCCCGCCGAGCTAATCGCCCATTATTTGGCCGGGGCACAAATTGGCTTGTATGCGTGGTGGTTGGCGAATGATTTACAGCCGCCTGCGGCCGAGATGGCGCAAGCAGGGCAGGATTTGGCGGTGAAGGGGGTGTTGTGGGCGGTGGGGTTGGCGAGTGGGTTGGGGTCGCCTGTCAAGTGAGAAGTGAGAAGTGAGAAGTAATTGGGCGTTCGGTTCAAGGGCTGTCAAGACCACCCGCCGATGTTGCAATTTGAGAAACAAATTGGGTAAAAAATTTGTGGTACAAAGGCCTCGCCTCCTGCGGCGGCTCGGCATTTATAGCAGTTAGCCGTTTGCGAACATGGCTGTGAGTCTATCTAGAATCACAGCCAATTCCAAAATTTGGTTTCATGACATTATACTCTTGATCTGTTCTATGAGTGAAGGAGACGAAACAGTTTATCAACAGATTTTATGAAGCATACTGCTCGCGCAGACTACAAACTAGCGTTGATAATCAAAGGGCAGATTGAATAACCGTCAACTGAAAGCCGTTTAGCCTGTTCTTTTAGATCAGTTTCTAAGTCATTGACTCTCGAACTTGCATTCCAGCGACTCTCATCATCATCACGGCTCCACTTGTCACACATAAACCAGCCAACTAGATAAATTCCATAATACAAGCCGTTTTCTTGTAAGTATCGGTTCTTTAATTGATCTTCCATAGCCGTTTTTAGTTCACGGTGCCAACACCCTTTAACCTCAATGATAACTTTAAGCGGCTGACCGAATTGGTCATTAGCTTGCAAAGGGTGTGTTTCAATATGGATGTCTGTAAATTGCCCACGCTCCACTTGATTTTCACGGCCGACGAAAATATTTGTTCCCTCAAGCACCCTCTTCAGATACCGCTCAATGTAGTCTGATAACCGATTCTCATCTTTGGGTGTCCAATATGTCGAGCGATTCCCATTCTCATCTGTCTTTCTATATTCATTCCAGAGGTCAATAGCAGAAGAGGTTGCATTCGCCTTGCCCTGCAGCTCTAAGTCTAATTGGGGCAATAGTTCCAATAATACTTCTAGTAATTGAGATTCACTCTGGATGAATCGACTGTTTTTGAGCTGAACGAGTTGCTTGAATTCATTTATAGTCGGCGGATTCCATGTGTTTTTTAGGTAATTCAGTGTGGCCTGCTGAATAGCGTAGTCCAATTCCTGATCGACCATATCTTGAAGGCGACGTAACTGATTAATACCGTCTCGCGTTCCCAATATTGCTATAACACTGGGTAAAGAATCCCGTGTTTCAGCAATTCGCTGTTCTTGGGTAATTTCCCCTTTTCTTTGCTGGTATTCAGGCTCTGTAAACTCTTGCATCATCCAGAGATATAAATCAGCAATTGCTTCTTCTGTTAATTTTGTCCCTATAACCCTAGCCGCTTCCCGACCTATCCAACTGCTCGTCAGCGAAATTTTTTCGATAACCTCCCGGCCAAACGGTTTGTTGTTTTTGACAACCGGCCAAATACTGTTCCATGAGCCATTGTCGGTGTGTGCGAAAAGCAATTGCGCGGCTAGTATGGCTCGCGAGTGAGACCTTTCATGCTTAGATTCATAGTTGGCAAACCAAGCAGTTAATAGGGGGTGCATATATTCGAAATGGAAGTTACAGATAGATCTGATGATTGTCGTTTCCATATTGATGGAGAAGCGGTCTGCCGTAATTTCTTCCATAAAACTTTCGACCAATTCAGCATCCCATAGATTGTCCATTCTTGAGGGCAAAAAGAAATTTTCATTTTGGTCTTCATTTTTTGCGATCCACAAAAATGTCTCAATGGTTTCTTTGCTAGCGACCGCTTTGAAACGCTTGATAAACGCTTCTGCCTGTCTTTGTCGATTCTCATCAGTGACGTTGGTCAAGAAATGATAGACGTAATAGATTAGGGCAGGTGCCCATTTTCGCCATTCCTTCTCAGGAATATGATTGACTTGTTCGTGTCGAATTAGCAAAAAGAAGGCGCGAGTTCCGGCCACAATTGGATAATAAATTTTGTCTCTTTCCCCTCGCCAATTGGCGGGATAGCCATCATTGGGATTATGATTGAGGATATAGTTTGAAGCTGTATCTATTATTCTCTGGTGTTGTTGGTATGTTAATTTATTCCATGTAGGTAGCTCGCAAACATCATATTCGTACTGCTGAGAATGGGAATATTGGCCGTAAATATCAATGCCTAACCATAAACTCACTTGCCACCATTTGTCTGGCTCACCATTCTCGATTTGTTCAAGCAGTTCAAGAACCTTTTCTTGAGGGGAATGTTCTAACAGCACCTTTGTTTGCCGCTGTTTATATTGCTCGCGCTGTACTTCCATTTCTTTTCGTTGTTTATAAATCTGACGTGCATTTTCGGCTTCCTTAGAATCAATTTCATAGAACAGTTTAAAACCTAACTGCTTCCAAAGTTCGTTGTTCTGTAAGCCAATATTGTATATGAACTCAAACTGCTCTAAATTATATAAGTCTATAATGCGGCTTAGTAATCTGGCGACGATCGCTTTTTGTTTGTCTGATTGGGCATTATCAAAATAAGTAATTATTTGTGGAGCATCTCGAAAGCTCAAAAGCGGTACGTCAAATACCAAATGGCTTTCTAATTGTCCCAATCCCTTGATTATAATGGATAGTAAATGATGCAAGAGTTGGTATCTTTTGGTGTCGTCAGATTGAACTATTTCTCTTGTAAGGACACTTGCGTTTTTACCATGAATTCTAGTAAATGAGTGTGGATTCGTTACAATAGAATCATATCTTTGCCACATAGCTATTATTGTCTTAGCGAATTCATCCGCTATTTTGGGTTCGTTCAGATGTTTCCAAGAGAGATGTATAATTGCATCTATCAGTTCAGAGAGGCCATAATCTAACTCGTGATGAGGCTTTTGATGTCTGACCCAACTAAGTGCTACAGGCAAGTCCTCTGAAGTAAGCTCGGGGATTATCAGGTCATACCAGTTTTCATATGTGGAAGTAAGTTGATCCAAATCATCCTGCTTTGAAGAAACCCATAATTGAGAAAATAACTCCTGTGCTGTCAGGGTATGGGGCCAAGTTGCCGAGATGCCGAACTTCTTTAGTTGCCTACAAGCGCGCTCGCTATCTATGGGTAAGAGTGCTAACGGCTTAAGCTGGACCTTATGCTCTAAATCTCCTAACTTCACCACACCTTCAGCGGCCGTATTCCTGACAAGCAACTCTTCTTCCTCATCAAGAGCGATTGCTGTCATCAAATCTTGTAATCCGTCTATTTCACAAATGATGGCGATTGATAAAGCAAAATTTTTTGCATGCATATCTGAGGCTTGGTTTTGAAGAAAGGTTCGTAATGTTTCTTCCATCCTTGAATTTTTCAGACGCTCAATATATTTCCAGTCAAGATACTGATGAGGGTGTTCAATTTTCCATTGTAGTAATGCCTGTAATAGCTTTTCGCGGGGTTCGTCATCAGAGGTAATATCACTTTGTAACAAAACCTCTGGATCAGACTCCAGTACCAAATCAAAGATAACCGCATTGAAAGAAGCTAGCCATGATGTTGTCCCATACAGTTGTGGTATCAGTTTTCCATCTGGGTGGATAATAAGGCTTTTAATTTGGGGCACGCTCAAAAATCTATCAACATACCAGGCCGCTAGAAACTCTGCATAGGTATGATGACTCCACCTCTTCGTACTGGTACCAGTAAATAACGCAGTATTGAGCGTTTCTTTGATAGATGATTCATAGATAGGAAATGAAGTATCAGGAAATGTTTCCAATCCATCTGCAAACATTTCAGCAGAGACTGTGTCACTTTGCTTGGATTGTGTGCCGTCTAGCTGAATTGCAGATACTCCACAGAAGATCATTATTGCAGCAAGTCGTGCTGCAATGATAAATCTTTGCTCTGGTTCCAATTCAGCCTCTTTCACATGTGCGTTATTTATTTCCCTACAAAGAGTCTTGCATCCACGCTCGTACAATTTTCTGCGAGTACGTGGAAACTGTGAAGTCTGAGCGTATTCACGCAGCAGAAAAAGTAAAGTAACAGGTCTTGCTCCTAGTGGGAACATATCTTTGTTATAAAGTTCCCGAACGAATTTTTGGGCATCACCTATATTTGGGAACAATTGGGCCGCTTGGACAATATCTTTCCGTTGTAGTGGGGCAAGCACATAGCGACTGACGTTATTTTCCCCCCACAAATCCTTTAATTCTTCCTCAAAATCCGTTGTCCAATTGGGTTCCCGGCAGGCAATACGCAGACGCAGACGAGGTAGATGCTCTACATTTTGTTTAAAAAATCTTGTCAGCTTTGTTGTGATCGTTCTGATATGAATTCTCGCCTCGTCGAGGCTATCGAGGAACAAATGTAGAATAGAGTTGTCTTGCTGCCATGCGACCAACTTTTCATCTTCAAAAACGGTTTCAGTTAACTCATCGGCTGTTTCCAAATCAGCTAAATTGTGCAGAATATACAGGTCTTCTCCATTTTCATTAAGACGACGAAAAGATTCCTGAAGGGCACTGGTTTTACCCATTCCCGGTTCCCCCAGCAAGATTAGACAAGGGATATGCAGAAGGGTGTGAAGCTCCACAAATTGGTTTGAGTTATGATTTTTGTCAACGAGCTTGTATTCTGAATCGTAGACATATAGTAGGCCATCATAAAAATAGGGAGCCTGATTCTGTGCATACCAATACCGAACCCATGGGAAATTTAGAGAAGACATAGCAGAATTTTACCAGAAAATGAGTGGTTGGAAATACGGCCGTCATGAGCTAGCTATCAAAAACAACCAATGGCTGACCCTAACTGTCTCGCCCGGCACAACGCGGGAAAACCGGGAGCAGGTTTTGACTGAGTGGTATCGAACACAATTAAAAGAGCGCATTCCAGCCTTAATCGCTAAGTGGGAAGAAGTGGGGGGTGAGTGTCGCGGATTGGGGTGTGAAACGGATGAAAACGAAGTGGGGGAGTTGCAACATCGAGGCGCGGCGGATTTGGTTGAACTTGGAGCTAGCCAAGAAGCCGCCCGAGTGCCTTGAGTACATTGTGGTGCATGAGATGGTACATCTGTTGGAGCGGCATCACAATGAGCGGTTTCGGGGGTTGATGGATACGTTTTTGCCGCCGTGGCGGTCGTATCGGGATGTGCTCAAGGCGGCTCCGCTGGGGCATGAGGATTGGGGGTATTAGGGGGGAGATCCCTCCCCCGGCACTTTTCATCCAGAGCGATTCGTGAACACCCGCTGAGTGCCGGGGGTTTTACCACCGATTTTTGAGAAGATGTATGTAGCGCTTGTTGCATTTTGCTATTGATTTCGGGTAAGCTCTTGCTTATGGGCGGGTGTCTTTGGCACAAGTAGAATGTTGTGACTGCAAAAAGGTTGAATTCATCGCAGAGGACGCGGAGAGAGCGGAGATTTTATCAAGGATCTCTCTGCGTTCTCCGCGATTAGTTTTTCAGTAGTCACTGAGCTAATTCGTAAGGAGGTAAGCAAATGTCAGGTACACCTACACTTGAATTGCGCTTCACTGGACCAGGCATGAAACCCGGTCTGATTAGATCCAAAGAAATTGCTGACCTCATTGTTGCTTTTGAGAGGATGATCGCCGCCTATGTTTTAGACCAAAACCCCACGTTAAATACCGATGACATCATTATTGGTTTAGCCGATGTGAAAGACCAAAGTTTGGGGCTGTGTTTCCAGCCAAATCTTGAAGCGTTAACGATGCCTGCTGTCTATGCCATTGCGGAGGCGATTCGTGAAAATCAATTTGACCGAGTTCCGTATGGCACGCGCAAAGGGTTGCAAGATATATCGAAGTTTATCAACAGGCATGATTGTGATGCTGAATTTTACGCCTTGAATGGGGAACGTGCTTTGTTGATGACGATGACCACGGCCGTGGAGATACCGCTAGATTTGGTCGTGACGGGGGAGACGGTGCTGTATGGTCAGATTACGAGAACAGGCGGCATTGAGCCAAGGATTCAGTTTCATACCATTGATGGGCAAACGGTGTATTGCAAAGGTAGCCGCGAACTGGTGCAAGAAGCAGGCAAGTTGTTGTACCAAGATGTGGCTCTGAGGGGAGAAGCGGCTTGGAATGGGGATACGTGGCAGATTGACTCTTTTACAGCGGAATCTATTGAGGCGTACCGTGAAACATCACCTACAAAAGCGTTATTTGCCTTGAGAGAGGCAGTGGCTGGCGCGTTTGATGATATTGAAGATGTAGATGCGTTTGTGCAACAGATTCGGGTGGGTGCATAAAGCAGACAAAAGCAAGAAGGCGTAAGCAGTTATGGGCAAGCCGAAGATTGTATGTATTGACACGAATGTAGCCATTTGGGGCGTTAAGGGAAAAGCGACCTTGGGTCAGGAAGAAATGATCCACAAAGCTCGCTGGCTTTTTCAACTGTGTGAAAATGATGGCACAAGAATTCTTTTGCCCTCGGTGGTGGTGGCTGAAATGCTGAGTGGGGTTCCAGCGGCGGGGCGGGGCAAAATTCTCGAGGTGTGCCAGCGTTCATTTGTTATCCCTGCCTTTGATAGCCGTGCCGCGTTGGTGTATGCTGATTTGTGGCCTGTCGAACCAGATGTGCGTGATGCGTTGAGGCAAAGTGGCGCAACTCGAAAATCTATGAAGGCTGATTGTATGATTATAGCCACGGCCGTGGCCTCGAAGGCTGAGTATCTTTATAGTCACGATAGCGATATTCGGCGTTTGGCTCGTGGCGTAGAGATAGAGGTGAGGGATTTGCCCGAAGTGCCACCTGAGCAGTTGAAATTGGTGATGTCCTATCCATAAAAAAGGGCGTGGAGAACGCTCCTGAACTGTTAAAGGCCAGCTTAAGCTTAATAGCTGGCCTTTTTTGTTGCCAGAATAACGACTAACGCACTTGAGAGCTTCAGGCAGTGGACTTATTAGGTGAGCAGTTACCTTTTATCTATAGATGGCTATAATCAAGCCATGACACCCACACCCAACCTCTCCCTCCGCTACACCCAAAACTTCCTGACCAGCTCCGCCTTGGTCAAAAAAATCGTCGCTTTGGCTGATATTGAGCCAGACACGGCCGTGTTAGAAATCGGCCCCGGCACCGGCATCATCACCGCCGAACTCCTGCGGCGCGTCGGGCCAGACGGCCAACTCACCGCCGTCGAACTCGACCCCCAACTCATCCCCCCCCTCCGCACCAAATTTGCCGACCAGCCCCAACTCCGCCTCATCCACGCCGACATCTTACGCTTCGATTTAGGCCAGTTGCCCGCCCCCTACACCGTCTTCGCCAACATCCCCTTCAGCATCACCAGCGACCTGCTAGAGCATCTCTTTACCCCCCCCACCGGTCCCACGGCCGCGCACCTGATTCTGCAAACCGACACGCTCATCGCCACCAACCAGCATGGTATGCGCGGCGAAACGCTCAAATCATTGCTCATCCAGCCCCTCTACACCATCAAGCCCGTCCATCACTTTGCCCACACCGACTTCCGCCCTGCCCCGGCCGTGGCTACCGCCCTCTTTGCCTTTGTCCAACGTCCCGAGCCGCTTTTTGACCCCGCCCTTTACCCTCTTTATTGTGATTTTCTCGCTTTTGTAGCGCCCGACCGGGCGGGTGAAGGGGCGTGGCGACAATTGTTCAGCCCCAAACAGACGAGCATTTTGGCGAGCCAAACGGAACTGGTGCTGAATCGGGGTATCAAAATGCAGAGCGTGGCGGGCATCACGGCCGCGTTTGAGACTTTTGTGCGGCTGTGTGGCAATAAACACGGCCGTGTGTCAGGTGCTTTTTCACAACTACGCGAAACACAAGCCCGCACCACCCAGCACAACCAACGCCACGGACACCGTTCCCCGAAGCAACGTCGGCCAAATCGCCGAAAGTCCGAATAACTAAAAGTTTTTAGCCTAAAAAATATTATACTATTAGGCAAATTGTACAAATAGCTGATGATTCGTCTATAATTAGCCATTATGGCTGAAGAATCTTCGCTAAACCTCCGCTTGGACGACATAGACCTTCAGATACTGCGTGAGTTGCAGAAAGATGGCCGCATCACCAACGCGGAGCTGGCCCGGCGCATCCTGCTCTCCCCCCCCGCCGTCCACGCCCGCGTGCGTCGCTTGGAGGCGCAAGGCATCATTCAGGACTATACGGCGCGGCTCAATTACGAGCAATTGGGGTATGATTTACTCTGTTTTGTGGGGCTAAGTTTGCAGACGCATCAGGTGCGTTTGGTGCAAAATTTTCGCACGGCCGTGCGCCAACTACCAGAGGTAGCCGAATGCCATCACGTCGCTGGGGAGTATGATTACCTGCTCAAAGTCATCCTCAAAAATCGGCAAGATATGGAACGCTTCATTGTCGAAAAGCTGACCCCCATCGAAGGCATTGCCCGTATGCAAATCAGCGTCGTGCTGGCCGAAATCAAGAGCGAAACGTCCCTGCTCTGAGCCATCCCCCCGCCCCGCAACAACCCCACAAGACAACAAAAAAGCCGCTTCCAATTGTTTTGGAAGCGGCTTTTGTCTAAAAAGTTTTGTTGTACTATGTCAACAGCTAGGTTGACAATAATGCTTGATTTTGCTAGTATAATTTCAATTAGACTAAACCATTTTAGACTATTGAGGTTATTAGCGTGGCTAGAACAACTTTTGTGGGGCGAAATGGAGAATTACAGCTCCTGAATCGCCTTTGGACTTCACATAAGGCCACATTCCTTATTTTATACGGAAGGCGGCGTGTTGGCAAGACCCGATTGCTAACACATTGGATGCAACAGCATGAGGCGGACGTCCTGTATTGGATGGCCGAACCGACCTCTGCTTTGGATCAGCTTCGCTCTTTCTCGCAAGCCCTCGTTAATTTTGCCGACCCCGACACGCCCGCCTCTCCTGATTTCTCCTACGATAGCTGGGAACACGCCTTTCGCCAAGTCGCTCTGCTCACCCGTGAGCGGCGCGTGGCCTTGCTGATTGATGAAGTGACCTATATCGTCGATGTGAATTCAGAATTTGTCGGGATTTTGCAGAAGGTGTGGGATCATTGGCTCAGTGATGCGGATTTGCTCTTGGGGCTGTGTGGGTCGCAGATGGGGCTGATGCAGAAGCATCTGCTCGATTATCAAGCCCCGCTCTATGGGAGAGCCACGGCCGTGTTAAAACTGCCCCCCCTCTCCTTTGGAGCCACCCGCGAATTTTTCCCCACGTACACCCCCGCCGACCGCGCCAAGATTTACGCTATCTGGGGCGGTATTCCCGCTTATTGGGAACGGCTCGACCCCGACGCCACCGTTTTTGAAAACCTCGCCCAACAGCTCTCCCCGTCTAGTACGTGGATGCTGGACGAGCCGCGCCTGCTTATGCAGGATTTTGTGACCGACCCCTATAACTATGTCGGCATCATGCGGGCGATTGCGGATGGCAAACATGCCATCGGCGACATCGCCAAACGGATTGGGCTAACGACCAGCGCGACCTCCATGTATCTCAGCATTTTGCGAGATACGGGGTTCGTGGTGCGGCGCGTGCCTGTTACCAAACGGGGCACCGAGTCCCGCTTGGGGCGTTATTATGTGACTGACCCTTATTTGCGCTTCTACTATCGCTTTTTAGCCGCCTATCAGTCCAAATTGGCATTAGGCAAGCAAAAGCAGATGGTGCGCGGCATTGAGGATGAGCTTCCCCTGTTTGTGGAAGCCAATACGTGGCAAGAGATGTGTACCGACTGGCTTCTGTTGGCTAGTGAGCATGGTGCCGTTGATTTGCCCGTGGAAGAGGTTGGCAGTGAATGGAAACGCAGTTACACGATTGATGTCGTGGGGCTAGACCAGCAAGCGAAGCACCTGATTATGGGGAGCTGTTTCTGGTCAGAAAAGCCAGACATTGCCGAGGTGTTAGACACCTTACAGAAGCGTAGCACGGCCGTGATTCCGGACCAAGATGAGTGGCTGGCCGAATATCTGTTGTTCACGGCCCTGTCTTGGACCGACGAAGAACGCGCCGAAGCAGAAGCGTATCTCCGCGAGCTAAACACGCGCCGGAGCAAGGTCAGCCCCATTCGCGTGCGTCTCTTAGATTTGGCGCAAGTGGATGAGGATTTAACGGCGTGGACGATTGGGATGTATGACCGCATTCCCGCCTAGCCTAGACAAAAAAAGAGACCTGCTAGGTTTTTGGAGAAACCCAGCAGGTCTAATGATGTTAAAACGAGGAATTTCTTGTGTACATGTAACTAGTTCCAGATAACAAGCAAAAAAATAAGCCCTTGTGACCCAAATTTGCCGTCAGCGTCACAAGAGCCTAAGATGTTGAGTAATGGGCGATGCCATCCTCTCTGTTGTGCTGTAAGCTTAACACGAGTATGGGTGGTTGGTCAAGTATTGTCTGTTACCAATGAGTAATGCGTAATGAATAATGAGTAAAAGGGTTGGTAGCGCGAGTTGATTCCGCGTTCTAGACCTATTTTCTCTGAGTGCCGATTACGAGTGGACTCAGTTTTACTCATTACGAATTATTCATTACTAATTCTCCCCCCTTTTTATCTTTGCTGACGGCATAGCTGTGATATGCCCGTTATGCGAAGAAATTACGCCCTTATCGCCCCACAACTAAATAAGTTACGCTCCGTAAGCACGCCAGACGCGGGGACAGTTTATGCTGTCTCGGCGTCTGTTTTGCTTGCCTGCTGTGTGGCGCCAACCACACGGCCGTGTCTGAGTTTAAACAGAAAGCCATCTTCGTCCCAGAAACGCAAAAACGATAAGTGTTGGAACCACTTACCGTTTGCTTGCGACGAAGTGTCTTTGATTTATTCAACCTAACGGCATATTTTCCGACTCATTTTGTTTCTTTGAGTTGAACTGAGGGTGCGCCAACACCCTCAGCCGGAAGCCCCTTGAGTGGGGAGGGGGGATTTGTACCCCCATGCCGTTTCTAGTGCTGACAGGAGAATACACGAAATAGAGACGCAAGTCAAGCGGTGGCTATGCCTGCCGCTCGTCTGGTGGCCTGTTTTGTGTACCCCGATGTGTGACCATTTGCCTACGCTTGGAGCGGATTTTGTTCCTGGCCCACGGCCGTGTACAGCGGCCGAATTGATACCCCAACTCCCTGAGCATCTCGGCTGGGATAGCTCCGCCTATGCCGAAGTGGTTCGCGCCCGGCTGGCGACCTTAGAGTTAGAGGACGGCGATGAAGCTACGCCCACGCCCGAAACACTGCCCGCGCCGCCTGAGCCAACCATCGCCATTTTTGGGCATCTGCTCGACAGGCTCCAGCGGGAAGGGCTGGAAGGGGTGGGGCGGGTCTGGTTGCTTCTGCGCTTTTTGGATAGGCAACAGGGGGAGGGGCGCGTCTCGCTGGCCTTGGCGCGGCACATGCTGACCAGCAGGCACAGTACATACAAATGCCTCTCGTGGAAACGGTTGCGCCAGTTGCTTAATGAAGGGGAAGGTGTCTTTTGGCATCGAGATGAGGAGCGCAACCATATTTATTATCATGCCGAAGCGCGGGTGGCGCAGACGCTCGGTTTAACCACGATTCGGGGCTGGGCGGTCAAAATTCCCGTGCGGGAGCTGTGCGGTTCTATCACGGCCGTGCGGGCCATTTTCTACGATGCGTTTCACTCTAGCCGGGGAGATGGCTTCAACAAACCTATCACCCGCTACATTCTCAACGAGCGCGGTAACGGTGATAGCCGCACCCAGCGCAAATATGAGCAGATACGAGGTATTCAGCGGCAGGCCAGCTTCGCCACGCTGGGTCAATACGACAAATTGAGTTGGCGACAAGCGCAAGCGGAGGATAAAGAAGCCGAGGTGCGTTTTGGGGGGCCGGCCTTTATCTATATTGATTACAAAGGGATTCTGGGAGAGAACCCCAAGCGATTTCGGCGAGCCAGCCAGCATCAGCATTGGCACAACATCTACATCATGCGCCAGATTGGGAACGCTTACCAAGGCACGTTGCCGACAGTGAAGCGCGGACGGCGGTGGACAAATCTAAAGCTCAAACACCTGTGTAATTCTATGTTACCCACGGGTTCTTTTGCAGTGGAGGAGTCCCCCACCCCTGACGCGAAACTGTATCATGACACGGCCGAGGCGGCGTTAGCCGTGGTAAGTGATGGGCGTGAGCGGCCAAGCTATTGGCCGCGGGGCGGGGCACAAGGTCAGTCTGGCTATTGGCAGGAGGAAGCAGTTCCGTGGGGGAAGAAGGGCGCGTTAGATTCGACGAGCGGCGGGGGTAAAAAAATTTGCTAATAAAGCTGGAAAAAAAATGTTAGTTATTCTATGCTATGCTTTTGACTACGCGAAGTGACTTGGGCTTGGTTAGCTTAACCATAGGCGCAGGATGCCCAGTAGGAGCATGACCGCAAGCAAACGGCGAAGCTGGCGTGGGTTGAGATGGCGACTGCCATATTCAGCTCCGAGCCAGCCCCCCACCGCCACGGCCGTGAGCCAGAGCGGTAAGTTTGGTGGTAAGGGTTGACCACTGGTTCGGTAGCCGAGTAGCCCCGCGATGGAATTGAGCAGGATGAAGGCGGCGGTGAGGCTGAACGTTTGGTGGGTGTTGGCGAGGCGGGTGAGGAGGAGGGCTGGGGCGAGAAAAATGCCGCCCCCGATGCCGATGAGGCCTGAGATGAAGCCGATAATTCCGCCCATGGGCAGAGCGATGAGCCACGGCCGTGTATGTGTAGCGGGATTTTCCACGGCCGTGAGCGTATGCTTCCACAGCCGATAAGCCGCCCAGCCTACGACAATGGTCACCAAACCCCGATACAGGTCAGGCTCAACGACCAAGCGGCCGCCAATAAAGGCGGCGGGGACAGATGCTAGGACGAGAGGAAAAAATAGCTTTGGCTGAAAATGCCCGCCCCGCCCAAATTTCCACGTGCCAATGGCGGCCACGAGAATGTTGAGACTGAGTGAGGTGGGTTTCATCCATTCGGGCGGGACGCCCGCGAGGCTCATGACGGCGAGGTAGCCAGTGCCACCCCCCTGCCCCACGGCGGCGTAAAACACGGCCGTGGTGAAGAGCAGTAAGGCGACGATGCCGTCTGACCAACCCATTTTGGTGAGTAAGAGAGCAAGGGAGCAAGGGAGAAAGAGAATGAGCCCCTTACTCTCTTGCTCTCCCCCTCTCTTACTCTTTCTTGGGCTTACTTGGCAGTAAGTGCCGTGGTCACGCGCTCGAGGCGGGCTTTGGCGTCGTCGGCTACGTCACCCAGTTCGGGATGGTCAGTCACGTCGAGCATGATGAGGGGATCCACGATGGAGACGACGCTTCCTGTACCTTGTTCATAGACGATGACGTTGCAGGGCAACATCAGGCCGATGTCGAGGTTGGCGCTGAGGGCTTTGTGGGCGAGGGCGGGGTTGCACGCGCCGAGAATGATGTATTTTTGAAAATCGACGTCGATTTTTTTCTTGAGGGTCGCTTTGACATCAATTTCGGTCAGGACGCCGAACCCTTCTTCTTTGAGGGCGGTGGTGACGTAGGGAACGGCTTCTTCGTAAGGCATATCAAGGGTGACGGTCATGCCCATTTGTTTGGTTGTGGGGGTATCTGTAGTCATGGTTAGTTTTCCTTGGTAATGAGGGAATATAGGTTGCTTGATGAACTCATCTTAAAGGTAGCATAGTTGAGGCGTTAACCATAGCAAAATTGCCAAATCATTACAGGGCTGGCTTTGTCCAATTCAGCCAGCTTACGGCTTATGGCTCACAGCTTACAGCTAACTAAGGCCCCACGGCCGTGTACCCAAAATCGGGGGCGTAAGCGACGAGGAAATCTTCAAAGAGACGGGCATACTCATCAGGGCGTGTGACCAAAGCACGGCCGTGACTGGCTCCCCAATCAACCACATGCAACAGCGTCGTGCGGGGGTTGCTCTGGGCATAAATCGTATCTGATTGGCTAGATGGGGTAAATTCATCCTGCAAAGAGTGGATGAGGAAGATGGGGGTATCGGTGGCTTGGCTGGCGGCGATGGTGGGGGACACGGCCGTGTATCGCATCCCTGACCGCCAATTTGAAACCCATAACGCCCCCGGCACAAACAGATTTATCCAGTCGCCATATTGCGCTACGCCCTGATAAGAGATGATACCCTGCAAATCCTGATAAGAGGAATCGGCCAAAATAAAGGCGACCTCGGGCAGGAGCGGTGCGGCTTGTAAGGCAGTGGCCGCGCCATAGGAGACGCCCGCGAGGCCAATTTGGTTCAGCGGCAGACCTGTGCGCTCGGTTGTCCATTCGACCACGCGCACGAGGTCATCTTTTTCATAGTAGCCATAGGTGTGAAAAGCGGGGGTGCTCTCGCCATGCCCCCGCGCATCATACATGACGAGGTCACAGCCGCGCTCCCAAAAGAGGGGCGTGTAGTGCAAAACGCCATAGCGGTTGCCCGTACTGCCGTGCAGAAGCACGACCGCGCACTCTCCTTCGAGATCGTTGGGGAAATACCACCCGTTTAGCTCAATCTCCCCGTTGTTAACGCGGAAATCTTGGGGCGTGGGTAAGTCGTAGTCGGCGGGAATAGGCCCTCGCTCGGCGGAGGTGGCGAGGGTGGTGGTGGGGCGGACGATGATTTGGTTGGAGAAGTACCAGCCAATGCCGAGATAGACCACGGCCGTGGTTAGGAGTGCGCCAAGGACGATAAAGAGCCGTTTGTTCATGGGAGTTCCTGAATTTTGAGTTATTGAGCGGTGTCTATTTGCTTGAGGAAATCAGCGGGTGTTAGAACAGGTAAACTTGCCGTAGAAAAATCCGGCTCTTTGGGAATTCACGGGGTCAATGAGCAACTGCCCTGCTTAAACAAACCACGCCCAGAGAAAAACCACCTGACACATGACACGTGAAACGTGACACTGTTGAAAACCCCACGAA
>JBGTIZ010000076.1:0-12103 GCA_041745395.1 Promineifilaceae bacterium (SeqCode) | reverse complement strand
GCGAACGCCCAAACGAAAAAAATACCCTTTAGAATAGCCGAGCCGCCGCAGGCGGCGAGGCGTGTCGAGCTACGATTTTTGGCTCTTTGGGATCTCATGGGGTTTGGTCTGAAATGGAATACGTGATGCGCAGGTCTCTCTGGACACATGGCGTTTCGCGCATCATTTGATGTCAACCCCCTGAATTCCTGAAGAACCCGATTTTTTTGTCTGCGCAATTTGTGACCAATACAAAAAAACAGCTTATCGCTTGCAAAGTACTAAAGCATAACGGGTTTAACAGCGGTTTAAGAGGGCGTTACCAATTTGCTAACAAAAGAGGGAAAGAAAAAGAGGGGGCGAAGGTTTTCAAGCCTTGCGGGTTTTGCGGGGGTTGAACGGTGTCAGGTGTCATCCGTTTTTAGACGTGACCCGTTTACTCTTTGGAAATTCTTGAGGTCAATGAGCCACTCTCTGAGCTAGACAGGCCACACCCAGAAAAAAGTCACCTGATACATGACACGTGAAACATGACACTGTAAAACCCCTAAACACTTAGGGCGATTCTGATTGCCACTTGCTCTCCAACGCATCTTCCACAGGGTCTTTCATCGGTTCACCCAAGCGATAAGCCGCTGATTGAATGGCGTGGCTAATTATGGGGCCAGACAGCATGAGCAGAACAATTAAGACCAACCCTCGTGTAAAACCAAGTGACGGCCGAAAAATGACGGCCACCAGTAAAAAAACGACGCCAAAGACGCCGACTTTGCCGATAGCATGAATCTGGGTATACACGTCTGGCAGACGCATATAACCCAGCACGCCTATGATAGAGAAGGCCGTTCCAATCATTACAAACAGAATAGCAAGCAGGTATCCAATTGTGGTTAACATCGTTTTCTCCAGCTAGTTAAATCGTAACCGTTCTCTGGCAGGAATCGTCTTTGAGTCAGTCAGTTGCGAGCAAGGGGCACATTTTCAGAGACTAAAACATTTGCTCATCGGCAAGGTATTTGGACAGCGCGACGAGGGCAATAAAACCAAGGGCGGCCATGGCCAATGCCACATCTAAAAAGAGGTCTTCGGCTTGTGACAGGGCGAGAATGACCAACACAGCTAAGATAAGCGTGTTCACAGCATCAAAACCCATGAGGCTGTCGATAACGTTCGCGCCAGACCATACGCGCCGAATACAAACGACGAGTAGCACCACATGAATAGCAAGCGAAATATAAAGCACTAGTTGGAAAATATCGGCTAAGGTCATTGGAGCTAATCCCTTTCTACAATATCCATTTTTTGTAACAACGCTTGTCGTTTGGCTTCCATTTGGGCGGCATGGGTGGCGGAGGTTTTGGCCTCAAGCGAGTGGGTGTACATGACGCCATCTTCGTCGCTTTCCAGAACCAGTTCGCCAGGCGTAAGGGTAATGGCGTGGATGCTGAGAGCGGTGGCGACTTCCGTGTTGGGGAGGCTTTGTACGGGGATAATGCCTTGATGCACGACAGGATGGCGGCTGGTGAGCACGAGTCGGGCAACTTGGAGACCACTCCGCAACAGGTCTATGAGCAGGATGACGATGTATTGACCGAAAGCCAACACGGCCGTGGGCAAACGTCGCCACGCCACCGCAATCGCGGGTGGCTGAGTCAGCCAAACCACCAGACCCGCCAACACCACGGCGACGACAATATTATTTAAGGCTAAGTTTTCAGTCAGTGCCAGATAAAGCAAAGCCAAGGGAATGACAAACCAAAATTTTGTTTTCATAGTTACTTTCTTTGTTGTAGATTCAAAAACGAAATCGGATAATGAGCTGAGTAAGAAGTAAGACGTGAAAAGTAAAAAGTGGGCGATTGTTTGCCCAACTACTTTGGCTCTTTGGGATCTCATGGGGTTCGGTCTGAAATCGAATACGTGATGCGCGGGTCTCTCTGGTCATACATTGCGTTTCGCGCATCATTTGATGTCAACCCCCTGAATTCCTGAAGAACCACTACTTTTTACTTCTTACCTTTCACTTTTCACCCGTTTACCTGATTGGTTACTTAACTTGCAAGTAAGTGAGCGTTCAGCTATTCAACAGGAAACACGGCCGTGATATAGTCTGCTGGATTCGCCAGCCACAGCGTCGTCGCATCCGCCAGAGAAACCAGCGGCTCCGCATAAATACCGAGAAACAACACGGCCGTGATTAACAACGTCGGCGCAAACAGACGGTCGCCAGACGGCTTGGGCGTCTGCCCCTCTGCCATTGGGTGCCACCAAATCAACTGAAACGCCCGCATCGTATACACGACCGTAATCAAGCCCCCAAACCCAATCAAGGCCAGCGGCAGATACGTCTCCCAGCCAGCCGCTGGATTCGACAGACCGCTATTGTAAAGTAATGCCTTGCTCACAAAGCCATTTGTGGGCGGAATGCCCGAAAGAGCCAGCGACCCCAGCACAAACAGCACGCCCGTGAGGGGCATGACTCGCCCCACGCCCGTTATCACCTCGAATGCGGCCGACTTAATCGGGGCGCGGCTGGCGACTGCACCAGCTAGCATCAGCATGGCCGCCTTGGCTAAGCTATGGTTAAACGCAAACACGAGCGCGGCCGTGATAGAAAGCGGCGTGCCCCAGCCCAGCCCCACCAAGATAAACCCAAGTTGCCCCATCGTGGAGTAAGCCAACATGCGCTTGGCGTCATACGTGCCTAATGCGCCCAATCCGCCATAAAAGACGCCAATTACGCCTGCCACCAGCAAAATGAGCTGAATCGTGGCCGCGTATTCGATAAAAAGGAGGGTGGTCAGGCGCAAAAATCCATAAATACCCAGCTTAACCACCACGGAAGAAAGCACGGCGTGAACAGGCGTGGGCGCGGCCGTGTGAAAGTCTGGTTGCCAAAAGTGAAAGGGGAAAACCGCACTCTTAACCATAAAAAAGGCGGTCAACAGAGCCACCCCCACGGGAAGCAATGGCGGGTTATTCCCTGCTCCAGCGGCGATATGGCGGGCCAAATCAGCCATATTGAGCGTACCGTAGCTGGTATAGAGCGCGGCATTGGCGAGAAGCAAGAAGGCGGCGGCCAGCAAACTAATGTAAAAATATTTGTAGGCGGCTTCCGCACCATATTTATCATCAGACACGGCCGTGAGAATCGTGCCCGCAATCACCAACAGTTCCACAAACACAAACAAGTTAAACAAATCACCCGTCAGCATAGACCCCGTCAGCCCCACGCCCAGCATCAAAAAAGCAGGATAAAAGCCAGGATAAGTCACACATTTATCATTACAGCCCAAGGCATACAAGATGCCCATGCTCAACACCAGTTGGCTCATGACCACCATAAAGACGGCCAATAAATCAGCCACCAAAACAATGCCGAAAGGGGGTGCCCATCCGCCTGAAGCAAAAATAAGTGGCTCGCCCGTTGTCCAAACGTACCATAGCAGAACAAAGGAAGCGGCCAAGCTGGTACTCATAGTGCCCAACGACCAGACGCCAACCAAAGGGCGTTTGTTGCGCAAAAGCAACGCCACGGCCGCGCCAAAAAGGGGAATGAGTACCGGAAGAAGTGTCAGATGTATGTTCATAGGCAGGGTATCAAGTTTCAGGTGTTGTAAATACTAATGCACACGAGGGCTGAGCCTGTCGAAGCCCGTCAAAAAATCCACAAGGCTAATATTTCAGGCCGTCTACCTCATCCATGTTGCTGGTGCGGTAGCGAGCGGAAATGATGTAGAGCAGGGCCAGAACCAAGGCCAAGCCCCCCATGCTGATAACAATGGCGGTCAAGATTAACGCTTCAGGCAAGGCGTCGGGACGCGCCCCCACGGCCGTGGTATAAGCGGGCACAGTGCCATCTTGTGCCCCCGCCGCCAGCAGAAGCAAGTTAATGGCGTTGGACAACACGAGTAGGCCAATGGCCGAGCGAATAATATTGCGCTGTAAAATAAGAAAGACAGCGGTGGCAAACATAATACCGATAGCGAGTGAAGCGAGTAGTTCCATGAGTTTTCTGTAGGGTGAAAAATAAATTAACCGCAGAGTGCGCGGAGAACGCAGAGTTTTTCTGTGTTCTTTATGTTCTATGGTTCAATCATTTATGGCGAATACACGTCTTGATGTGGGTCACGATGCTGATTTTTCGTCTTGCGGCCGACCAATGGTGTTGAGCATGTGCGCCACCGAGCCGACCACCGTCAGGCAGATAGCCACCTCGAACAGGAGGGCCGTACCAAAATAAAACCCTTGCGGTAGCGGCAAACCCAGATAGGTGCCAAAATTGACGTGACCGAAGAAACTGCCCATCCAGAGCGCGGCTACCACCGCCGTGACCATCGCCAACAGTAACCCCGAACCAATCAGCACCGACGGCCGGAGCCAAGATAGCCGACGCGCGGACACCTCATAGCCAAACACGATATACCAAAAGCCAATAGCCAGACTAATAATAACCCCCGCCGTAAAGCCATCTCCCGGCTGGTCATGCCCATAGATGACGTGGGTTGCCGCCAAAATAAGTGAGAACGGCAACAGCATATAACCCGCCAGTTGTAACAAGGGGGACGGATTAACGCCCCCAATGCCGCGCGTCGACAGGCTTCGCTGTGGCTGGCTGGGGGCATCGGCCTGGGCCAGCGCGGCCTCGTCGTCGCCCCATTTAGCGGTGGCATAGCGCAACAGGTTGTAAACGCCCAGCCCAGCCAGCCCAAAAACAGCGATTTCGATAAGCGTATCGAGGGCACGAAAATCAATGATAATTGAGCCGACAATGTCGGTTGCGCCCACCAATGTTTTGGCAGACTCTTCATAAAAGGGAGAGATAAGGCTCTCACGAGTTGACCGGGTGGTGAGGGCGACGAAGGCCATCATGCTGGTAACTGCGCCAATCCCGACAGAAACCACGGCCGTGCCCAATTGCCCCCAACCAAACGGCCCCCCATGCACCTGATTCAAGCTCTGCGCCGCTCGCCGCTGGCGACGGGGCAAGCGCGTCAGGGCCAGCACCAAAATCACCACCGCCAAAATATCAACCACAATTTGCACCAGTGCAATATCGGGGGCAGGCTCCAAAATCATCACCAAAGCCACGGCCAAACCAGAAACGCCCAAAGCCAAGATGGCGTAAAAATCACGCTGCAAAAACACGGCCGCCACGGCCGCCCCCGCCGCCATGAACATAGAGAGCAGGCGCAAAATTTGTTGCTCGCCATCCACCGACAGGTCAGGCCAAGTAATCGCGGCCAAATTCGGCCAAACCCAACCCCCGAACAGAGTGACTAAGCCCAGCAGAGCCAGCAAAATAATGATGAGATACGTGCGCAGGCGGCCATATTGCAGGCGCGTCGCCCACGTGGCGGCATTATCCATACCGCCCAAAACATCGTCATGAACTTTGTCAAAGCTAAACCCGCCAGCGTCAATGAGCCAGTCACGCACCGGTTGCCTAAAATAAAAGAGGGTCACGCCTAAGCTGATGGCAATAACAGACAGTAAAAGCGGAATATTTAGCCCAGTCCAAAGGGCCATAGAAACTTTGACCGTATCGCCGTAAGCGGCGCCCGCCGCACCTGCGAGCAGGGTAGCAAGAGGAGGCGGCTCTGGCAGAAGGCCGAGGAGCAGGGAGAGCAGGGCGGGAATGCCGGGCACGAGCCACATAAAGACGGGGGTTTCGTGGGCTTTGATGCTCGGGTCTTTTTGTTCGCCCGTAAAGCCGTCCACCACGATGAGACCGGCATGGACGATTTTGAACGCGCCGGTAAAAACCACGGCCGTGGGAAAAACCCACGCCAGCCAAATCGGCATGGAGGGATGCACCGTCGTTTCCAGCGACGTGGCCAAGAGCGTCTCCTTGGCTAAGAAGCCCAGCATGGGCGGCAAGCCCGCCAGCGACAACGCGCCCAGCGCGGCTACGCCAAACGTATACGGCATCATCTGGCGAATGCCGCCCAGCCGCCGCAGGTCGCGCGTACCCGTTTCATGGTCAACATTGCCCGCCACCATGAACAACGCGCTTTTGAAGAGCGCGTGCGCCAATACTCCCACCACCATCGCTTTAAACGCAATTTCGGTATCTTGCCCAATGAGCATGACCAACACGCCAAGCTGGCTAATCGTGGAATAAGCGAGCAACGCTTTCAAATCGTTTTGTTTCAGCCCAAGATAGGCGCCGGTCACCATGGTTGTGGCGCCCACAATCGTCAGGAGCCAGAACCACATTTCCGTCATACCGAGAGCTGGATTAACGCGAGCCAGCAGATAAATGCCGGCCTTGACCATGGTAGCCGAATGCAAGAAGGCGCTGGCAGGCGTGGGGGCGGTCATGGCGCGGGGAAGCCAGATGTGCGCAGGGAACTGGGCACTCTTGGTAAACGCGCCAAAAGCGACTAGCCCCAGCATGACGGGATAGAGCCAGTTCGCGCGCAACACATCGCCACTGCTCAAAATCACGTCCCACGTTGTGCCGCCCGCGACCGCGCTGACCATGAGCAAACCGCCCAGCAGGGCGATGCCGCCGCCGCCGGTGATAAAGAGGGCTTTGAACGCGCCCGCTCGTGCCTCGGGGTAATTATATTTGTAGGCGACCAGCAGGTAAGAGGTGATGCTGGTAAGTTCCCAGAAAACAAAAAGGGCAACCACATCGCCCGCCATAACGAGGCCAAGCATGGCGGCCATGAAGAGCAAGATGTAGGACAGGAACCGCCAAGCCGTGTTGTCGCCCTTGAAGTAGTACCCTGTGTAAATAATGATAAGGGTGCCAATGCCCGTAATAATCAGGGCAAAGAGCGCGGTTAAGTTGTCAAAGTAGAGGGAGAAAGGCCAATCGAGGGTGGGTATCCAACTGATTTGCCATTGCAGGGCGTTGGTGGTGCCCAACACGGCCGTGGTAAAACCCAAAAGCACCAACACGGCCGTGAACGGGAACAGCGCGGCCAGCCACGACCACGCCGTCATGCTCAGACGCTTCTGACTGCCTGTTAGTCCAACCCCCGCCAGCAAAAACGCGCCCAAGAGAAGTGAGAGGATAGGTAGATAGAGTGGCATTGTTGAAAAATCCATTAAGTTTTGTCCACAAAAAAAGCCGCTACACGCAACATCCCTACGCTATAGAATAGAAAAGCGTAGAGAATTAACGCGCATCGGCCATAAATAAACCTAACCTGCGTTAAATAAGTAATAAGCGCACGCAGGCTGATTATAATGTTGTTTGCCAAGCGGTTTATTGTTGTCGTTATTGCATTTAGATATTAATGTTTTACGTTATCTCGGTTGGGAAAAGTGGGAGTCTTGGGTGCAAACTTGGTGTGCTATCATGCCTTTGGGAGCGCATGAACGGCCTCGTTTCTAGCAAAATCACGGCCGTGTGTCAACTGAATTTACTGTACTGTTTACACTTTAAAAGGGAATTACAGTTTGCCACAAAGGGAGAATTTTGCCAAACACAACAACAGCCTCGGCACAATTTTCTCGAGGAGATTTGCTGTCCGCACTGTACAGGCACGCCGACACCGGGAGAGGGCTTACAGGAAAATTAACGGGGAGTTGTTAGCGTGGAGGAAAGGGGTTATCCACGGCCGTGGTTTGAACCTCATAAGCCGCCCCGTTGTACCTGCTTGGCTTGGTGATAGGTGTAGCAAATGGCTCCATTGACGGTAGCTACGAAAAACAAGGCGTTTCATAAATCACTAATGGTAAAATTCCTGATGACTTTGCAGGAACGCCATTAATACGTATTGTGAGTTTGGATTCTGGGATCCTGATCCTGACAGTGGTAAAGTTTATTCTGAGGTTTTCATGGATATAATCACGATTATTATCGTAACAAAGCAACGAATATGGTGCTAATAATCCATCTTCCCATCCTCGATTTATGTCAAACTTCTCCCTCACCACATTCTCTTCTATCTGCAAGTCCGCTGGAAAAGAATACTCAGCATACACATAGCTAACGATGTCACTGATAGGGTAAAACGGATAATAATAGGTACTCTCACGGGTAAGGTGCCAATCCGACATTTCTTCCTCAAACAGTAGCAAATTCTTCTCCATGCTTCTGTACTCTTGGAACTGTAACCAAAAAGTATAGCCCACAAAGAGTACCAAGAGGCTAACAAGGATTAGCCCACCTATCTTCATAACTTTAACCATCATTGTCCTCCGCCAGCTTCTGTTGTCGCCCTTTTAGTTGTTCAATGACTTCCTTCTACTGAGGACAGGCATGACAACCAGTTCGATATTATACCGTTTTGCGGCTAGTGAACCTGTCTGGTGCCCATTTCGACGGCGGTCCCCCTGATGTCGGATAATGAGACAGTGTCGTATACTGTACACATGCAACTTTCGCCACTCCCCTCCCGTAAAAGGAAGTGTGCTGTTGGTCAACCAACCAACTATCCAAGTATCGAAACCATCTAATTACTACTACCAAGGCCAAACAGATGAGCGAACAAGAAACCATTGTTATTACCGACCCTGACACAGACCGCTACCACACCTTTAGCTATATTAGCTGGTGGCAACAAGACACGGTGCGCAACGCGACCGCCCTCGTGGTGGGCGCGGGCGCGTTGGGCAACGAAGTCCTCAAAAATTTAGCCCTGATGGGGCTGGGCAACCTGCTCATTGTCGATTTTGACACCATCGAAGACAGTAACCTGAGCCGCTCGGTGCTGTTCCGCGAACAAGACCGGGGTCGCCGCAAGGTGGACGCCGCCGCTGAGCGGGTTAAAGAGCTAAATCCTGACGTGAAGGTGCAAACGTGGCACGGGGATATTAACCACGGGCTGGGTTTGGGCGTTTTTCGGCATGTGGATGTGATTATCGGCTGTCTGGATAATCGGGAGGCGCGGCTCTCTATTGATAGGTTCGCGCAACAGGTCGCACGGCCGTGGGTCGATGGCGCGATTCAAGAGCTAATGGGCATCGCCCGCCTCTTTTGGCCCGCACGCGGGGGCGCCAGCTACGAATGCACCCTGACCGACCATGATTATCAGATGATTGGCCTGCGCTACTCTTGCCCTCTGCTGGCGCGAGACAATGTTTTGCAGGGTAAAGTGCCCACCACGCCCACCAGCGCCTCGATTGTGGGCGCGTTCCAGACGCAAGAAGCTCTGAAAATTATTCACGACATGGAGATTGAGCCGGGCAAGGCGATTTTGATTAACGGCCTGACCAATGACATTTACAAAACGGAGTATCCTATCCGCCCCGAGCGGCTGATGGCTCCGCTTGACCCCATCATTGAATTGCCGGACAATCGCACGGATAACACGACGCTGGCGGATTTGCTGGCTCTGGCGCGAGAAAAGGTGGGCAACACGGCCGTGTTAGAATTCGCCCATGAAATCGTCATCAGCATGACCGACCCCGAAACGGGCGCGCGGCAAGAGGTGTTCAAGCGCATGGCTAGCCTCAACGAAAGCGTCTTAAATACGGCCAGCGGCGCGATGCGGGACATGGAACTGACGTATCGCATTCACGGTGATGAACCCTATTTAGAGCGTACCCTCGCCGAGATGGATATGCCCCCGCTCGGTATCATTCGGGCGCGGGCAGAGGGGGAGGACACGGCCGTGTATTTTGAACTCACGGGCGATAAAGAGACCTTCTTCTCCTTTAGCTAAACGCAATGCTAACGCAACTTCTCTGACCAGATAACGTAGAGCAAGACAATGAGTAAAGATCATATCGAATTGTAAATGGTAAATTGTCAATTATGAATGGTAAAGGAACACTCGCATTCACCATTCACCATTTACAATTCACCACTCACCATTCACTACCCTCGGAGGTTTATACACAATGGCAAGCATTAAAGTAATTATCTATGACCCCACTGGCTCCAAAAAGACCCCAGTCGAACTACCCGACGACGTGCCTATGCGCCGTCTCATCCCTGCCCTCGTCACCAAGATGGGTCTACCCACCAGTCAAGGGGCTAACCCCATCACCTATCGCCTCGACCATCGCGCCTCAGGCAAACGGCTCAGCGAAGACAATTCACTCAGCGACGCTGGCGTGGGTGAAGACGACATCCTCAGCCTTTTCCCAGAAGTAACCGCAGGTTAGTAATTAGTATTCAGTCAGTCTGCGGCTGGAGTAATCAGTGGTCAGTGAGTCTCGGCGCACTGACCACTGGCGCAAAGCGCACTAAACACTCATCGCTCATCGCTCATCGCTCCGCACTCAGCACTAATTTCTACGACACGCTATTCGGGAGATAGTTATGTCCTTCAACATACGTGAAACACGTTTAAGAACCGACCACAACCGCATCAACGACCTCGTTAACAGCAGTGAATTTATTCACGTTGTGCGTACCGAGGGCAACCCACCCGACAAATACCTCATTCGGTACACTTGTCGCGGCGTGGAAAAACTCAACGGCAACGGCAGTCCCCTTTTGCGCGAAGTGCATGAGGTGAGCGTTTATCTGCACGCCGAGTACCCGCTCAAACAGCCCCAGCTAAAATGGCTAACCCCTATTTTTCATCCCAATATTCACAGCACGGGGGCGGTCTGCATTGGGGCATGGTGGCCCGCCAAAACGCTGGACGAACTGCTCCTGACGCTGGGCGAAATGGTGCAGTATAAAAATCTGGACCCCAAAGACCCGATGAACTCGAAGGCGGCGGCCTGGGCCTTGCGCAAC
The DNA here is from genome assembly GCA_041745395.1 of Promineifilaceae bacterium (SeqCode). Lineage (GTDB taxonomy): Bacteria > Chloroflexota > Anaerolineae > Promineifilales > Promineifilaceae > Hadersleviella. The sequence continues at coordinate 1,473 of JBGTIZ010000076.1, read as the reverse complement.
AAGCGACTCTTCCCCGTTGATGACCGCAATCTGAAAAGTGGCTCGCTGGTTGACCAAATCGTTATTGGCCTGCCCGAAGATAACAACGATTTAGAAATCAATTTTTTGTCCTGATTCGCTGACCAGCTAACCAAATGACTGTTCATGTTGCGCCACAAAGCTCGTTTCAGGAAGATTTGGCGGGGTTGCCCAAGCAAAAACCACCGCTCGATGAGCAAACGCTGTCCCACGGCCGTGTGACGACCGATACCAGCCCCGCCAATCAGGTGCAAGTCATTATGCACCAAGAAGCGTTAGCCCAAATCGAGTCACACGGCAACAGCGACACCTACACCGAACTCGGTGGTGCCCTGCTGGGCATGGCGTATCGACACGAAGGGACAACCTACGTCGAAGTGCAGGCCGCCATTCCCGCCCGCAGTGCCGAACACGGCCCCGTCCACTTCACCTTCACGGCCGAGGCGTGGGCGCAAATGCACCAAGAGCGGGAAGCCCATTACCCCGATTTGCGCATGGTCGGCTGGTTCCACACCCACCCCAACCTGACCGTTTTTTACTCCGCAGATGATGTCGTCGTGCATTCGGTCGCCTTTTCCATGCCGTGGCACGTGGGTCTCGTCGTAGACCCTGTGCGGCGGGAATCCGCTTTTTTTGGCTGGGTAAATAACCATAATTTGCCTGAAGAGCGCGAAATATTGCCCCTGCCCGGCTTTTACGAACTTCCCACCACTCAGCCTGATAAAGTCATAGATTGGCAATACAAATATCGGCGCAGTCTAGATGATATGCTGGCCTCCGCTTATAGCACGTATGGCTCTCCGTTTTATCAGGCTGATGCCCGTTCAATCGCTTCTTATTCAGCCAATTTGTCTCGTCGGTGGGGGGTACCTCCTGATGTATTCAGCTTGGGGTTATCGCTCACGGCCGTGGTTTTTACTGCCCTCCTGCTCACCTTCGGCTACGTCTCCCTTTATAATCGCACCCAAGCCACCAATCAGGCCGTCCAAGTGCTAACAGCCGAGCGCATGGCCGCCGCCCAAGCAAATGGCGTCGCCCAATGTCCCCACCCCGATGTGCAAATTATTTTGCCCACGGCCGGACAACCCCAATGGGCTGGCGCACAGCTCGACATTTTGGCTATTGCCAATCATCCCGCGACCAATCGCTACGAAGTTTTTGCTCAAGCCGTTAACGAAGCCGGCGGGGGCGACACCATACACATCGCCACCCGTCGCTGGCGCACCCAGCTTGGCACAATAAGCAGTTGGGACACCACAGGGCTTCCTGCTGGTAGATACAATCTATTTCTGCAACCCACCCAAAGCAACGGCCTACCCGTCACCAACGCCACCTGCATCGTGCAACTGACCCTCGTGCCGTTGCCGTAAACCGCATAACGCTCGTAGTTTGGACTTTAAGAAAATAATGCGGTAAAAGATTTTGCCTTCTGGGCTGGTGAATAGGCCACGCCGC
>JBGTIZ010000075.1:0-17498 GCA_041745395.1 Promineifilaceae bacterium (SeqCode) | reverse complement strand
CCCCCCCCCCCACCCCCAAAAAAAACCCCTTTAGAATGGCCGAGCCGCCCTAGGCGGCGAGGCGTGTGCCAGTTAGTTCATTAATGAACTGTAAAGGTAACTTGAACCATGCCCTGTTTTATATCTGACTGGGATGACAATACGTCGTGATTCTAAACGACTACGGTTTCGGTCTATGCTATACTGGCGTTGCTGAGGTTTTGTTGGTGGGTTCATACTTCCAACAATGCCTCAGTTTTCGTTCAGACACAAAAAATGTTTGCGCGAGAGATTTTTCGCTTCTCAAGGAGGATATATGCGTAAATGGCTCTTTTTCTTGTCTAGCTTGCTTGTGATACTCTCGCTGGTTCAGTTAGCCGCATCCACACCCACGGCCGTGGCTCAAGATGGCCCCAATCTACTGCGTAACCCGGGCTTTGAAGGTGAATTCTTTGCTTGGTCTGGCGTTCCCGAAGTACAGGTTGCGCATGAGTGGACTCCTTGGTGGATAGAAGACACTAGCCGCGACCCACGCTGGCATCGTCCCGAGTGGAAACGCGCCAGAGCCGCCGATTTTCCCAAACGGGTATTATCTGGCGCGTCTTCTCAACAATATTTCACTTTTTTTGCTTCCCACTATGCAGGCATGTACCAGCAGGTGTTTGACGTGACGCCGGGCAAACGGTATCGCTTTGGCATTTGGGTGCAGTTATGGTCATCCATAGAGGACAATGCCGACACTTCGGTTTTGCCCGCCAATCCCCGCCTGCAAATCGGCATTGAGCCAAACGGCGTGGCCTTGCCCGGGTTTGCCCAGCCGCCAGGCACGGTGTTTTGGTCTGGTGAAGCGTCGATGGATCAAATCGTAGACCGCTGGGGCTATATGACGGTAGAAACCACGGCCCAGAGTGATGTCATCAGCGTTTATATTCGCTCGCGGCCAGATTTTGCCAACAAGCACAATAATGTTTATCTAGATGAGGCGTCGCTAGTTGAGATTGATGCCGCCCCACCCACGGCCGTGCCTCCCACCATAACCAACACTCCCGTGCCAGTTAGCCCGACGGAAGGAGCCGAAGAGGCGACTGCCACCCCAACGGCTACCCCAACCATCGAGGTTGAAGCGACCACCACCGCCACACCCGAACCATCCGCAACAGCAACCGATACCCCAACCGTGGAATCAACAGCCACGGCCACCCCAGAACCGACCGCCACGGCCACGGCCGAACCATCGGCGACGCCGACAGCGACGCTAGAACCCACGGTCACAGCCACAATTACGCCAGACCCCACCTCAACCAATATCCCCACGGCCACACCTGACACCACGGCCACGGCCGTGGTTGATGCTAATATCGAAGCGACCGAAATCGCCCAAGCCAATGTGCCTGTCTTAGCCACCAACACTCCCTCCGTAACTGAAGGCGAAGGGGCCGAAGAAGAGACCAGCGCGGGTGGCCTATCCTCTCTGCTAGCCGGTTTTCTGCTGGGCGGCGGACTAATCGCCGCGCTAGGCGGGCTATTTATCTGGCTCCGGCGTAGATAAAGACGCCACCATAAACTCTCGTTATGTTAACACTTGATGGTTCGCAACTGATACGCGCCCAGCCGCCTGTGGTGTGGCAATTCTTGACCACGCCCGCACGGCTCACGCCGCTTGTGCCCCAAGTACAAAATTGGTCAGCCACGGCCGTGGCTGACCAATTTCGCGCTGACCTCGTTTTTATGTGGGGGGGTAAAACGGTCTGCTTCCCCAGCACCATCAGTTGGCGTAACGACGACGCTAAGTTACAGGCGCACATGACGCTAACGGGCGGCTCTACGCATAGCTCGTTCACGGCCGAGACGGAAATGCGTTTGCAGGCTGGGTTTGGTCAACAAACAGATATTGTATGGCGTGCCACGGCCGTGTTTGACGGCACATTGGCCGAGATCCCCCCCCAGTTGACCAAAACAGCGACCATGATGGTCATCAACCAATTTTTTCGCGCCGTGCGCACTGAATTAACCACCTCCCCCAGTCCACCAACCGACTTTTGCTCCCCCTCCCCACCGCTAATCTCATGAACTTTTCTGGCTCTTACCACTTTACGAATTTGTCACCCACCCAAGTTTGGTCCGTTTTGCTCGACCCCAGCTTGCTGAAAGAAGCTCTGCCCCATCCTGTCCACACGATGCGCGGGCTGATTTATCAGCGGCAGGGCGTGGTCACGTTTTCGGCGCATGTGGGGCCGTTTGCGGAACGGCTGTTTACGCTCCAGCTTGCTTTTGAAGCGTGTGACCCGCCGCAAAGCTACACGGCCGTGTTCACCGTCACCGATGATACCGCCGCTCATAAACTGGAGGGACACGGCCGCTGGACATTAACCAACCACGGCCGTGATACCATCGCCAGCTACGACATGGACATCACCAGTCACGGCGAATTTGCCGAGGTCGGCCCGCTCTTGGTGCAAACCCACCTACGCTACGGTGTGCGCCACACCCTGCACAGTTTAGAAACTTGGCTAAACACAGCCGCCACCCAACCCCCAGCCACAACCAAAACAAAAAAATGAAAAAAGGGCGACGAGCACCTCGCCCATCGCCCTTTTTTCCTACGCTTCTGCCTTAATCTCTTCCTTAAGCTCTGCCTTAAACAGATGCACATCCCGTTGCGGATACGGCATCGAAATCCCCTCTTCATCAAAGCGGAGCTTCACCCGCTCCGTTATATCAAACTTCACGTCCCAATAATCTTCATTCTTCACAATAGGGCGCACCGCAAAATTCACACTGCTATCGCCTAACTCCAACACCGCAATCGTCGGCGCGGGATCGGTGAAACAGCGTTCATCTGCCGCGACAATCTCCTGCAAAACCCGCTTAGCGTGGCGCAAATCATCATCATAGCTAATACCAAAAACCATATCGAGCCGCCGCGTGGGGGACTCAGTGTAATTGGTGATATTAGCTGACAAAACTTGCCCATTGGGAACCAAGACCAGCTTGCGGTCTGGCGTTTCCAGCAGGGTATTAAAGATACGCACCTCCCGCACTGACCCCGTCGCGCCCGCCACCTCGACAAAATCCCCCACTTTGTACAGCTTGAAGAAGATAATCATCGCCCCAGCGGCAAAGTTCGAGAGAGAATCTTTGAGAGCCAGACCAACGGCGATACCACCCGCACCCAGCACGGCCACAATAGAGGTCGTTGAGAAACCTAAATTATTCAACGCCATAATGATGACAATAAAAAGAAGTAGGTAGTAAAGAATGCTGATGGCAAAGTTACGTAAGGTATGGTCAACATTGGCGCGACCCATCGCTTTCTCGGCCATACGGCTCAGCCATTGGGCAATCCAGCGGCCAATAATTAGGATAAGAATGGAGACGAGAATGTTTAGCGCGCCTATGGCTAGAACGCCTTGCCATACATTTTCTGTTGCAGTTGGGTCTAGGGAGAATTGTTCCATCGTGTTTACCTCCTATTGATTGATTGAGTTATTGGGACGGTAGGAAAATCAAGGGGCGAAAGGAGAGGGCGAAGTTATCTTTCTTCCTTCAGCCCTCTTCCCTTTTCCTTATTTAGTCACGCCTAACTAACGTACCACGACCTCCGACCAAGCGCGAACCCACTGCTCCCGATTACCGCTGATGCGCTCATAGGACATGGTGGCTGGCTCTTGGGCAATGGCTCCAAATTCAGCAAAAACAGGGGGCAGAGCCGCATTTATATTGGCGGGGTAGACAAACATATGCAGGGGCATATCTTCTTGAAAGGTGGTGTCCAGCATGAAATCTATGAGCTGTTGGGCGGCCGCTTCTTGGGTTGTGCCGCGCAAAATGCCGACTAATTCGATTTGGCGGAAGCAAGTGCCAGGAGCAACCACGGCCGTGGTAGGTGCCTCACTCAATTCCTCCTCCGCAAAAAACACCTCAGCGGGGGGACTACTCGCATAACTGACAACCAGCGGCCGTGTGCCCGCAGACGCGGCCGAAAACTCCCCATAATACGCCTCACTCCAGCCATTCGTCACCAACACCCCATTTTGTTTAAGCTGTTGCCAAAAATCAAGATACCCCTCTTCGCCAAACTGCTCAATCGTGGCCAGCAAAAAGGCCAAGCCGGGCGAAGAAGTGGCTGGGTTTTGCACCACCAGCAAATTAGCATAGGCGGGGTCAGCCAAATCGGCTAGCGACTGCGGCGGAGCGAGACCCAGCTCGGCTAAGGCGGCGTTGTCATAATTGAGGCAAACATCCCCAAAATCAACGGGCAAGGCGCGATTTTCGGGGTCAATTTGTAGCTCTGGGATGATATTTGCCAGTTGGGGCGAAGCGTAAGGCACAAAAATGTCGTTCTCGAGGGCGCGGCTGAGGAAGGTGTTGTCCACGCCAAACAGGACATCGGCCAGCGGTGCGTCTTTTGCTAACACGGCCGTGTTAACCAACTCGCCCGCATCCCCTATCCGCACAATCTCCACGGTGTGCCCCGTCTCGGCCGTGAAGGCGTCGAGGGTGGCTTGGCTAATATCAAAGCTGTCGTGGGTCATCAGGCGCAGGGACACGGCCGTGTTGCCCTCCTCAGGCTCCGCTCCTGTACACGCTCCCAACACAAACAAAAGCAAAACGATACTTAACAAACGAATTCCTTTCATCACAAAATCTCCTTTGATATGTGCCTTTCAGCAAGTCAGCCTGTCAGGCCAACTGCTAGGCTAAAAAACAAAAAACCTCCGACCCAGTAAGATGTCGGAGGTGAAGTTGCGTGAACTTTGCTTTCCCTACGCCAGCATTACCTGGATCAGGTTAAACGGTTCGCGCCCGTTTTATGGCGCATCTCAGTCTGGTTAGCCCAAACACCCGTAGTAACAGTATGTGGTTGTAAGGTGTGACCATGCAAGGTGCAAGGTGCAAGGTGCAAGGTGCAAGGTGCAAGGTGCAAGGTGCAAGGTGCAAGGTGCAAGGTCATTGTAGGTAGTTTGTATGCTTGCGACAAATTTGTTAACGCAGAAACGTACCTTGACGGCCCGCCAACTGGCTGACAAGCTGAAGTGCTGACGAGCTGAAATGCTAATTCGCTAACTCGCTGACTCGGCAACACCTGCTATAATCGGCGCATGACTTCGACCGTATGGCTCCACCTCATTTTTGGTTTTGTTGGCCTCCTGCTGGGAGGCGTCATCAATGTTTTAGCGGATCATTTGCCGCGCCGCGAAAAGCCGCGCCTGCCGCGCTGTTTTGAATGTGGTCAACCGTATGGCGTATTGGGCTGGCTGGCCGTCGGGCGATTTTTGTTTTTGGGGCGGGCATGTCCCGCGTGCGGCTTGCCCACACGGCCGCGTGCCCTCGCCGTGGAAATCGGCACAATGCTCTGGTTGGGGATGCTCCCCGCTTGGGTGACAGAGCTGAATTTGCTGGTGATTTATAGCTTTTACACGGCCGTGCTCATCCTCATTATGGTCATAGACCTCGAAACTAAACTTATCCTGCACATCGTCACCTTCCCCACCACCGTCATCGCCATCGTGCTCAGCAACTTCATGAGCGGCGAAAACAGCCTCCTGCTATCCCTCACGGGCGCGGTAACAGGCTTCCTCATTTTTTACTTGCTCTACTGGGTCGGGCAACTCGCCTTTGGCCCTGGTGCCCTTGGTTTTGGCGATGTCACCCTCTCCATGACCATGGGCGCGATGCTCGGCCTGCACCGCATTATTTTCACCCTCGTGCTGGGCATGCTCATCGGCGGCATTTTTTCCATCGGCTTGGTCATCAGCGGGCGGCGCGGCATGTATCTGCCTTACGGCCAATATTTAGCCATCGCCGGCATGATTATGCTCATCTGGGGACAAGCCTTTTTCGAGTGGTACATTAGATGAAAAAAGGAAGAGGGACGAGGGAAAAAGGAAGAAAAGGGGTCGGCCTTCTCGAAAAAGCCCGCTCTTTTCGTCATTCGTAATTCGTCCCTTTTTTGGTTCTTCAGGAATTCAGGGGGTTGACATCAAATGATGCGCAAAACGCAATGTGTGACCAGAGAAACCCGCGCATCACGCATTTGATTTCAGACCAAACCCCATGAGATCCCAAAGATCCCCTTTTTTCAGGTCGCTCAGGATTGAACAAATAGCATCCGCACTCGCACTCTCTCTTACTCCCTTACTCTCTTGCTCTCTTACTCACCCCCCCCCACACCCTAATAAACGGAGAAACCCCATGGTCACCGCCATTCTTTTAATGAAAGTTCAACGAGACCAAATCAACTACGTCGCCCAAAAAATGGTCGAGCTAGACGGCATTTCAGAGGTATATTCGGTCAGCGGCCGTTACGATTTAATCGGCATTATTCGCGTGCCTAACAATGAAGGGTTAGCCAATCTGGTTACGAAGCAAATGATTGACCTGCCCGGCATTCTGGACACCGAAACGATGCTCGCCTTCCAAGCGTTTTCCCGCCACGACCTCGCCAGCATGTTTTCTATCGGACTAGAGGAATAGGAGTAAAGGAAGAGGGACGAGGGAAAAAGGACGAAAGTTCCCTTACTCCCTTCCTCTCTTACTCTCCTAAATCTCCCCCGCAATCTGCGCCAGCCGCTCCACGGCCGTGTGCAACAGCTCCATACTCGTGGCAATCGAGAAGCGGATATGCTTCTCCCCGCTTGCCCCAAACGCCGTGCCGGGCGTCGCCGCAATCCCCGCCAAATCCAGCAGTAGCTCCGCAATCTCCACACTGCTCCGCGCCGTCTGCGTAAAACGCGGGAATAGATAAAACGCCCCTTCGATAGAGTTACAGGTAATGCCCGGCAACTCGTTCAGCGCACCCACCATAAAATCCCGCCGCTGGCGATACGCCTCCCGCATCGTCACAATCGGCTCCTGCGGCCCCGTCAGCGCGGCAATCGCCGCATACATCGTAAAATGGGACGCGGCCGTGACCGTGTGGCTGTGCATCTTCGCCGCCAATCTTAATGGCTCCGTCGGCCCCACCAGCCAGCCCAGCCGCCAGCCCGTCATAGCGTAACTTTTGGAGAGGCCGTTCACCGTCAGGGTGCGCTCTGCCATGCCGGGCAAGCCGCGCAGAGCGATATGCGTCCGCCCGTCAAAAACGAGCTTCTCATACAGTTCGTCATACACCACAAACAAATCATGCTTCTGCGTCACCTGCGCCACCGCCTCCGCCTCGGCCGTGGTCAGCACCCGCCCCGTCGGATTATTGGGCGAATTGAGCATCAACGCCTTGGTGCGCGGCGTGATTTGCGCCTCTAACAACTCGGCCGTGATGGTGAAATTGGTCTCGGGCGGCAGGCTGACAGGCACGGGCACGCCCCCCAAAAGCTGAATAATGGGCACATATGAAACCCACACTGGCTCCAGATAAAGCACCTCATCGCCCGGGTTAAGCACACTGCCGAGAGCCAGCACCAAGCCCCATTTGCCCCCCGGCGTCACGATAATATCGCTCATGGGGTTGACGCTCACGCCGCTGTCTGCTTCTGTTTTGGCGGCGATGGCCTCAAGTAAGGGCACGATGCCTTTGCTGGGGGCGGGGTAGTTGGTGTGACCATTGGCGATGGCGTCCACGGCCGTGTCTATGATATGTTGCGGCGTAGGGAAATCAGGATCCCCACCCGCCAGCGGGATAATATCCCGCCCCTGCGCTTGCAAAATCTTGGCCTTATCCGTAATCGCCACCGTGGCCGAAGTCGGCATCTGCGCCAACCGTTGAGAGAGAGAAGATAAAACAGGCATGGGCTACCTCTGGGTTGAATTTTGGTTTAGGTTTGGTTTATGCTTGCGGGAGTATTGTAACAGGACTCTGACCGTCGGTCAGTCCACTCATCGCTCATCGCTCATTGCTGAGTCCACGGTAAAAAGGTCAAATCAACCGAGGAGGACGCGGAGAACGCGAAGATTTTCTCGAGAAGACCCTCCCATTTTCTTCCTTCTTTCCTCTTCCTTCTGCCTTTTTTCAGGTCACTCGTTACTCATCATGACTGCAAACCAACGCAACCAACAGCTTGTCCGCCAGATGCACGACAAAAAACGGTTTACCGACTCACGCATTGGGGAGGCGTTTTTGGCTGTGCCGCGCCATTATTTTTTGCCCGATTTATCGCTGGAGCTAGTGTATGCTGACCGCGCCATCGGCACCAAGCATGATGAACACGGCCGTGTTATTAGCTCCTCCTCTCAACCCAGCATGATGGCCATTATGCTCGAGCAACTCGCCCTCGAGCCGGGGCACAATGTCCTCGAGATTGGGGCAGGCACGGGTTATAACGCCGCCCTCATGCAAAAGTTGGTCGCTCCCCACGGCCGTGTGACCACCGTCGACTTTGACCAAGATTTGGTCGAACAAGCGCGGGAAAACCTCCGCACCGCCCAGATTGAGCACGTAACCGTGGTAGAAGGAGACGGCGGACTGGGCTACGCGCCCCACGCCCCCTACGACCGCATTATCCTGACCGTCGGAGCGGCCGACATTGCCCCGGCATGGTGGGATCAACTCAAAGTAGGCGGCATTTTGCTCCTGCCCCTAGCCTTCAACGGGCCGCAAAAATCCATCGCCTTCCGCAAACAGAACCGGTATTTCGAGAGCCTTTCCCTACGTGACTGCGGCTTTTTGCGCCTGCGGGGGGAAATGGCGCCCCTCGATGAGCAAACCATGCCTTTGCCAACCACGCCGTCGGGCGTCTCCTTGGGGCTGAACGCCAACGCCCCCGAGCCAGACACGGCCGCCTTAGCCCATTGGCTCAGCCAGCCGGGGCGCACGCACACGCTAGATTTAACGATCTCGCGGCGGGAAATATGGACGAGCCTCTCCTTTTGGCTGGCGGTGCAGGACGCGGGGCTGTGTGTGGTGCATAGCGAGGGGGAATGGGCGACGGAGCGGCGGTTGCCCATGCTATTTGAACATCAGCAAGGGGAGGAGCGGAGCGGCTATACGTATGGTTTGCTGGCGGAAGAGGGGCGGCTGGGTCTGGCGGTACTGGCTCCCCAACCGACGTTGACGCCGACGGAAATCACGGGGCAATGGCCGCTAGTCATTGTGGCGTATGGCCCGGCCGAAACGGCGCACCAGCGGTTGCAGGCGTTGGTCGCGGCTTGGGATGAAGCGGGGCGGCCAGACACGCAGGCATGGCAGGTGCGGGCTTATCCTCAGCCGAGGGCGGGCGAAGAAGAAGAAGAGGTAGACACGGCCGTGTCGTCTGCCTTACCTGACCAATCCAACCAAGCCACCATCTGGTCACATCGCGCCCATTTTGCCTACGCGCTCACTGTTCAGGCACAAGATGACGAAATCCCCCCACTCCGCTAAAGTATAGGCAAGCGTTCAGCTAGTCACTCAAACATTACAGCAACAGGCTAAATAAACGAAACGAGGAGAACCATCCCATGAGTAACAAAATCTGCGTCATAGGGGCGGGGTCGGCTGGACTCACGGCCGTGAAGGCGTTAAAAGAGCAGGGGCTAGACTTTGATTGTTTTGAGATGGGGACAGACATTGGCGGCAACTGGCGGTATAACAACAACAACGGCCGCTCTTCCGCCTATGCGTCTCTGCACATAGACACCTCCAAAGAGCGGATGCAGTTTTCAGATTTGCCCATGTCGGATGAATACCCCAACTTTCCCCATCACACCCAAGTGCTGGACTATTTTGAACAATACACGGCCGTGTTTGGTCTGCGCCCCCACATCACCTTTCGCACCCGAGTCGAACACGTTCAGCCCCTATCCGCCCCCCAGACAGGCTACGCCGTTACCATCAAAAACATAGATACCGGCCAAACCGAAACCCGCACCTATCGCGCCGTGCTCGTCTGCAACGGCCATCATTGGCACGAACGCTGGCCCCATTTCCCCGGCGAAACCGAGTTTCAGGGAGCGATGCAACATTCCCACACCTACCGCAAAGCCACCCCCTTTCAGGGCAAAAACGTCGTCGTGGTCGGTATCGGCAACTCGGGCGTAGACCAAGCGTGTGACATCGCCCATGTCGCCCAGCAGGTTTATCTCTCCACCCGCCGCAGTGCGTACATCATCCCCCGCTACATCATGGGCAAGCCGACCGACAAATGGGTCACGCCCCGCAACGCCAGCTACCCCTTCTTTATCACCCGTTTTCTCTATAAAATAATCCTACACGTGGCCGTCGGCAACCAAGAAAATTACGGCGTGCCCAAACCGAAGCACCAGCTTCTCTCCGAACACCCCACCATGTCCGCTGAACTGCTTAACGCCACCTCACGCGGGGATGTCATCATCAAGCCCAATATTCAGCGCATTCACGCCCGCCAAGTCGAGTTTGAAGATGGCTCTATCGTGGACGCAGACGCCATTGTTTATGCCACGGGGTACAAAATCAGCTTTCCCTTTTTCGACCCCGCTTTTCTCAATGTGGAAAAAGATAACAACATCGCTCTTTATCGGTGGGTTGTCCATCCTGACCATGCGGGCTTGTTTTTCATCGGCCTCATCCAGCCACTGGGGGCTATCATGCCCTTGGCCGAGGTGCAGGCCAAATGGGTCGCCTCCCTGCTAGCGGGTGAATGCGCTTTGCCTGGCCAAGCCACGATGCTGGCCGAGATAGCCAAAGACCAGCGCAAAATCGAAAAACGGTACGTGAACTCGGCGCGACACACGATTCAGGTGGATTTTTATCCCTATCTGGCGCAGTTGCAAAAGGAAATTGTGGCGGGCAGGGCAAGAAACACGGCCGTGGACACCGCCTTACCACTCAATTTAACCGCCACCAGCCTCGCTCCTGATGGGCAAACCCGCACCTAACCAGCCTCAAATTGCCAGTCACTGTGAAATTCGTCCTAAATACGGTACATTTTTGACAACTTTTGGTACAATACCGCTGGTCAAGATTTATGTCACTTTGCAACCAGAGTGGATACAAGTAAACTGAAGCAAATCTCCGCTAAAACTTGCGTAGTTTCTTAAATAACTATATAAGTTTGTAACTTGATTCCCCGCCCATTACAATTGGGCTACTAATTAAGGACGCCTGTCGTTGATGTAATCGGTCACACCATGTAAAATAAAGATGTTGACCATAACTTACTACGAAAAATATTGTAGTCATCATGACAGTGAATTAATCAAAAACTCTATTCTCAAGCACTGAATAGACACTCATTACACTTTATCAGAGGAAATATGGACGCCATAGAAGGACAGAAGTATTTTTATCCCAATCGCTGGGCGCGCATCATTCTGACATCAGCCGAAGAAATCGTCGGTGATAATGGTGTGGTCGCGCTGTTGAATATGGCGGGATTGCAACAATATATCGGTAACTACCCACCCGATAACATGGATCGTGAATTTTCGTTTACCGAAATCGGTAAGCTCCAGCAGGCGTTCTGGGATATGTATGGCCCACGTGGGGCAAGAGTGTTTGCCACCCGTGCTGGTCGCCAGTCGCTGAAAGACGGTCTGACCAGCTTTGGTAGTGTGGCGCGTGCGGCACAGGTTGCCATGAAAATTGGCAATATGGAAAAACGTATTGAAACGGGTTTGCATTTCTTCGCCAAGTTTTTCAATACGGTCAGTGACCAAGTTGTCCGTGTCGAATCTGATAACGACAAATGGTACTGGATTATTGAACGGTGTCCCCTCTGCTGTGGGCGCACCTCGGATACGCCCGTATGCCATATGGCGGTGGGTGTGTTACAAGGGGCGTTGGCTTGGGCGAGTGAAGGCAAGCAGTTCCGCATCACCCAGACCAAGTGTAACGGTGTGGGTGACCCAGAGTGTGTCTTTGAAATTGAGAAAATCCCGTTTGAATAAGTAGTCGCTATTATTTGTAGCGATACCAAACAGGTAGAGCAAAGCTTCACCCGTGTGGGATGAAGCTTTTGTCGATTTTTGGCACAGTTTTCTCTGATAAAAATAAAAACACGGCCGTGGTCAGATTTCTTGACCACGGCCGTGTTTTTTGCTTTTTGTTGTGTGTATGAGAGACAGTGCGCTCCCGTAATGGCTTTCGTTTTAATTAAGCGAAAACAGGGACATCCCTAGCGGCGGCAACGCCAAATCCAGCACAACCCCCGACTCGGCCGAGAAACCACTCTGAGGCTGAATATTGGCCACCAAGGCGGCTTCGCTGACGAGAAAAGCTAGCTCCTGAAATTCATCAAGGGTCACACGCAGAGCTACTTCTTCAAACCACAAAACAATCTCGTCACCTTCTTCATCGTCACTTTCGTCATCTTCGTCATCTTCGTCATCTTCTTCATACGCTTCGTCGAACGCTTCGTATTCGTCTCCCATTGGCTCCAGCCACTCACTGCCATCCGACTCTAACAAGCCCATCATTTCATCCAACATAATTTCTTCAAACATTGTTTGTAGTTCTTCAAATTCGGCGGCCGTTAGGTGCAAGGTGAGGCGGTTCCAAGCCAGTTGAAATTCCTCATGTTCAGGGCAATAAGCCACAAAATGATTTTCACTACTTTCAGCCAAAATTTCCATGTTTTTACACAAGGGTCATATCCTCTCTTTCGTGAAAATAATGTATCGCTTTATAGACAGTGCACGTTGCGAGCATAAGTGCAGTATACATTACGTTATCTAACAAAGCAGGTTTCAATGTCCAAGAATCCTAGCGGTTTTTACCAAGGCAATCTACTATTTTACGATCAAATCGTTGCCACAGGTACGATTATCACCAAAAGCTATGCTAGGGGAACGCATGCCTAAGCAAGAAACGGCTAAACTGGGCAATTTGGGTTAAAATAAAGGTCACAGGTTTGGGTTCGCATTCGACCTGTCTTCCGAGTGTATCGGCCTCCACCCGATACACTCTTTTTTTATGGCCTTGCGGGTTTCGTGGGGTTTTTAATAGTGTCATGTGTCAGGTGGCTTTTATCGGGACGTGGTCTGTTTAGGCGAGACAATGGCTCATTGAACTTGGGAATTCCTAAAGAGCCGAATCTATTTGCGTTAACCAAGCACACGGCCGTGGTAAAAGCAAAGCGGCACGTGCCTATCGGCCAAAGAGACCTGCACCCGTTGCCCTACAGGAAGCAAAACCTCATGCGGTTGCCAACTGTGAATTAGGCTATCAGGCGCGTTGTCCAGAGCCAGCCGATAGATATAGGCGATGCCCACAAAGTGACGCGCCACGATACGGCCGTTACCCTGCTCATCCGCCTGCAAAGCGACATCATCGGGGCGCAGAGCCACTTCCACGGCCGTGCCCTGAGCCAGCGCGTGTGGTTTGCGTATGGGAACCAGCCCGAGCGCGGTTAAGACTCCCTGAGCCGAAATTTCCCCTGGGATAAAATCCGTTTGCCCCATAAATTCAGCCACAAATCGGGTGCGCGGCCGGTGAAAAATCTCTTCAGGCGTGCCTATTTGCTCCAGCCGACTGTTGTGCATGACCCCAATTTTATCTCCCATGAAAAGGGCCTCTTCTTGGTCATGGGTCACAAACACGGCCGTGGTTTTGGCCTCTTTGAGCAAACGCCGCACATCCTCCCGCATCTCCAGCCGCAAAGCCGCATCCAAATTAGAAAACGGCTCGTCCAAGAGCAAAACGGCGGGCTGAGGAGCCAAGGCTCGCGCCAAAGCCACCCTCTGCTGTTGGCCGCCCGATAGCTCATGCGGCATCCGGTCACCTAATCCGTCCAGCCCCACAAAGGCCAACATCTGCTCCACACGCGGCCGTGCTTGTCCCCGTTGCAGGCCAAAGGCAATGTTTTGCGCCACGTTCATATGGGGAAAAATCGCATAATCCTGAAAAACCATGCCCACCCGCCGCTTCTCGATGGGCACATGCCGCCGCCCATCCGCCACCAGTTGCCCCGCAATCTCAATCATCCCTTCGTCTAACTCTTCCAGCCCCGCAATCAGGCGCAGGGAGGTCGTTTTGCCGCACCCGCTTGGCCCCAGCAACGCCAAAATCTGACCATCAGGCACGCTAAAGGTCAAATCTTGCACGACGGTCACGTCGCCAAAAGATTTATAGAGAGATTCACAATACACGGCCGTGGACATTTTAGATTTTGGATTTTAGATTTGGGATTGGGATGGCATGTTTAGATTGCTTGCCTAAAGGATTCACCGCAGAGGGCACGGAAAACGCGGAGATTCTCTCGAGAAAACCGCCCCTTTTCTTACTTCTTCCCTCATCTTTCGTCCTTTTTGAGGTCACTCATTGCTCTGGTTGAGCAAGGCGAGGGGCACAGAAGAAAGCAGGATGAGCATCAGCGTGGGCAGGGCGGCTTGGGCAAAAAACGCTTCTGAAATATTGCCCCACACTTCGATGGGCAAGGTTTTGAAGCCGAGCGGGCTGAGCAACAGCGTGGCGGGGAGTTCTTTCATCGTGGTCAGGAACACCAAAGCCGCGCCCGAGAGCAGACCAGGACGCACCAGCGGCAGGGTGATGCGGCGCATAACGGTAAAAGGGGATTGGCCCAAGCTACGCCCCGCTGATTCCACATTGGCGGGAATTTGCAGAAAAGAGGCGCGGGTTGCCCCCACCGCTTGGGGAATAAAAAGGATAACGTAAGCCAAGAGCAACAAGAAAATGGTTTGATAGATGCTAGGAAAATAGTTCGCCCCAAAATAAACGAGGGCGAGGGCTATGACCAGCCCCGGCAATGCAAAGCCAGAGTAGCTGATTTGCTCCGCAAATTGGGCAAATTTACCTTTTTGGCGCACGACAAGCAGAGCTACGGGAAGAGCCAACACGGCCGTGAGCAACGCCGCCCCCAAAGCCACACTGACCGAGTTTAGCGCAGGTTCCCACACGCTCCCCATCTGCACCATATTCGCCCGACCCAGCACATCACTCCGCAACCAATCCTGATGCAAACCACGCCCCAGCCAATAAATCAGCGATGAGGCGGGCACAAACAGAGCCAAGGTGACAATGCTACTGACAAAACCTAGAGCGGGCCAACGCCACCTCCCCAGCGGCTGGACGCGCATCTGCCGCGCCACCCCGACCGAGGTGCGGTGATAGCTAGCCCGACCGCGACTGCGCCACTCAAAATAGAGAATAATCGCCGTCAGCAAAACGAGTTGCAGAGCTAAAGTGGCCGCCAGCGAACGATCAAAAAAGGATTGGTACTGAATATAAATAGCGCGGGTAAACGTGCTGTAACGCAATAATTGCACCGCCCCAAAATCACGCAGAGTATAGAGAGCCACGAGCAAACTACCAGCCATGATAGCGGGGCGAAGTTGGGGCAACACAACGCGCCAAAAGGCGGCTCGCGCCGAAAGTCCTAAGCTCCGCGCCGCTTCGATTTGGCACGCATCCAGATGCTTGATGCCGGCCCGCACGGTCAAATAAGTGTACGGGTAGCTAATGAGCGATAGCACCAGCCACGCGCCCCAAAAGCCGTATAGCTCGGGCAGGCGGGTGATGCCAAAGAGGGGTTCGAGCCATTGTTGTAAGACGCCGCGTGGCCCAAACATGGAGATGAACAAATAGGCGTAGACGTAGCTGGGAATGACGAGGGGCAAAGCGGCGGTGACGCCCCAAAAGCGACGGCCGGGTAAATCGGTGCGGGTGGTGAGCCATGCGAGGGGCACGGCTATCACGGCCGTGGTCAACGTCACTGACCCCGTCAGCAACAGGGTGCGCCCCCAGATAGCCAGATTCCGACTATGGGTAAACAACTCGATGGCTTTGCTCCCCGCTTCGGCGGTACGGAGCAGAAGGTAGGCGGGGGTCAGCAACATCAGCAAAACGACCACGGCCGTGCCGACATAAAGCACCCACGTGAGCGGGTGGGCTTTGTTCGGCATAGGGAAGCGTGGTCGTTGGCGAAGTTTATGAGTTGCCTGTTCGAGCGTAATCGGAGCCATCTGTTAATCCTGAAATGAATGAGTAATGAATAATTAGTAAAGGGGCGGGTCTCACCTAGACCATCCCCTTTACTCATAAATCTTGATAAAGTCCACTGTAAAAAGGTCAAATGACTCGAGAGAAAATGACCTCAGACCGTACACTCATCCCCCGCCACCAACCTTTTTACTCATTGTTCATTACTCATTACTCATTGATCTGTTATTCAAGTAAGCCAAGGTCGCGGAGCATTTCGGCCGTGCCCTGTAGGTCAGCCATCGCGCTCAGCGGCACATCTATGGCGACCTCGTTCAGTTCTGCCAAAGGTGTGAGCAGGGAAGCGGTGAGCACCCCTTCTACTACGGGGTATTCAAAGGTTTGCGAAGCAAAATATTGCTGGGCGGGCACCGAGAGCAAAAAGCGTATAAACCGCTCCGCATTTTCGGTATTGGGTGCGGTTTCCAAAATGCCTGCCCCTGAAGTCAAAATCAATGCCCCAGGGCCGCCATCCCCAATGAAATGGTTACGCGCCCCAAACGATTCGCCCGACTCAGCCAAAAACCGATACAAGTAGTAATGATTCACTAAGCCGAGGTCAATTTCGCCCCGTCCCGCCGCTTCGACGAGGGAGGTATTGTTGGGATAAACCTGTGGTTGATTGGCTTGGATACCGCTGAGCCATTCACGGGTCGCCTCTTCACCCCACACATTACGCATGACTGAAACCATCGCTTGGAAAGAGCCATTGGTGGGCGCCCAACCGATGCGTCCGCTCCATTTGGGATCGGTCAGTTCTTCTAAGGATTGGGGCAGTTCCTCTACAGGCACGTTGTCCACGTTGTACACAATGGTACGCGCCCGACCAGAGATGCCCACCCATTGCCCATCTTCGCTCTGGAAGCGGCTGGGCACTTTTTCCAAAATATCGTGGGGCAGGTCAGCCAAGAAGCCTGCATCCACCACGGCCGCGAGGCCGCCGGGGTCTTGGGCAAAGAAGACATCGGCCGGGCTGTTGCGACCTTCTTCAAGCAAGGTGGCCGCGATTTCGGCCGTACTGCCGTAACGCACTTGCACATCAATGCCTGTGGCTTCAGCAAATTGCTGGATAATGGGGCCAACGAGGGTTTCGCTCCGTCCCGAATAAACGACGAGGCTACCAGAGTCAGCTTCGGGGATTAGTTCGGCAGGTACTTCCACCTCAGCTTGTTCGACGACCGTCTCCACAACAGTCTCCGTTTGAGGCTGGCAGGCCACGACCACGGCCGTGATTAACAACAATGCTATGGGTAGCCATAGCTTTTTCAAAAGGGTTCGCATTCTTACATATCCTCCATACGTTTGTTATAGTTATCACAAATGCAACTGGGGCTATTATGGGAGCGATGCTGGCTCAAAACAAGGTCAGCGGTTAAGTTAAATGTGTACGGACGTAAAACGATAAATTAACCTTGGTTAACTATGCTGTATATGAGCCGTAAGCTGTAAGTGATAAGCTATAAGCTGGCTTTTTACTCGAGAAAGAGTGTTTTGCTCATGTAACTACGACTGTTCTCGTGGGCTAAGGCTCTGGGGGAACCTGCCCTTTTGCCTTCGACAGGCTCAGGCAACGACAGACACAGGCAACGCGCTTACGGCTTAAAGCTAAAAAAACTTTTTTGTAGTGGTCACGAATCAGTAACGTACTTTTTTTGACAAAAGGCGTCTCTTCTCAACCGACTAGCTTCGT
>JBGTIZ010000074.1:0-4094 GCA_041745395.1 Promineifilaceae bacterium (SeqCode) | reverse complement strand
CGGACTTGGTGTGTGGGATTGTTGTGCCCACGGCCGTGTCCGACAGAAAAACACGACCTCACGGCCGTGTCGCCTTGGTTTGTATAGAGTTGTCAATTTCGCTGGTGGGTGGCTTCTCCGCTGACGCTCGTGGCGTGTTTGATGAAGCGAAGGAAAGTATAGCTAGCCCGCCGCACGCGGTCAATGGCAGTTTGGAGATTGGGGGTAAGTTGGGGCGTGACCTCTGGGAAAAGTGGCTAAAACAGGTGTCAAGGAAGATGAATCGTTGTTAATCTGGGGAACAGAACTTGGTTTGATATAGCTGTCGGACGTCGTCAAGGGTGTTATTATTTGCTTGTGGACAAAATAGAGACCCCATAAGGAGGGGCAAGCATGCGTAATGAACGAGTGTATGATTTGGTGGTTTTTGGCGCGACGGGTTTTACGGGGCAACTGACGGCCGAGTATTTGGCGCGCACGGTGGGAAGTCAGATTCGGTGGGCCATCGCTGGCCGAGACGAGCATCGGCTGGCGCATATCAAGAACAGCTTGGTGACGATTAACCCAGACTGCACGGCCGTGGGCATGATTATCGCTGATTCCAATGACCAGCTCTCTCTATTGGAAATGGCCGAACAGACGCAAGTGGTGCTGACGACCGTGGGGCCATTTGTCAAATATGGGGAACTGCTGGTGCAGGCTTGTGTGCGGCGCGGGACTGATTACGTGGACATCACGGGCGAGCCAGATTTTGTGCGCCGCATTATCGAACGATATGACGAACAGGCCCGCGAGAAAGGGGTGCGCATTGTGCCCTGCTGTGGTTTTGACAGCATCCCGCATGATTTGGGGGTGC
This sequence comes from Promineifilaceae bacterium (SeqCode), assembly GCA_041745395.1. Classification (GTDB taxonomy): domain Bacteria; phylum Chloroflexota; class Anaerolineae; order Promineifilales; family Promineifilaceae; genus Hadersleviella. The sequence goes on along the minus strand of JBGTIZ010000074.1, from coordinate 3,259 downwards.
TGTTTACGGTAGCGCAATTGCCAGATGATGAGCCGATTGTGGTGGAAGGGTTTGTGAGCGGCAGTGGCAATATGTCGGGAGGGACGTGGCACTCAGCGGTGGAGGCGATGGCGCAAACGAGTTGGCGGGGGTCAGAGGGTGGCTTGTTTCCTGCCGCACAAACGGCGGGGCGCACCGTGCGTGAGCTACCAGCGGCTATTCGGCACGAGCCGTTGGTCGATGGCTGGGTTTGCTCGTTGCCGACCATTGACCCCAAGATTGTGTTGCACACGGCCGTGTTACGGTCTGATTATGGGCCAGATTTTCAGTATGGACATTATGTGCGGGTGCAATCGTTGCCCAAGCTGGTGGGTGGACTCACGGCCGTGGGCGGGATTTTTGCCCTCTCCAAACTGAAGCCAACGCGCAAGCTATTGCTCAGTTTTCGTAAACCAGGGCAAGGGCCAGACGCTGAAGCTCGAGAAGAAGGGCATTTTCGGGTGACGTTTATCGGGCGCACGGCTGGGATTTTGCTCAAGACTGAGGTGCGTGGTGGCGACCCTGGCTATGGGGAGACTTCTAAAATGGTGGCGGAAGCCGCGCTCTGTTTGGTGCAAGACCGGGCTGATTTGCCTAAGCGCACGGGGGTGTTGACCACGGCCGTGGCGATGGGTGATCTGCTTATTCAACGCTTGCGCCGCGCGGGGATCGAGTTTAATCTATTGGAAGATCGTGTCTTTGCCCCGCAAGCAAGGGCAAAGTGAGGCAGAGGAGCTAAATGGGGCGTGAAATCGAGTAGGACTTTAGTCACAGAAAGGGGCACACGGCCGTGGTGTGCTCTTTTTTTCTCTGGTTGCTCCGCTATAATGAACGCCGAAACACCTGCCCACCCTAACGCTGGAGAAAAACCATGAACCTCGTTTTGCCATCTTATTCATTTGAAGCACTCACGCCTAATTTCATGTTTCGGGGCACCTTTCAGCCACGGGGCGAAATCATGACCTTTGCTAACGACGGTCGCTATATTTATCATACCTTTGATAATGTAGAAATGTATCCCGTTGCCCAAGGGTATCAAATCAACTGCATCAAACAGCGCATTATCAACGTTAATCGTGAACAAATTATCTTTATTTCTTTACAAACCAAGGAAGATGCGCAAAAAGTGCAGGTGCTGGCCGCGAAGCGACCTGTGGTTTTTTACTCCGAGTCGTTTGCGATACATGGGAACTTGCACGCCAACGCCGATTTTAATGATAACGACCTGATTGATGAAGCACGGGATTTTGTGGCGATTAGTGATGCGACGATTTTTCCACTCAAGCAAACAATATGCCCCTTGACGCTAAAAGTGCCTATTTTGGTACTAAACCGACATCAGGCGTTAGCATATCACGTTTACACGCCTGACAAATAACCACCAACTCTTGTAGATTAAAGTGACTAATCAGGCCATAAGCTGAGTAAGAAGTAAGACGTGAAAAGTAAAAAGTGGGCGACTGGTTGCCCAGCTACTTCTTACTTACTACTTTTCACTTTTCATTCGTTTAATAGGAACACGGCCGTGGAACGATAAGAGCCGCCCACACATCTAAACAAGCCCCAAACAGGTCACATCCAATGCAAAACAAAATCCGCTACATGAGTCTTGCCCCCACCGACTTAGAAATATATCGTACCTTTCGTTACGATGGCGGCGGCTTCGAGATTTCCCTCAAAGACCTCGCCATCGAAGACGTGACCCTCATCGCCCAAGTGTATAACACCCTGAAAGGCATCTATGACCTCTGGCTGTACATGGGCGAACAGCCCAACTACACGTTGCTACGCGAGCGTCTACAAGCGTTTGCCCAGCCAGAATTTCTAACCAAAGTGCAATCTATTGGGTCAACCACTTACAATCACGGCATCAATAATGACGCCATACACAACGCCATTCACGACATTCGGGGTGGTGCCCTGACTTCGCTGACAGGCTATGCTCGGCTGTTGCCCCGTTTGCCCAACAAGGACGATTATGTGCGCCAAGCCGTCTACTTGGCGCGAGACCACGCCAAAATGTTGCGCAATATTTTACCTGACCTAGATAAACCAGTGCGGGACGCCGACGAAGGGCTAAAATTACACGCCATTGATGAATTTGTAAGCAAATGGGATGGCTTTACATTTGAGTTGCCCAGCAAAAGTGTGACCGTCACGGCCGTGAGCAGTTACAAAGGGTATATAACCAGCCGCTGTCTGGAAACCTCCGCCATGGATCGCATTTTGTACAACTACATCAACAATGCGTCCCGTTTTGCCGCTAACGATAGCGTACACCTGACCGTCTTGCCCGTGGGCAAAGAGCTGACCCGCTGGGTAGTCGAGAATGAAATAACGGACGACCATGTGAAATGGCTGAACAGCGAAGTTAATGACCTGCAAGAGTTGTTCCAAGGGGGACACACCCGTGGGGGCACTGGTCGTGGTTTGCTGAATTGCGCCAATTTTGTTTCGACCAGCTTTGGCATCAACACAGATGAAGCGATTGAGCAGGAATATTTGGGGGCAAAAGTATTTGAGAACACCTATTATGCGTGGTTCCATTGGCCCGCCTATGTACGCCAAAGTGCAGATGAGCCAGAATGTGAGTGTGGCGATCATTGAAAGATCATTGAAAAAGGAAAGCTACCAAAAAAGATAGGTTCTTCAGGAATTCAGGGGATTGACATCAAATGAGGCGTGAAACGCGATGTGTGCCCAGAGAGACCCCGCGCATCATGTATGCCATTTCAGACAAAACCCCATGAGATCCCAAAGATCCAAAAGATAGAACAGCAAGAGGCCAAGATTTTCTCGATAAAATCTTGGCCTCTTGCTATGTCACTATCTTTGCAGGTAGCCGTTCAGCATCTCAGCCTTTCAGCTTTCTTTTCTCATAGGATTTGGGGCGTGGTTAGAAGTTGTGGTTCTTCAGGAATTCAGGGGGTTGACATCAAATGATGCGCGAAACGCCATGTGTGTCCAGAGAGACCTGCGCATCACGTATTCCATTTCAGACCAAACCCCATGAGATCCCAAAGAGCCGAAATTCCCTGGTTCAATCGGATTTTGTGTCTGAAAAATAACCCATTTGGGTTATCCCATATCTAGGGGTTGATAACGAAAATAACCCATATATGTACTAAGTAAGACGGGTGCATTGGCAAAATATGACATCGTAATGGTAGACGGTCGAGTTCATGTTTTTGACAAAGCTGGCTGAAATAATTCAACATCTAAACACTTTGCAAGGTTTAAT
>JBGTIZ010000073.1:0-2005 GCA_041745395.1 Promineifilaceae bacterium (SeqCode) | reverse complement strand
CTGTGGGAAGGCACCCAGTATGACCAGCTACGGGATCATTACGATGCAGAACGGCACATTTCAACCAGCGACACAACCGACCTGCATCCACCTCAAAATTCCCCATCAAAAACAACCCAATAATGTAGCCGTTCAGCACTTCAGCTTGTTTTTCTCGACACGATTTGGTCATATTCGCGTGACTGAGTGGCCTAAAACAAGAAAAGACTCGTCAAACAGTCTGTTATTAAACAGAAGAATCAAGTTTGGTACGCAGTTTAGCTAAGTAAGACCACATTAGTTTGCTAACCAGCTACCAGAGTGGCGTAACCGCATATTTCCTAAGGAACTTTTTTGGTTCTACTTAGCTGACTAGCTGAATGCTTATTTAATAATCAAGTAGAAAGCTCTAACCAGACAGGCTGAACGCATGTCCCCATAAAAGGGAAAACGACGCTCATGACGATAGAACAAATGCTGGTCATAGGCATCCTAACCATAGCGATGATTCTCTTTATTTCGGAGCGGATTCGAGCGGATTTGGTTGCCATTCTGGTAATGATTGCCGTAGTGTTAACAGGCTTACTAACCCCTAGTGAAGCTTTTTCAGGGTTTGCCAACCCGGCCGTGGTCACCGTTTGGGCCATTTTTATCATCAGCGGGGGTCTTTATCACACGGGCGTAGCAGACCGCATGGGCGAAGCCTTGCTCAAAGCCAGCAAACAGAGCTATCGTCGCCTGCTTTTTTTGATTATGCTGACGGTCGGCTTTATGTCTGCCTTCATGAACAACATCGGTGCGGTGGCAATTCTCATGCCCGCCATTGTCACTATCTCCCGTAAAAACAAAATAGCCCCTTCCAAATTGCTGATGCCACTTGCCTTTGCCGCCCTCATGGGTGGAAATTTAACGCTGATTGGCACGCCCCCCAACCTTATCGCCAACAGTATTTTAGCCAACTACGGCCGTGTGGATGAGTTTGCTTTCTTTGATTTCCTGCCGATGGGCATCATTGTTTTGCTGGGGGGCATCGCCTATATGATGATCATCGGTGAAAAATTGTTGCCCAATTACGCCACGGCTACCGATGAACTCTCACAAGCGTATTCTGCGATTTACTATTTATCAGAGATTCGCGTCGATGTGGACTCTGACTTGGTGGGCAAAACGCTCCTCGAGTCCCGTTTGGGGCGTGACTATGCGTTGAATATCATCCAAATACGGCATGGAGATGATGTGCTGGAGCCAGCCGTGGAGTATCGGCTCAAAGCGGACGATATTTTAGTGGTGCAGGGGGCTTTTCAAGATTTATTAGATGCCAGCCAAGCACACGCGCTCAGTGCGCTCAGTTCATCCCAAGAGCCAACTCGCGCTTTTGATGGTGCTAAAGAGGAAACTGTGTTGGCGGAAATATCGCTGACGCGGCTCTCACGCCGCACGGGGCAAACTTTGCGCGGGATGGAGTTCCGCAAGCGGTACAACCTCAACGTGATAGCGATTCGGCACAATGGGCAAGATATGGCCGCCCATTTGGGGGATATTCCGCTTGTTTTGGGGGATGTGTTGCTAGTGCAAGGGAAAAAAGAGGCGTTAACTCTTCTGCGTGGCAACCCTAATTTTCAAGTTTTGGATATCGCGCCTCGGGAAAGCAAACGCACGGATAAGGCATGGTTGGCTATTACGTTGTTTGCCATTGGCCTGAGTATTATCACCATCGGCTGGGTGGATCCGGCGACATCATTGGTGGCGGTCGCGGCGTTGATGGTCTTGACAGGTATCTTGACCATGGATGAGGCGTATCGCTCCATTGATTGGCAATCTATTTTTCTGATTGCGGGCATGCTTCCAATGGGCATGGCGCTGGAACAGACCGGTACGGCGCGGCTCTTGGCGGATCAGCTTGTTGGTTTTGTGGGTGATTGGGGTGTCTTAGCCGTTTTGGCGGGCGTGTTTATTATGACGGCGTTGATGACGGAGGTTATCTCTAATGCGGCGGCTACGGTTTTGATGGTGCCGATTGCGATTG
>JBGTIZ010000072.1:0-5155 GCA_041745395.1 Promineifilaceae bacterium (SeqCode) | reverse complement strand
CGCTGAACTTGTTGGGCAGAAGTCATTTGAGGTGATACAGGATTAGCCCATTGTTCATTGCTCATGGCGCCTTGATCATTGCCTCTCGAGCTTTGTTGATTCTCCATGCGCTGAACTTGTTGGACGGGAGCCATTTGTGCTATTTGTGGCGACGCAGGGTTAGCCCACTGCTCATTGTTCATATACTGGACTTGTTGGGGTGAAGCCATTTGAGGGGATGCAGAATTAGTCCATTGTTCATTGCTCATTGCGCCTGGCTCATTGCCTCTCGTGCCAGTGCGTTGAACTTGTGGGGGGGAAGCCATTTGAGGTGACGCAGGATTAGCCCATTGTTCATTGCTCATTGCGCCTTGCTCATTGCCCATGCGTTGCACTTGCTGAGAGGGAGTCATTTGTGGCGACACAGGGCTAGACCATTGTTCATTGCTCATTGCGCCTTGCTCATTGCCCCATGCCCTTTGCTCCTTGCTCCTTGCTCCTTGCCCATTGCTAAAAAGCATCTGTATATGCGCGTGGCGATTCATGCGTTGGATTAAAGCGTTTCTTTGCTCATTCATTTAGCGCACCTGCTTCCCGCGATCTAGCCACCATGTATTGCTACTCTGAGCCATATCAGAATCCACAATGATTTCGTGGCAAGCCAATTCCAAAGTCTCGATGGCGACGGCTTTGCCGCCTGATTGAAGCTGTGGCCCTTTCCAGCTAATGGGATAAGAACCCTTCGCTGTCCAGCTATAGACGGGTTTGTGATTTTTAGCGTCTAGCATGTGGATGGTGACATCTTTGCGCACAAATTTTTCGGCCAAACAATCTTTGTACCAGAGTAAAATTTCGTTACCGAACCCAAGCCCTTGTTTTAGAATCACTTTGGACTCTTTGCGGCGGGTGGGTAACTGATGGACATAGGTGTTTAGGCCACCTTCGATAATCTTCTGCACTTCCCACTGGATGGTGGGCAGGGTGCATTCGGTGAAGATACCGAGGCTGACGTTGGCCGCTGTGACTGAAAAGCGAAAGTTGACCTGAACCATTTTTACCAATTACCAATGTTTGCGTGGTTGTTGCTGGCGGCTGGTGCGCCCCATGCGCTCGGCCGACAGGCGAATGTCTTTCTGCAACATGTCGTACACTAGCTCGGCAATCAGGTTGACCAGTTCGGGGGAGAGCGAGCCTTCAAAGGCGATGTCTTTGGGGAGTTGGTGTTTGTCTATGATGACGTCTTGGCTCATGTTTGGGCCTGCCATTGTTGTTGACAGTGAGGACAGGTGGCTTGAACCACGGCCGTGGACGGACTATTCAACTGTTGATACAAATCCTCCAAATACGCAATATCTGCCGCAAACATCCCCTCCACCATGCTGGGCGTCACCGGCGACAAGCCCCCCAACTGCGTGACCACCCGCGCCAGCAAAATCACCACCGCATACCCAGGATAATCATGCACCACGGGATGCCTGTTCGGTTCAATCTCATCCATAATCGTCGCTTTACGCATACGGCCGTGGCGATGCACCTGTCCTGAGGCATCCACCAGCCCATGCGGCAACAAAAAATCCACTTCCACTGGCATCATCATCTTTCTTCCTTACGACTGGGTAGGCGTGTCAGCTAGCCAGCCAGCACCTTAGCTGGCAGTTTTCAGATTGGACCAATCTTCAAGATTGGTCCAATCTCGCTAACTGACCGACTGCTAGTTAATGCGCACGATATGCTCGTGAGCGATGGTCAACTCCTCCACGCCCAGCTCATTGCTGTCCGCTTTGGGCTGAGGTCCCGTCACCTTTACTGGCCACGCTTGTTGGAAATCCCAACGCGCCACCTCGTTCAGGCTTTGGTCCAGCATGATGATAGAGCCATTGCGCCGCGCACCTGCTACGTCGCCATCTTCCACCATCTGCCGCCATTCCCAGATGTCCAAATTGCTGGTAATACCTCGCTTGAGTACGATGTTTTCCCACTTCAAACGACCAGGAATCTTCAGCGTGACTTCCACGCCGCTTTCGTTCACAATCTTGTGCTCAATCAAATCAGTCTCTGAGCCAAGACCAGAGCATTCCGTAAAATACCCTGTGATTTGTCCACTCATATCAACCGCAAAATGAAACCCAACTAACGGGTCTTCGCGGCTGAAATCAACCATTTGGTTGCTACCCATTGCCATGATCTTTTTTCTCCATGTTCGCCCTTGCTTTCAAGCAAACGCAAACGCATTAGAATGAATAAGGAGTAATTAGTAATGAATAAAGGGTTCTCTCACGATGGACACCCCTTTACTCGTTATTCATTACTCATTGCCTGTTGTTATTCTTCACTGCTCTCTTCGCCGCCTTCGTCGCCTTCTTCATCCTCACCGCCAATCCAAGACCATTGGCTTAGGCGGAAGATGATGAATTCAGCAGGCTTGACGGGGGCGATGCCGACTTCGATGATGAGTTGCCCCATGTCCCGCACGTCCTCGGGATTTAGCTCCTCATCACACTTGACATAAAACGCTTGTGATTCGTTGTCGCCAAAGAGGCCACCTGACCGCCACACATTTTGCAAGAAGGCGGTCACGTCGCGCCGAATGCGTGCCCACAGGCGCGTGTTGTTGGGTTCAAACACAACCCATTGCAAACCCGCATCCATCGAGGCTGAAACCATGATGAACAAACGACGCACGCTAATATAACGCCACGCGCCATCACTGCTGAGGGTACGCGCGCCCCACACCCGAATCCCACGGCCGGGGAAAGCGCGAATACAGTTAACCCCAATCGGGTTCAAAATATCCTGCTCCCCACGGCTCAACTGAATTTCCAAGCCAGTCGCGCCGCGAATCGGCTCATTGGCAGGGGCTTTATGCACCCCACGCTCCGCGTCTACGCGGTTATACACGCCCGTCATGTGACCACTGGGCGGGGTCATCTTGCGACCGCCATTCTTCAAGTCCACCGTCTCAATCCACGGGTAATATAGCGCGGCGTAAGAGGTGTCCAAGCCGAGGAAGTTGCGCCATTCACGCGCCTCTTGGGGGTTTAGACCCGGCGGCGTGTCTAGCACCGCAAAGCGATAGCGCATCCGCTCGCAATGGCCGACCAGCGCATCTTGAACCGCTTTGATACGCGTGTTGGCTTCGTCGGAGCCGTCGTACCCCATCATGAGGTCAGGGCAAGCGACCAAGCGCACGTCTTCGATGGCTTCGAGGCCGTTGATACCCGTGCGGGCGAGGCTGTCACCGATGAAGTCTTGGGCATCGAGCGGCTTTTGGCCGCCACCTATAAGCTGGTAACTACCCGCTACAGGATGTGCCGTGGTTGTACCCACATCGCTCACGGCAATGGTGGAAAGGGTGGCATTGCCGATGTTGTTGTCGCCCCGCTTCATCGTCACCCCTTTAACGGTTTCGGTGCCGATGGCAAGGGTGAAGGTTCCCGTATCTTTGCCTTTGTCGTCTAGCTCGTCGGTGATGGTGAGGGTCAGATTGTTACCCGCGTCACCAGGAAGCACGGCCGTGGCCGTAAAACTATCCTTCCCATTTGTGCCCGGAATCGTCACCGTCGCCGCTTGCATATTGCGGTCACTATCAGTGATAGCCCGCAGGCTCATCACATAACAGGGGCCGCCCCCATTAGAAAAGTGGTTATAAACTGCATCGGGCATATACGCCCCATCCACAAAACCACCAAAAACACGCGAGTACTCTGTCCAATTGCTGACCAACGTCGCTTTGTTCAAGCGTGACTCCAGTGGAGTCACCTCGCCCGTGCGCCGATTGACCTGCTTGGTACTCGCTTCTTCTGTGATGCCGACAAAAGCGGTCAACGATGTGCCCAATGCTTGAATGGGACGAATCGCTCGTTGCACCTCTTCGACGTAGACACCAGGAGAAGCATATGAAATCGTCATGATTAATCTCCTTGAAAACTAGCCTTACACAATAAAAAATGAGGAATGAGTCTCCTGTAAAAAGGACGAAGGAAGAGGGAAGAAGGACGAAAAGGGGCGGGTTTTCTCGAGAAAATCTCCGCGCTCTCCGCGCTCTCCGCGCTCTCCGCGCTCTCCGCGCTCTCCGCGCTCTCCGCGGTTAATTGGACCTTTTCCAGTGGCAATTGCTCATTCTTTCCACAAACCAATTCGTTGCTCTATCCATCACCACGGTGGCGACCGCGCTGGATTGACATGTAGCACCATCAGAACCTCCTTTGGTGACAGACTTAAGAGATATAGGAACTTAAATTCCTGCGCTGTGGCTGTTGTGACGAAACTAGCCCGGCGTGAGGGTCAGGTCATAATTACCGTCTGGAGCAGGCACGGTGAGGGAGCGTTCCTGTGGTTCGCCGCCCACTTCGGCGGGCGGCCACACCACGAGCGTGTAATCCCCCTGCAAAATCGCGCCTAGCCGGAAACGGCCATCTTCATCTGTTGTGCCGATATAACCCGTGCCCTTAAAGGCGACTCGCGCCCCGCTCACGGGTTCATCATTCGCACCCGCGCGCACTGTGCCTCCCACCACATGGGATTCATACACCAACGGCCGTGTGACCCGCCCCTCTTCATCAGGTACAAAGTCATAAAAGCCAGTGCGCATGGTGAGCAACTGCACGGCCGGGCCGGTGACTTCGTCCCACGGATTGAGCGCGAGGGTGATAATCAGCGATGTGCCGGGACGCAACTCGTTGTCCAGCGCACTCCACAGCTCGGCGGGATTGGTCAGCTTGTCGTGCCGCGCTAGCTGGAGCGGGATGGGGTAGGGCTGGCGGCGCAACTTCCCCCGCAAACCGCTGGCAGGCAAGGTTGGGAATTTAAATAAGGCTTGTAACGTGCGGGACATCAGCCGATGTTCGTCTTCGGGCTGGGCGGCCCAACTGGTAATCATGTAGGTGAAATCGAGCCGATACGCGCTTCGTTGCTGGGTGGCGGTGCGCCCGTCGTGGCGGGTCATGTCGAATTGCTGTCGTTTGAGCAAAACGTTTTCGCGCATGTCGTATAAAAAGAGGTTGATGGTCGGTTTGCTCAGCCGTGCGCTCCATTCCCGCTTGGGCTGGTCAAATTTGACATCAATCTCGCTGTTGCGAATGGGTATTTCGGCCGTGAGCAGGTGGCGCAAGGTGTCGTCTAAATCAGCCAGCATGGTTTAAATCCCGCCTCGCATCTTTTCATCTTCTTCGGGCAG
>JBGTIZ010000071.1:0-5266 GCA_041745395.1 Promineifilaceae bacterium (SeqCode) | reverse complement strand
CCCCCCCCCCCACGAAGCCAGTGAGTACCGAATTGATTTTTTAATCTGCAAGAGAAACGGCTGGTAACTTACGCTTACGGCTTATAGCTTATAGCTTATAGCTATCCAAGCCGTGTCGTTAAGTTGCTACAAGGTTAGCCTTTTGTAGGCTTTTTGTGGGGTGGCAAACGTCACAGCTTGTGGATGACGTTTGTCAGGGAGGCGGCTGGTGACATTGTGCGTGGGCAGGCGGGAGGTTTGTCACTTATGGTTACACGGCCGTGTTTGGCATACTGACGCTTACAGTAAGGAAGAAGGACGATTGACTATCCAAGTAAACGGAGGTATCTCATGTTTGCCAAAACTTTAGTCCCATTAGACGGTTCGCAATTAGCGGAAAGAGCCTTGAAGCCTGCTCTCGCACTGGCGCGGGCGGCTGAAGGAGATATTTATCTGTTGGAAGTAAGCCAGCCGCAAGAGATGCTGGTTTCACAGTACACGGGCGGATACGCTTTTTTATGGCCTGACCAATCCCTAGAGCGAGCTACTGCCACGGCGAGGGCGTATCTGGATACGGTGCTGGATACGTTTGCTGACACGGCCGTGGGGTTGCATCCCCTTTTAGAAGAGGGCGACCCAGCGGCCACCATTTTAGATATTGCCCATGATGAAGCCGTTGACCTGATTGTGATGAGTTCCCACGGCTACACGGGCTTCTCCCGCTGGGTGCTGGGTAGCACGGCCGAGAAAGTGATGCGCCACGCGGCCTGCCCCGTTTTGCTCATCCGTGACCCCCAGCCCATCCAGAACATCCTCGTCACCTTAGACGGTTCTCCCCTAGCCGAGAAAATCCTAGAACCCACCTTGGCCTTAGCCCAAGCTCTGGGGGCGAACATCACGCTTCTGCGGGTGCGGCAAGAGCATGAGCCGCTTAACTATCGGCAGGTGGCTGATGTGGAGCGGGTTGAGCCGGGGATGGGGTTGGCGATGTTGGAGAGCTATTACCAACAAGACGAGCGTTATCTAACCGAGATAACCCGACGTTATGAGCTTAGGGGTGTTCCCATCAAATGTATGACCCTTGATGGCGACCCCGCTGAGCAAATTGTGCATCTGTGTGAGCGGGCAGATGTGGATATGATTGCGATGTCTACCCACGGTCGAACGGGTTTGCGCCGTTGGGTGTATGGCAGTGTGATGGAAAAGGTTCTGCATGGGTTGCCCAAATCAATGCTTATCGTGCGCCCAGTTGATGCGCAATTGAACTAAAATCAGCTACACTTGGGCATGTAAAGAGTGAAAAAAGGGCGAAGGGCGAGGTGAGAAGTGTGCTTGGCCACCTATACCACTTCGCTCCGCGTACCCAGGGAAGGCACTGTATGGACAAAATTTTGGTTCCCCTAGACGGCAAGGCCACGGCCGAGCGTGAATTAGAGTTGGCTGGGCAATTGCTGAGTGAAGGCGGGACGCTGGTTTTGTTGCGTGTGCCTATGGTACATGATTCTACCAGTGGCGAGGTGGCGCTGAATGACACGGCCGTGTCGCCTGCCCAACTCGCCCAAGCCATCGCCACGGCCGAAGCCTATCTGGCCGAAGTGGCCGCCCGCACGCCGCACCCTTGCCACATTGTCGTGGAAACAGGCGACCCGCGTGAGGTGATTGCCTGCGTAGCTGACCGTGAACAGGTGCAAATGACCCTCATGGTGACCATGGGGCGGGCGCGGTTTGGGCAATGGCTGTTGGGTGGCGTGGCGGAACAGGTGGTGCGGCGGGCGCGTTGCCCTATGCTGTTGTTGCGGCAAGAGATGGCGATGCGGCATATCGTGGTTGCCCTCGATGGCTCTCCCTTTGCAGAGCAGGTGTTGCCGCTGGTGATGAAAGTCGCCCAGCCGACGGGGGCGCGAGTGACGCTTTTGCGGGTGGTGCGGGATGATGGCCACACGGCCGTGTCCTCTGCCACCGCTTATTTGGAAAAACTCACGGCCGTGTGGCAAGATCATAGCCAACTCACCCAGCCCATCAAAAATTCTGTCCTGATAGGCACTCCCCCCGCGACCATCATTATGGATTACCTCACCACCCACCAAGCCGACCTGCTCGCCTTAGCCACCCACGGCATGACGGGCACGCTGGCCGGCATGTATGGCAGTATCGCCGAAAAACTGGTGCGCAACGTAGACACCTCCATGCTCATCCTACGTCCCGACGCAGGCTAGTCTGTTAGTCCATTAACAAGATGCCATGCCTAACTACCACACCTCGCACTTCGCACCTTGAACCTTGAACCCTGCACCCTGAGGAAACAGCTTATGACCAACGAAATAATCCGCGACTGGATGTCCACTGATGTCATTACCATCACGGCCGATACTAAACTGCCTGAGGCGTTTGAAATGATGATTAACGAAGAAATTCGCCGCCTGCCCATCGTGGAAACCACTCCCACGGGGCGGCAACTTTTGGTGGGCATTGTGAGCTGGGGCGACCTGCGCGAAGCACGGCCGACCGAAGCCCTAACTGGCGAAGCCGACCTAAAGCATAGTCGTTGGGCTACGCTCACCGTGGGCGACATCATGACCCCTGACCCCATTACGGTTAAACCTGATGATTTACTGGCTCAAGCCGCCCTAGCCATGCTGGCTAATCGCGCCAGTGGCCTGCCTGTAGTAGACGACGATGACCACCTGGTGGGCATCATCACCGAGTCTGATATTTTTAGCAAAATCGTGGTTGACCAATGGGCGTGAGCCGTGAGAAGTAGCAAGTGAAAAGCAAAAAGTGAGAAGTAGGAAGCTGGGCGGCTTCTTACTTCTCACTTTTCACTTCTAACTTTTTACTCGAGCAACCCCCTCTATTTTTGCTTAAATGCGTGCTTCACTACCTCTGGGTCAAAGAATTCGCCCGCTTCGCCCGTGGTGGCGTATTGGTACACGGCCGCGGTGTAAATGCCTTGCATCGTGGATTGCATCAGGCCGATGAAAGAGAGGGCGAGGGCGAGAATAACCACGGCCGTGATTATCATCACCACCGAGCCAAGCACAATGCCCAGCACAAAAAGCGGGGCAAGCAGTAAAATAGTGCCCGCATAAGCCAGCCCAAATACCAATCCCAAGCCTAAATTCCCCGCAATTTGTTCCCCCCACGTCGTTTTGAGTAGGTTAAAACTGCGCTTAATACCTTCTACTGGCCCCACTCCTTCGATAACCAGCACGGGAATCACCAAAAAGGTGACCACATTCCAGCCCGCGCCGATAACGGAGATGACCATCCGCCCCAGCGTGCCCGATTTTTCGGAAATGGCGCGTAAAATGATGCCCACCGTCGCCGAAATGGCCGCATACCCCAAAATGGGGCCAATGTGCTGAAAAGCGATGCTCAGGCCATCGCTCACCGTGGGATCGCCCCCCTTTAGCCGAATGTGCGCCGCGCCCACAATGGCCGCATTGCAAAAAATCGTGACCGTGTACAGCACCAGATAGAACAAAAACATGACCACGGTGCTCAAGATAGGAATGCCGATAAAGGATTCCAAAAAGCCGGTGAGAGCCATGGGAACCATGAAGGTAAGGACGACCACGGCCGTGGCCAAGAACGAGAGAATCGGGAAAACAAGTAGCTCTTTGTCCGCCATCAGGACGGCCCAGCTTGCTTTGGTCAAAGCCCAGCTATTGCGTAAACGTTGCATGATACGGTAATACCTCCGTTTTTTGAGAGTAAGAGAGTAAGAGAGTAAGAGAGTAAGAGAGTAAGAGAGTAAGGGTGACTGCTTCGTTATAAACTATTACGTGGATCAGGCATGCTGTGTTGCATCACGGCACAAAAAAGGAAGGAAGAGCCATCTCTTCCTCTCTTGCTCGCTTCCTCTCCCCCTCTCCATCTGGTCTAAAGATAACCAATACGCTTCGCTTCTGCCTCGAGTTCATCCCTAAACTTGGGATGGGAGATGCCAATGAGGGCGCGGGTGCGTTCCCGCACCGTTTTGCCATATAGATGTGCCACGCCGAACTCGGTCACAATGTAATGGACATCATTGCGCGTGGTCACCACGCCAGAGCCTTCGTATAGCATGGGTACGATACGGCTGAGCGTGTCCCCTTTGGCCGTAGCCGGCAGGGCAATAATGGGAATGCCCCCCTTGGCGCGTCCTGCTCCGCGAATGAAGTCAAGCTGACCGCCCACGCCGCTGTAAAAGCGAGGGCCAATCGAGTCGGCGTTGACTTGCCCTGTCAGGTCTACCTGCATGGCGGAGTTAATGGCGACCATATTATCGTTGCGAGCGATATTATAAGGGTCGTTGACATAATCCGTGGGGTGCATTTCGATGATGGGGTTGTTGTTCACAAAATCATACAGGCGTTTGGTGCCGAACAAAAAGCCCGCGATGATTTTACCGGGATGGAAACTTTTGCGGGCGCAGGAGATAACGCCTGACTCGACCAAATCAATGACCCCATCGGAAAACAGCTCGGTGTGGACGCCCAAGTGACGGTGGTTGGTCAGGTTTTGCAAAACGGCGTCGGGAATACTGCCGATGCCCATTTGCAAGGTGGCCCCGTTGGGAATCATTTCGGCGATGTGGCGGCCTATTTGGAGCTGGACCTCGTTTGTTTTGGCTTGTGGGGTTTCGGGCAGGGGGTAGTCTGCTTCGATGATGTGGGTCAGTTGGCTGACGTGGATAAAGCTGTCGCCCAAGGTGCGCGGCATTTGGGGATTGATTTCGGCCAGAATGATGCGCGCCGCTTCGGCGGCGGGTTTGGTGGTGCCGATTTCGACGCCAAAGCTACAGAAGCCGTGTTCGTCGGGCGGGCTGAGGCTGATGAGGGCGACGTCGAGCGGCAGGGGGCCGCCTTCCCGAAAAAGGCGGGGGATTTCGGATAAAAAGACGGGGGTAAAATCGGCGCGACCTTCTTGCACGGCCGTGCGCACATTTGCCCCGATAAACAACGCATTCACCCGAAACGATTTGGCATACGCTGGCTGGACATACGGCGCATCCGCAAACGTCAAAATATGCGTTACTTCCACATTTTCTAGCTCAGCGGCGCGACGGATCAACCCTTGCGAAAGCTGAATAGGCACACCAGCCCCTCCCCCAATATAAATGCGATTGTTTGATTGTATGTTACTAAGTGCCGTATCTAGGTCTGTGACCTTGCGGCGATAGATTGTTTCCCAACCCATGTTGGCCTCTTTTCAATGAGTAATGAGTAATGAGCAATGAGTAAAATGGTTGGTGGCTGAGGATGAGCAGGCAGTCTAATCGTGATTTACTGTATTGGTCACAAAT
>JBGTIZ010000070.1:0-6328 GCA_041745395.1 Promineifilaceae bacterium (SeqCode) | reverse complement strand
CAGCTAATAAAATGTCGAACTGGCTTATGGACACGCCTGTTAAGGCACGCATTTGGCGATCATCACGTATGGCTAAACTCATTGGGCTACTCCAGTTTTTGACTGGAATTTACCCGATTTTTTAATCAGGAACAACTCTAACCAACAAACGAACGAACAAACCAACCCATGAACCAATCACCCACCCACGTCCTTGTTATTAACTGCGGCAGTTCGTCGCTCAAATTTGCGGTCATCGAAAGTGAGTCGGGGGCACGCGCCCTGACTGGCTTAGCAGAACGGCTGGGCACGGCCGAGGCCGTTCTCCATTGGCAAAATGCGCACGAGAAAAACAGTCAAAACATGCCCGAAGGCGACCACGATGCGGCCATGAGCCACATTAGCGACCTGTTGCGCCAGCAAAGCTTGCTCGACACCATTCAGGCGGTCGGCCATCGAGTGGTGCATGGCGGGGAGCAATTTACCCGCTCCACGCGCATCACGCCCGAGGTGCTGGACGTTATCGAAGCGTGTATCCCTCTCGCGCCGTTGCACAATCCCGCCAACATTATTGGCATCCGCGCCGCGCAGACGCTTTTTCCCGATTTGCCCCACACGGCCGTGTTTGATACCGCCTTCCACCAAACCTTGCCCCCCCACGCCTACCTCTACCCCGTCCCGTATGAATGGTACACCCAGCACAACGTGCGCCGCTACGGCTTTCACGGCACCAGCCACCAGTATGTCACGCGGCAGGCGGCTAAGCTTTTAGGGCGGCCTTATGAGGAGTTGGCCTTGATTAGTGCCCATTTGGGCAATGGGTGCAGCGCCACGGCCGTGCTGAACGGCCGCAGTATAGACACCAGCATGGGCCTGACCCCGCTGGAGGGGCTGGTGATGGGCACGCGCAGTGGGGATGTTGACCCCAGTTTGCATCAGTATATAACGGAGCAAACGGGGCAGTCGCTGGCGGAAATCACGGCCGTGTTGAACAAAGAAAGCGGCCTGCTCGGCCTCTCTGGCCTGAGCAACGACATGCGCACCTTGCTCGAAGCGGCGGAAAACGGCCACCAGCAAGCCCAACGCGCCATAGATATTTTTTGCTATCGGCTCGCCAAAACCATCGGCGGTTATGCGGTCGCCCTGGGGCGGCTGGACGCGCTTATTTTTACGGGGGGAATTGGAGAACACGCCGCGCCAATTCGCGCCAAGGTGATTAACCAGTTGGGGATTTTGGGGCTGGTGCTGGATAAAGAACGCAATCAGCGGGGTGAGGGGCGGATTACGCGGAAAAATCAAAATGGAAACACGGCCGTGGCGCTCGTCATCCCCACCGACGAAGAGCGCGTCATCGCCCAAGACAGTTTGGGCAATGGACAATGAGCAATGAGTCTTCTGTAAAAAGGTCAATTTCACCGCAGAGGACGCGGAGAGCGCGGAGATTTTCTCGAGAAGACCCGCCCCTTTTCTTCCTTCTTCCCTCTTCCTTCTACCTTTTCGCGGAAATCCACCTCTGGTAGATTTTGCAAAAATACCTCTTTTTTCAGGGCACTCAGCAATGAACAAGGAACAAAAAAGGCGGGTCATTTTTCATGACCCGCCTTTTTATTTTCTTTCGTTGCGCCGTGGACGGCCTCGCTTAAGGCTTACAGCTAAAAGCTTACGGCTAAAAACCTACTGTGCATAAAGGCTAGACTTAATCTGCATCATATCCTGCCGCACCGAGCCATCCGTTTCAATCAAATTAGAAATTTTCTCGTACCCATGCAAAATCGTGGTGTGGTCCCGATTGCCCAACGCCGTGCCAATTTGGGGGAACGACGCATCCGTTTCCGTGCGCGCCAAATACATCGCCATCTGGCGCGGGAACGAGATAGTCCGGCTCCGACCAGCACTATACAACGCTTCAATCGAAACATGATAATGGTCAGAAACGGCGTTAATCACTTGCTCAACCGTAATTTTTTCCGTTCTCTGCATCAGGTCAGCCAACGCCATGTTGGTCAATTGCAAATCAATGGGCTGATCCATCAGTTGCGAATAAGCCACCACTTTGTTCAGTGCCCCTTCTAGCTCACGAATGTTTTGCCGCACCTGATGCGCCACCATTTCGATGACCTCATCGGGCACATAAATCGCCATCGTCTCCGCTTTGGAGCGCAAAATCGCCATGCGCGTCTCCACATCGGGGAACTGAATGTCCGCCATTAGCCCCCACTCAAACCGCGACTGGAGCCGCTCCTCGAGCGTAATCATCGCCTTGGGCTGACGGTCACTGGAGACGACAACCTGTTTGCCGCGACTATGCAAATCGTTAAACGTGTGGAACAGCTCTTCTTGGGTGCTTTCTTTGCCAGCAATAAACTGAATGTCGTCAATGAGCAAAATATCAGGCGTGCGATATCTTTCGCGGAACTCCGCCATTTTTTGGCTACGAATGGATTGAATGAGGTCGTTGGTAAACGCTTCGGAGGTGATATAACGCACAATCAGCCCCAGTTCATTGCATTTGTGGCCGATGGCGTGCATGAGGTGGGTTTTACCCAGCCCGACACCGCCATAGATAAAAAGCGGGTTGTAGGTGCGACCCGGATTTTCAGCGACTGACAGGGCGGCGGCGTGAGCCAAGCGGTTGCTTGTGCCGACAACGTAGGTGGAAAAGACATATTCCTCCCGCAAACCGGGAACGCCATTGTTTGAGGGGGTCTGTGTGTTGTGTGTCACGCCATTTGCCATGGCAACCTTCCTTCGCCCGTTGGCGTCGTGATGGCCGTTTAGGGCCGTTTTATCGCTCTCTGCAGACTCTTCAGATGCGGCGGGGGATGCTGGTGGATTGACCACGGCCGTGTGATTGCCATTACTAGAAGCGACCACAAACCGTAGCTCTGCGTCCTGACCCACCACCGATGAGAGCGTGCGGAGAATGGTATCTTGCAGGCGATTTTCCAACCAATCTTTGGCGTAATCGTTGCGCACCCCAATGAGGTATTCGTTTTCGTGACACTCCAACAGGTGCGCATCCTTCAGCCACGTATTGAAGGTGGCCTTGGTCATTTGGAGTTCTAACTCACCGAGCGTTGCTTTCCAAGCCTTTTTAGGCGACATAGTTAACACCAGTTCTAGGGTAACTACTTAGACCCCAAGGGGCTTCTCTCGAGAAGCATTAGGGGCTTTCTCGAGAAGTTGCGTAGCTACGTTTTGGGCAATCATTTTTGAAGATAGCGTACAGAACAGCACCGAGCAGGCACAAAAAAACGTCTGCCACGGTGTGACTGGTCATAAAATTATTCAATAAAAGCAGTTGCCGATTTTTGCTCCCCATCTAGCGGACAGATTTGGTTCGCAGATAGGTCTCGAAGTTGGTTGCGCCGTATAGGTCAGCCGCAGAGCCAAACTGTTCATCCATTCTAACAGATGGGTATAGCCCCTGCAAAGCTATTCTGTCAAGTTATCCTTAAAAGCTGGCCTTTTTTTTAGTTTGCTCCTAGACACGTTTTTGTTTTTTTTAACATTGGCGGACGCCCCCCACATTTTGCGTTTTTTGCAACAAAAAACGACTTTTTGCCCATATATACAAGCCTTGTCGATAGGGTCATGGCAATCCAACGGAACTATCCCACGGCCGTGGGGCGACTTTTTGAACAACAGGCCACAGTGTGCCCAAATAAAACGTGAATTTAGCCGTTTACGCGAGGCGCGGGCGACGAGCGAAGCTATTCCACGGTCGTGGGATACGTTTGGCTCAGAAATTAGCTTGACAAAGTTTCGCCTTGTCGCATAGAATCGCTGACTATTCGACTCTAAGGAAACTTTATCAACCAATCAATCATTCATGGCAGACTATCAAGGAGGCATTATGAATGTTATTAAAGTCTCGGCGCGTTCGCGGACAGCTTCAGTGGCGGGGGCCATTGCGGGTGTGGTGCGTGAACACGGCCGTGCAGAGGTACAAGCCATTGGTGCGGGAGCCGTTAACCAAGCTATCAAAGCTGTCGCCATCGCCAGCGGTTACTTGTCAGAAGAAGGAACCGAAGTTATCTGCGTCCCCGCCTTTGTAGACGTGGATATTGACAGCAACGAGCGCACCGCTTTACGCTTACTCGTCGAACCGCGCTAAAACAAGCCGTTGTTCGCCCAATAAAAAGCTCTGGCAAAGGGTATCTTATCTTTGCCAGAGCTTTTTGTGTAAGGGCTATACGCAGTTGAGCCTGCCTTGACGCTACTCAGACCGGTAGCTGAAATTATCAAACTGCACCCGCGCCCCGCCTTCATCAAACGTTTCCACAAAGAGGCCAATATTCCCGCGTGACAAGGTGCGATCTTGCACGGTGGCGACTTGCTGGTTGTTGACATAAAAGGTCATTTGGCCGTTGTTGACCTCGACCCGCAACACGTTGGACGCGCCTAATCCTTGCTTAACGGCCTCGGAAGCCTGCCAACCATTATCCAAGAAGGGCGTGTAGCTGGATGCCCCTTCTTCATAGATGCCAACCCACACATAACCGTCGCTACTGATTTCAAACATATAGAAATTTTCACGCTCGTTGTCAAACATGAACAACATGCCAAAGCCGTTGTCTAAGGGGCCGCCCACGGCCGTGGTCTGCACTTCATAGACGCCATCCCCAAAATCTTCTTCAGCCGTAGTCCAAAACAAGGATTCCTCGGCGTAAACGGTGAAATCAAGGGTTCCCTCATTTAGCAACGCTTCAACCTCGATAAAATCAGGGTCATCTTCGGCCGTGATTGTGCCCGTGCCCCAATCGGTTGGCTCACTAAATGTCTCCAGATAGGTAGTAGACACGGCCGTGGGCATCGGCGTAGGCGTGGGCACGGCCGTGGGGGCAAACGACTCCAGCGTTGCCGCCACCTCATCAAAGGCCGCCTGCGTATCGGCATTAAACAGGGCGAAACCTGCAAAACCAATCACCGACGCCGCCACACAGCAAAAAACAAGAGCGCCTACCCCCAACAAAACCCACACCCAAGCAGATGTGCCGTGGTCAGGTTGGTCTTCATAATTACCGGGGTCATAAATGCTCATACCGTTTTCCCTCAACGACTAAAAAAGCTGGCACTATCTGGGTCAGGCGTATAGCTAAAGTTGTCAAATTGCACGACCACTCCCCCTTCACCCAGCGTTTCCACCAAAACACCGACGTCACCAGCGGTCAAAGCGGTATTGGTGCCCCGGCCGACCTCGGTGTCATTGACAAAAAATATCATATTTCCTCCTTTCACCTCAACCCGCAACCGATTGGTCTGGTTCAACCCTTGCCGGACTGCATCGGAAGCAATCCAGCCTTCTCCTACCAGCATCACCTGATTATCCTCACAACCCGCTTCACACAGACCAATCCAAATATAGCCGTCGCCGCTCACTTCAAAAAGAAAAAAATTGAGGGCTTCGGTGTCCGTCATAAACATAAGACCAAAGCCATTATCTAGGGGGCCAGCCGTCTGGGTCGCTTCGAGGACATACGTGCCATCGCCCGCGTTTATCCCCGCCGTAGACCAAAAAATACCGCGCTCGGCATCCACTTGCAAGCGATAGCGGCCATCCGCAATACTGCCTTTTACCTCGGCCGTGTCGCCCACGCCCCAGCCATCCCGCCCATCAAACGTGGTCTCATAACTACCATACCCACCACACGCCGCCAAAATCAGCGTGAGCGATAGGAACATCATCATTAGCCATACATTTTTTGTTTTCATAGTTGCCTCTTGGTTGCGATACTGTCACTGGCGGTTGTTTATAAACGCAAAAGGACGCAGTTGCCTACGCCCATCAGCACATCGTCTTCTATTGTAATCGGGGAATGGTGAGAGACCAAACTGGGGTTAGATAGCGCAGGTGGAGAGGAACCAATACTCCCCCTAGGCAAAACTCAAATAGTTGGGTGGTGCGTAAAACCCTCGTTTTTTCAGCGGCAGGGGAGATTGCTCAAGACACAACTGGCGCAACCGTTTCATCTTAGCCACGGACTTCAACAAAAAAATTGGCTCGGACAAAGTTGGAGCTGTGGCCGTCCACGGAGGCGGCTCTTGGTTAACTTGCTCAGCCAACAGCTCTATAATCGCCGCGCTTAAGGCCAATTTGACAGGGTCATTTGTGTTGAATGTGTATTGGTCACAAATTACTCACACAAAAAATCCTGTCTCGGCACACCTCGCCGCCTACGGCGGCTCGCCTGTCATAAGGGTGTTTTTTTCGTTTGGGCAGTTGCCCAAACGAAAAAAACACCCTCTTTCCAGCGAGTCGTGGCCGCAGGCCACGACGAAGCTAGTCGGTTGAGAAGAGACGCCTTTTGTCAAAAAAAGTACGTTACTGATTCGTGACCACTACACA
>JBGTIZ010000069.1:0-11670 GCA_041745395.1 Promineifilaceae bacterium (SeqCode) | reverse complement strand
CCCCCCCCCCCCACCCCAAAAAAACACCCTTTAGAATAGCCGAGCCGCCGCAGGCGGCGAGGCGTGTGACCGTTTGCCGAAATCAGGAAGTTGTTTTTACACAATCCCTAAGTGAGATAGAAAGACCCCCAAGAGGCCAGCCTCTGGGGGTCTTTTGTCTTTTTTATCTTGCGTGAGCTTCGACAAGCTCACCTGACAACTGATACTTAAACGTGAAGCCTAATGACCTTGGCCGTTCACATTCAAATCATGCACATGACCGTGGTCAAGCTCTTCTTCGGTGGCGGGGCGCACGCCAACCACTTCTAGGGTGAAGTAGAGCGTCTCACCTGCTAGGGGGTGATTAAAATCAATGACGACTTCATCATCGCGCAGTTCGGTGATGACGGCTTCCAAATACATACCTGTATCAGCGTCTTCTAGCTCCATGAACATGCCTTCGGCCAGTTCGACATCATCAGGGAATTCAGAAATGGGCAACACGTCGAAATCTTCTTCGTCGTAATCACCAAACGCATCTTCGGGCAGTAATTTCACTTCTAATTTGGCGCCCACGGTGCGGCCTTCAAGAGCTTCTTCCAGCTTGGGGAAGGTTTGGCCCATGCCTTGAATAAATTGGAGCGGGTCGCCGTCGGTGCGTTCAACTTCTTCACCGTCTTCGAGGCGCAGGACATATTCGATAGAAACAACCATATCTTCGGTGATGGTTAGAGGGGAGTCACTCATTTTTTTCTCCATATAGATGCAGATTTTGCGTACCCCCAGGGCAGGTGACAACCTTGGAGAAGGAGCGTCTACATTGTCTGGCAGAGGGGGGATAAAATCAAGAAATTTAGGTGCGGTCGCACCAATGATGCGAGATGTTTAAGCATAACCAAACCACGGCCGTGCGTCAATGCTGGTTAACCCCAGACTCACTGAGGAAAGGAAGAGGGAAGAAGGAAGGGGGACGAAATTTGCTTTGATACACTTCTCTCTTCCGCGGCCACTGTAAAAAAGGTCAGATAAACTGCGGAGGGTATGGAGAACACGGAGGTTTTTTCGAGAAGACCCGCCCCTTTTCTTCCTTCTTCCCTCTTACTTTTTACTTCACGCCCCTCGCCGCCGCCCAAGCCACCAACGCCTCATCCGCGCCGCGCCGGGCGACAAACTGCGTGCCGAGGGGCAACCCTGTAGTGGGGTCTGTGCCCGTGGGTAGGGTCAGGGCGGGCATGCCCGCGTGCGTCCACGGCAGGTTCATGATGGGATTGCCCGTGCTTCTTAGCCCGTGGGGGGCGACACCCGGTGCGGACGGGGTGAGCCAAAAATCAATGCCCGCCTCGTCCATTTGCCGCTGGAGCCGCTCGGCTAGTTCATATTGGCTCTGGCAGGTCTATTGGATGTAGGTGGGGCGATAGATTTGCCCTTGCTCGATTAACACGGCCGTGTCAGCCTGATACAGCTCCCCATATTTGGCAAACCATTCCGCATGAACCCGCGCCATTTCCCCCGCCATCACCACCAGATGCTTCTCCCGCAAAGTGGCAAAATCGGGCATGACCGCCAACCGTTTGACCGTGTGCCCCTGCCTCACCAAATCAGCGATGATTGTTTCCAGATGCGCCCGTCCTGCCTTGTCGGCTTGGTCGAGATAGGGGCCGGTGGGCACCCCAAAAACGGGGCGGGTAAGCACGGCCGTGTTTGAAACAGCCTCCCAATCAGCACTTACGACAGGCATAATTAACTCGAGGTCGGCGGGATGGCGCACAAAAAAGCCGACATGATCCCACGTTTGGGAAACGGGGATGACGCCAGCGGTCGAAACACGGCCGTGGGTCGGTTTGAAGCCGACCACGCCACAAAACGCGGCGGGACGATTCACCGAGCCAATCGTTTGCGTGCCCAAAGCCACAGGGCACAGCCGTGCCGCCACGGCCGCCGCCGAGCCACTGCTCGAGCCGCCGGGCGTGTGGGCCAGGTTGTGCGGGTTGCGGGTCGGACCGGGGGCAAAATAGGCAAATTCCGTTGTGACTGTTTTGCCCAAAACCAATGCGCCCGCCTGCCGCAAGGCGGTCACCACGGCCGCTTCTGGTCCGGCTAGCACCTCAGGGGGAAGCTGGCTTCCGGCGCGAGTCGGCCAGCCGTCGGTGTGGAAAATATCTTTGACACCGAGGGGCAGACCAAAGAGACACGGCCGTGTGTCAGGGTCAGGGTATTGAGCCAGCAACGCCGCCGCCTCGGTGCGCAAGCGGTCGAATCGTTCTGCGCCAGCCTCGGCAGGGTCAAGGGGCACAAAGGAGCGCACGTGCGGCTCCACCGTGGCAAAGCGCGTCTCAAGCTTGTCTAAATAAGCGAGCAGGGTGGTGTCGTCTTGGCGTAACGTTTGTAATAAGGTAGTGAGCATTTTTGAGATAGCGGGTTAATTAGCGAACATTTTTGCCAGACGAGCCAAGTCCAGAGAAGAATCACATGAAACATGACACGTGAAACATGACACGGACAGTTGTACAAACCTAAACAACCACCTGCCCCAATTTATCGGGGCGCAGTTCGGGCCAAATTTGCATGATGAACCAAGTCATTAGCAGGCCAAAGAGGAAGCTGATGAGCAGGGCGACCAAGACAACGAGCAGTGAAATAGCGGTGGTCACGCCCGGAATGGTGAAAATAATGAATAGTTGCCCAATGTACCAGAGGGGGATGAGCACCACGGCGGGCAGAATAGCCAAATCGGCCAAGCGGTGCATCAGGGGCAGTTCGGCTAGCCCGGCCGTGGGGCAGAGCAGTAAAAAGGCTCCAGCGATGGCCGCGACCGCGCCGCTATTGCCCAGCACGGGCCACGGGGAAAGGGGGTCGCCCAAAAGTTGGAGCAGGAGGCCAATATAGCCGCCAGCGAGATAGAGCATCAGGAAGGGCAGTCGCCCCAGACGGTCTTCGACGTGGGGGCCGAGTAGGCCGAGGGTGAACAGATTGAGTAGAAAAAGGGGCAGGCTGGCGACGAGAAAGAGACTGCGCCACACGGCCGTGATACTGCTCCAGCCAAACGCATCTAGCCCATCACGCAAGGGGACTAAGCCGACATCGCGCAGGACAAACGGCCGTGTTGCGGGCGTGAGGCTGAGTACCCAGCTCAGAGCCAGTAGATGCAGGCCAATAAATAACCAAGTTAACCAAGGAATACGACGCACGGCCGTGGGGGTTTGTTTGGGCAACATAATGCGCTCCTCTTAGGAATGGTGAATGGTAAATGGTGAATGGTGAATGGTGAACGCAGGCGCTCATTTACCATTCGTTATTGACAATTTACCATTTATAATTTGGAACCATGTGCATGGTGAATGGGTTGATTTCTACCCTAGTTTAAGGCAAGCGGGCGAATTTTGCATCCTAGAACATGGGCGAAGGGCGAGGGACGATGTAGTGAGGTTTACAACCGACCGCTGGCTACCCATCACTCCTCATCTCTATAATCAATTCACCCAATTCCAATGGTTGAGGTCAAGCAAATGGGAGGAGACGTAACGCTGAAGGGGTTGGGCGTAGAGCAGATGCTGGGCGGGGCTGAGGCGGCCGTTGATTTGTTGGGTGTGTTGACGCAGGGCGTGGCGCACGGCCGCGTGGGGGCTGGTAACGGTGTGAATGAGACGATGCCCGTGGTCGTACATGGTGGCTAGCCAGCGTGTCAGCAGGCGGGGGGTGTCTGCCCCATATACGGCAACCAAATGGGCGACGGAGGGCGCAAAGGCGTGCTTGGTCACTTTGTAAACGACCAGTCCCTTTAGCGCGGCGCCCTCCTGCCACAGGGCAAATTGATACGCTTCCTCGACGCGGCAATATCGTTCGCGCACATCTTCTATGTCCAGCATAAAAGTGATTTGGGTGTGGGGCGGAATGGGGGTTAACTCAGCAGGGCATCGGGTGGTGAGGCGCAGGGACACGGCCGTGGGACGTTCATTCAGCCAACCCCAATACGGGTACAAACGACCCAAGAACTGATAACCGGGTGGCGTTTGGCGCAACGAGGCCCAAAGAGGACGATGGTCTACCTGAAAAATAGCCTGCACGTCTTGCCGCCGCAATGATTCAATAACGGGCTGGGTCACTGTTTCGTACAGAGCCTGGCGGTCATACCGAGGATGAATGACGGGGGCTTGGGCTAAGGCGATGCGCGGGTTTTCTGATTGCTGGGGGCAGTTCAGGTGGATGAGGCAGGCGGTGAACGAAGCAACCAAGGTGTCGCCATCCCACGTACCCCAGCTCACGGCCGTGGTGGGGTGCGGATTCGCCAACTGCTGGGGCAACTCTCTATGCGATTTTCCTGACGTGATTGCGAGTAGGCTTGCCCACGGCCGTTCATCGGCGGGGGTAAGTGGCAACGATTTCATATTCACCTGCGAACTACTGTGTGATATTTCAGCCCGAAACGTTATCTTACAAAAAAAGGGCTTCTTACCACCAGCAGAAAGCATAGGATAAATGTCCTGTTTTGACCTATGAGTCCGTCAGTGAGTCAGCTCTTCCCCCCTCCTTCTTTTCGGTAGCTTAGCGGGGCAGGGACAAAATCGTAATGAGTGGTTGTGGTGGGGGAAAAGAACACGGCTGTGTTTGGGATAAACACGGCTGTGGGTGCTTTGCAAAAAGATAACGACAAACAATCTACTTCAGGTCAATTGCTGATATGGTCCAAGGAACTTCTCCCCATCAAAATGGATTAAATGATCTGGTGATGAGGCTATCCATACCTCACTCTCCCAAGCAATATCAGCCACAAATTTTCTAAATGTATTGCGGTCAATAAATGCAGTGACAAAAATAATATCAGCCATGCAATTTTGTAGCAAAGGTTGTAAGGCGATAATTCTTTCTGGGCTGATGGGACCAGAGGAGTGCACCGCTTCGATCAGATACAACCAATTTTTCTCTGGTGAGTAAGCTACCACATCTGGTAATTCCTCATGAGCTAGTGTCGCCAAGCCAATTGCCCTAGCGGCATCTTCATCATAATGGAGAAACTTGTTTTCGGCATCACCGATGTAAACAACTTTTGCTCCAAAACCATACCGAGGCAAAAATTCTTCCACAATTGCCTTTTGAAGCTGATTGTGTTCACCTAAGCCAAATTCTAATTCGATACCAGATGGAAGCTGGATTGGTATGCGGGGCAAATGACGGTGCGTATTCAGTCGTTCTCGCAGGCTTGTTTTACCTTCAAAAAACTTTTCTACTAGCGTGACCCAGTTATCTTGAGCATAAGCTCTGATTAATACCATATAGGCAGGATTCACTGCCCAAGCACGACTTGGGTTGTTCCGGGCAGAGTTGGGGCGGTCAGAGATGACAACTCCTGCAAGGGCTAGATGTTTGAGGTCTTTGCGTCTTACATCATCATACGAACCACTCGAGATACGTTCGTTAAAATTTGCATTGAGGTACTCGATGATATCCCTCGTTTTGAGGGCGTATCCACCATTTAAAGATTTCGCGTTTACCCACTCATCGCTCGTTTTTACATCGCACAATGCTAGGAAAGCAAGTGCCATGCGCTCTAATTGGCGCGCGGTTTTATCCTCCAATGGTATTCCGAAATGGTCTAGGATGTGCAAGGATTCATTGATGAGTTGTTGCAATTTAGGCAGTTTTGCTTCAAAGGTTCGATAAGATACACTTTTCACACCAAGGGCTTGTGCTTCTGCATGAGTTAGAAGGTATTTTTTCATCACTGATCGTCGAGGTGGTTACAGTAGGACTAACTGTTTGGGTGGCTCA
Organism: Promineifilaceae bacterium (SeqCode); assembly: GCA_041745395.1. Classification (GTDB taxonomy): domain Bacteria; phylum Chloroflexota; class Anaerolineae; order Promineifilales; family Promineifilaceae; genus Hadersleviella. Next base: position 5,925 of record JBGTIZ010000069.1, on the reverse strand, counting down.
TGTTGTTTGTTGTATTGTCTGATTTCATCAAAGGTCATGCTATTTTCAGATGAGAACAAATAATCTTTGACACTTTCTGCAAGGTGGTAGGCAAACAAAGGGGGAACAGCGTTTCCGATTTGATTAAATTGACTGGTTTCACTGCCCACAAACTCAAACCAATCTGGGAAACTTTGTAACCGTGCCGCTTCCCTAACGGTTAATCTACGTCTGCGTCCGTCAGGTAAGCGTATACGCATCATATCACCTGTAGCACCCGCTAGGTTTCGACAAGTCACGGTGCGTGAGGGCTTATCTAGATGTAAATCACGTGGGCGGATACACTTGGAAGCCTTCTCATATTTTGCGACGTATTCGTCCATACTGGCGGTTAGAAAGTTTGCATTCGGAGGAATTTTAGTAGCCATTTGTCCTAAAGCCTCACCAGCAGTTACTTTTTTGTCGTTTAGAGGCGTGGGAAAGTGGAAGATTCCCCTGTGACCTACCACTATCAACCGCTCTCTTTTTTGAGGAACTCCATACCTGACGGTGTTAAACATTTTGTATTCGATGATATATCCTAGGGCTTGCAACTCTTCGATAATCTGCTCCAAATACCACTTGTTGCGGTACATCATGCCTCTAACATTTTCAAAGAGAAAAATTTTTGGCCTGACTTGTTTAACTGCAGAAATAAAGGTAGGAAAGCCATCGCGTGAGTCTCCTAAACCTTGTTGCTTGCCACCTACGCTAAATGGTTGACAAGGTGGACCACCTATAATTACAGTTGCTTGGGGAAATTTATAGCTGGGCGAAAGGTTGAGTTGATGGCAAGCACTAACTAAATTATTTTTATAGGTGGCGCAACAATCTGCATCTTTTTCAAAACCAATCGTTTTGAACCCTTGTGCTTCAAAACCGAGTGCCATCCCACCAGCACCAGCAAATAAGTCTAAGGTGAGAATAGCTTCATTGTGTGTGGGTCTAAGTATGGAATTGATATGTTGGGAGTATTTTTTAGAGTTTTTCACAATTTTACACTTGTTTAAAGGGCAACAGAGAGCGCATCACATCATCAACTTTGTCCAAGCATCCAATTGCCTTGCGCAACATTATAGGTGGGCTGTTGATTGGGGGCGACGAGCTAAGTCCAATTTTTGACGGTGTCCTTCGCCATTTACTGTAACAGATTTCCCATTATAGTAACTTCGGTGAGGGGTGGCTCATTCCCAGAAACTGTTGGTCAATCAACCCCTTTTTCTCACCTTATTTCAAGTGTTCATCAAAAAACCCGCGCACATACTCCCGCACCAAGCTCTGCCCCACATAGCTATCAATCTCGCCCGACAGGCCGATTTGGTAGCTGAGCGGGGTGAGCAGGGGCAGGTCGCTAAAGTCATAGTGGGCAGTTTGGGCGATGGTGCTCCAGCTTGCTTGGGGGGAATTTTGCACATATTGGGCGATGTGCGCTTTGTTCTCGGCCGTGGGCCAATATTCAGACATGAGGAACAAAAATGGCTTGTCTGTCCCCTGCTCGCGCACCGCTTCGGACACAGGCCCCAGCCATGCATCCATGCCTACTCCAGCTTGACACCGTGCATCTAGGGCGCAAAAGCGGCTGGCGACACCGCTCCCCGTCGAGTGCCCCAGCAAACCGAGCCGCGAGAGGTCGAGCTTGCCCTGAAAACGCTCGTCTATTTCCCCATTCTCCAGGCGGGACAACACATATTCGATGTCGGCCTGCCACACATCGCCGAGGCTCTGCGCACTGGCAAAGTGAGCCGCATCCCCATGCACGGCGCGTTCTTTGAGAATGTCGGGGTTGAGAAAAATGACGCGGCCGTCGGGGAAAATGGTCATCACGCCCACATGGGTGTGGTCGAGGGCGATAACCACGTAGCCGTGGCTGGCTAGCTCTTCCATGAGGGAGGTGCTTTGCTGGCGCATGCTGTTGTAGCCCGGAGAAAAGATAATCACGGGATAGCTGGCTTGCTCTGGATTGACGGGCACATCGAGATAGGCGTGGGTCTGGATCAAGTTGAGATGATCGAGGGCGAAGCTGGGAAAATCGAACCGCTCGGCGAGGGTGGGGGCGACGATGTCGAGATTGGTTAGGAGGGGGGCTAGGGTGGCGGTGGCGCTGTCCACGGCCGTGGTCGGGTACCAAAACTGCACCATGATTTCGCGGGTATCATCAGGGTCTGGGGTGTAAATCTCCAGCCGCGACTCGTCCAGCCAATGATACGCGGCCGTACCCACGGGCAACGGCCCCGTCGGGGTGGGCAGACGCGGCACGGGCATGACCACCGGTAATCCGACGGCCACCAAGATTAGCGGCAGGAGCAAAATGTCCCACAAAAAATGGGGCTTTTTCATCTGGGGGCGGGCGTAAATAATGAGCGTGTATAAGGCTAAGCCACTCAGCAGGGCATAAGCGGGCACCATCTGCCAGCGTGCCCCTTCGACGAGCCAATGGGCAAGCAGGGTGACGAGCGTGACAAGGGGCAACACGGCCGTGGGCCAGCGCGATTTACCAAATTGGGGCCGAAGCCACACTTGTCCCAGCAAAAGAACCATCATGACCAGCAGAATAATCTCGAGTGTACGCATGTTTTATTGTTATTGAGCCTTGTGGATTTTTAACGGTATCATGTTTCACGTATCATGTGTCACGTGCTTTTTTGTCTGGACGTGGCTTGTTTAGCCACAATTGACCCAGTGAATTTCCCAAGAGGCGTTTAATTTTGTTGAGCTATCTACTGGGCCGCCTCACACCTGCATAAGCTGGCTCATTCGGGCGGCGGCGTTGTGTAGGTCAGGAAAAGAGGGGCGGCAAAGTAGCCGCTGGGTTGGGTCATGGCTCCGCCGGGGTATTGGCTTTCAAGCGCGGCAACTTCGTTGAAGCGGGCGGGGTGAACGATGAAGAGAAGCTGTTGGCCGGGGGCAGGCGTGGGCCATGTCCAATTTTCGGCCGTGTCGGGCACGTCGAACAGATTGAAGTTGCGCTGGAACTGGGGCGCAAGGTAGCCGATGGTGGGGAAATCAGCAAACATGATGGGCGCACCGAGAAAATACACGGCCGTGTCCCCCTCTACATCCTGCAACAAATTCCCCATGACGTGAGCCACTTCTGTATTGGGGTCGCCCATGCCGGGAAACTGCCGATAATCCCGAAAATAAAAGAGCATATCTGGCCCAATCATGGCTAGAGCAATCAGCACCAGCAGGGCGGGGTAAAGGGGTTGAAACAGCACGGCCGTGTCTTCATTGTGCGCCCGCCACGTCTGCCACACCAAATTGACCAGCCCCACCACGGGCAACGCCGCCAGCAAAACCACGGCGGGGAGCGCGATAAGATAGCGATGGCTGGACGGGGTTTGAATGAGCAGGAACCCCGCGAAAAAAACGACCACGCCCACCCAGATGAGCAGAACGGCATAGCGCAGTTCACGGCCGTGCCACACCGCCATGCCTAGCCCCAGCGTAAAAGCGACCGCCACCCAAAAACCGAGCAAGCTTTGTCCCGGATTGTAATAGATGGAGACATCTGGCACGGCTTGGAAAGCAAGCGCGGCTTCGCCGAATTTGGTCCACAACACGGCCGTGTTGTCCCCCTGCGTCGCCAGCCAGTTGGTGTCAAACAGGCTGAACTGCCGCCACCGGTCCCAAAAGAGGCTGGGGGTGGCGTTGTAGGTGAGCCAGATGGGGAGGGCGGCCACCACGGCCGTGATACCCGCCGCGCCTAGTCCGCGTAAATTTTCGCGTAGCGACTTACGATCGAACAGAACCGCCCAGCCCAGCAGAAGCAAAATCATCCACGGGAGTAAATGCCCAGCCGTGTACAGATAAAAGCTGAGTCCCATGCCCAGCCCGCTCAGGAGCCACGCCGCCCGCTGGCGCGTTGACCACGCCACGGCCACAAAGCCAAGCGTGAGCAGAGCTAGCAAGGGGTCCCAAATGTTGGTCAGGGCAAGGCGGCTGTAATGAAGATGCGGATGCAGGCCGACTAACAGGGTGGCCGCGACCAGCCCCACGCCGCGCCCAAATAGCTTGTGTCCAAACAGGTACACGGCCGTGACCGTCAGCCCGCCCATCAGCGGCGAGAGCAGGCGCAAACCCCACACCGTGCCGTCCAAAAAGCGCAGAGGCAGGGCGTAGAGATAGAGCGGCAGGGCGGGATTGGTCAGAAAGGCGGTGCTGAACGGCGAGGGCCATCTGCCCGCGATGATTTGACGCACCTCGAGGCCGATATTGGCTTCGGTGCCGCTGAGCAGGAAGGGGTGGCTATCGAGCCAAAAGAGACGCACGGCCGTGGACGTTACAAAAAAGAGCACGGCCGTGAGCCATGTCGTTTTGCTGGCGCGGAACGGCCATTTTGTCCCCGGTGCGAGCGGCCACAGGGCAACGAGAACCATCCCGAGGCTGGTCAGCCACGCGACCAGCCCCACCGAACCGCCCAGCACGTTAGCTCCGAGGCTGAGGAATAGGGCGGGGACAATCAACCACGGCCGTGATAAACGCCTCATCCCCGATTTTGTTTGTGTTGGAGGAGGCGCGGCGGGGCTGTCTGCTGGTGCTGGGGAAACTGGCGTGGACGTCCTGCGCGGCCATTGCCAGCCGTACCGATACAGGGTCAATCCCAGCAGAGCGAGCAAAGAGACCGCGTACCAAGCCACGCCTGTGCCCCACGTGCCTACGCCCGTACTCAAGCTGATTTGCCCCACCAAGGCGGGCACGAAAATCAGAGCCAAGGCGATGGCGAGGGCGATAGACGTCAGGGTTTGCGGGGCGCGGGGCGGGGCAGGCGGTGGGTTGGGTGCAGTTGGGGTGACTGGTTCAGGTTTGTTAGCGGGCTGAGTGGGTGGGGTGGGAATGGGTTGGGCGGTGGGTTGCCAGCTTTCGGCGAGGGGAGACACGGCCGTGGGTTGGGCCGCGTTTAGCTCGGCCAGTGTGAACGGTTGGGCAGGTGGCAAACGTTGCTCGATAGGCCCCGTGCGCACTTTGCGGGCGATAATCAGCACGTAAGTGCCGTTTTCGTCCGCTTCTTCCTCAAAGAAGGGGCGCACCCACTGATCAGTCAGGGCCAAATTTTGCTCACTCGGCGCGAGAATCCAGTGGCCGGTCAGGGCGTGGCTCACGGCCGAGGGTACGCCCTGCGCGTGTCCTACCTCGAGAGCGTGTAGCGCACCTTCGGAGAAGTAATATTGCCACCGCTCGATTTCAAACCCGGCCGTGGCCAGCTTGTCCGCCCACCACTCCACGGGCTGGGTGTGTTGGTGGCGGCTGATTTTGTTGAACAGGCGGCGATATTGGTCAGCCAGCCCGTCGCTCCCCAGCTGCTCGAAAAATTGCGCCCCCGCTAGGCATTCGGTAAAGCGATGGTTGGGCATGGTGATGAGGAAACGGCCACCCGTTTGCATGACGCGGCTGGTTTCGTTGAGCACGGGCTGAATGTTGGGGATGTGCTCGAGGACGGAGTTGCTGAACGCGCTGGCGAAATGCTCGTCGGGGAAGGGCATGTTGTCGCCGAATCCCTGCACGGCCGTGTGATAAACGCCCGCCTTGACCGCTTTGCGCAACGGATTCCACCACGGATCTAGCCCGGCCGTGAGCGTCCGCCCTGGAAAGGTCAGTTCGGCAAAGTTGCCGTCGCCACACCCCAAATCGAGAATGGGGTCGGGCAGGTCAACCAGCGGATAAAAACGGGCTTCAACCGCTCGTAGAAGTGCCCGAAAAGCGGGCAGGGTTTTGATGTGTTGCCAAAGGAGATCGGACATAGAAATGGTTAATGGTCAATTGCTAATGGTCAATTGCTAATGGTCAATGATCAATGTGGGGTGCTCATTGGCCTAGGTTTGGGGAATTGTGAACGATGGCGCCCCTCATTGTCGGCCACCGACCTCTTTATTCATTACTCACTATTCGGCATGGTTCAGAAGTCCCTTC
>JBGTIZ010000068.1:0-6401 GCA_041745395.1 Promineifilaceae bacterium (SeqCode) | reverse complement strand
CGGCCGAGGTCTCTGAACTGTTTTACTATCCCGCCCACATGGCTCCTCCCGAATCCATGGTTATTCATGACGATGGCAACGCGGATTTAGGGCCACTGGTGCGGGATGTTAGCCTATTGGCTGTCCCCATGAAGCCGCTCTGCCGCCCAGATTGTCAAGGTCTTTGTGACCAGTGCGGCCAAAATTTGAACAAGGGTCAATGCGCTTGTGAACGAGACGATATAGACCCCCGCTTCAGTGCGCTCAAGCTTTTGCTAGAACAAAAACAGTAACCGTTTTAGCTTGCTCTTCCCTATACCATACAGTTGCGCTTTTCAGGCCACAGCACGTTTTTCGTTTAGTCACGAAAAACGTGCTGTTTTGTTTGGAGCTTCAGGCAACGGGCAAATCTCTCGCCAAGGTGCGCAGAACGCAAAATTTTCCTCTTTGCTCTTCCGTTTTGGTCATTGACAAAGTGTATAAAATACACTATATTGTTGGCATGAAACATTTGGTGTAATTTCAACACGATTAAATACGCTATCAATCACAATAAGGAGACAACCGTGAATAACTTCCCCAGCTTTTACGACCCGCAACGCATTGGAACCCTTTTTTATCCAGATGTGGCCACCATCACCAATGAGGCGACACAAGCCAATCTGAAGCCAGCTACCGCCGACCAAGAAAATGTGCATTTGGTCATCATTGATATGCAGGTCGATTTTTGTCATCCTGACGGCACACTTTTTGTCCCTGGCGCGGTCGGGGATATTCAGCGCACCATCGAGTTTATTTATAACAATGCGGAACGCATCACGAACATTACCTGCTCGCTCGATTCCCATTTGCCACACCAGATTTTTTCGCCCGGCTGGTGGGCGGATGAACAGGGACAACACCCTGCGCCGTTTACCCTCATCACCTATGAGGACATTAAGCAGGGTAAATGGAAGCCTGTTGTCGCGCCTGTGAAATCAACAGAGTATGTAAAAAAACTAGAGGAAAATGCCAAAAAGACGCTCTGCATTTGGCCGTACCATACGATGATTGGCAACATTGGCAATGCGCTCGACCCGGAGCTGTGGTCAGCCGTGTTTTGGCACAGTATGGCTCGCAAAACGCAACCGACGTTCCTGACCAAGGGGAGCATTCCGCTGACGGAGCATTATTCAATTATTCAGCCAGAAGTGCCCGTGCCTGCGCATCCGATGGGTGGCAAAAACAAGGCGTTTTTGGACACGCTGGACAAGGCAGATGTGGTGGTTATCGCGGGTGAAGCGGAGAGCCATTGTGTGCTGGAAACAGTGGAGGATTTGGTAGAGGATTTCCGCCAGAAACCGTCGGCTTTGCAAAAAATATTTTTCCTGAGCGACTGTACCTCGGCCGTGCAACACCCCGATATTGATTTTCACGCCCTCGCTCAAGCGCGATTCAAGGATTTTGCGCAAGAAGGGGTTAATTTTGTGAAAAGTACAGATCAAAATTGGTTATAAGTGCTGAAAAAAGGACGAGGGACGAGGGAAGAAGGACGAAAAGGGGCGGGTTTTCTCGAGAGAATCACCGCATTTCCCGTGACCTGTTCGGTAATTTGACCTTTTTGCAGGGAACTCAGCGATGAGTGCCGAAACAAAGCTTACGGCTTACGGCTTATGGCTTATGGCTAACAGCTACACAAGGAGAACATCTGATGACGCAACATGGACTTGGTAATTTAGACAATTTGTTTCAGCAGGCACAGCAAGATGGTTTGTCTGATGATGCGCTGGATTTGATTATTTCTAACCTGAATGGGCCGACGATGACGCAACCTGTCGGCCAATCGCTCAGCCAGTTGGCTTCAACAGATGTCACGTTGGCGATGAATATTATTGATATGAGCGGCTCGATGACCCCGCACGCGGCCGATTTGCGGCGAGCCTATAATGAGGATTATTTGCAGGCGATGCGGGCGTCACCTGCGGCAGATGACATTTTGGTTAGCACCATTTTGTTTGATGACCAGATTGAATTGCTTCACGGCTATGTGAGTTTGGAGGATGCGGCGGAATTGGACATACGCAATTATGGGCCACGGGGCGCCACGGCCGTGTATGATGCCGTCGCAAGTGGTCTGACCAACATGGTGCTGTACAGTGAACAATTGCGCCAAAGCGGGATTACCGTGCGCTGTGTCGTCATCGTTTATTCCGACGGCGACGACAATTCATCGCACCAGCCGCCGCAGAAAATCAAGCAAACGGTGCAGGAGCTACTGCGCCAAGAGATGTATACGTTTGCTTATGTCGGTTTTCTGGAAGCCTCGGCTCGGCCGCTGGGGTTCAAAACAGGCGCCCAAGCTAACCCTGTGCAAAAGCTGGCGAACACGATTGGTTTTCAAGAAGCGTTGGAGGCCACTCTTAGCCCAGCCGCGTTGCGCCGCATTTTTTATATGGCCTCGCAGTCCACGGTTATGGTCAGCCGCAATGGGGCGACCATGGCGAACACGGCCGTGTTCAGTCACGCTTAATTGAGCTACATGACAGTCCCCCTCCCCCTTTCATGGAACCCTCTCTACCACGTCTACCATGTCTGGGACGAGGGGGTTTTTTGCTATCTGACAGCGAAACGCGCCTGCTAGATGATGCGCGGGTGATGGCCTTGGTCGGCCTTCCCCCACCAAAAATCATTTTGTCCCAAATTGACTACGCGAAAACAACACGCCGTACACATGATCCATTTGAAAAATCGACAAGTCCCATCACTTTCAGAGCGATTTGAGAGCGTTTCGCATGGCATAATACCGTCAGATAAGTATTCCGCCCGTCAGCACTGCCTTGAGCAAAGCAAACTGACTGGCTATGTACACTTTTACTGGCAAACCCATTTGTAACGTTATCATACAAGGAGAACCCTCATGTCCAACCTAACTGAAATCACCAATCGCTCGTGGTTTAGCCGCTTAGGCAACTCGCTGAAAGGCGTTTTATTTGGCATCCTACTTTTTATCATCGCCTTCCCCGTTTTATTCATCAATGAAGGCCGCGCCGTGCGCACCGCCCGCGCCCTGACCGAAGGCGCAGGCGCGGTGATAGCCGTCCCCGCTGACCGCGTAGACCCTGCCAACGAAGGAAGCCTGATTCATGTGCAAGGCATGGCCGCCACCAGCGAAACGTTAAACGATGACCAATTTGGCGTGGCCGTGAATGCCCTTCACCTCGAGAGAGAGGTGGAAATATATCAATGGCAAGAGCGTACTTCGACCAGTACCGATAGCCAAGTGGGCGGCTCGGAACGCACGGAAACGACTTATAGTTATGAAACAACGTGGCGTTCAAATCTGATTGACTCGACTGATTTTAGGGAGTCCGCCGGGCATCAAAACCCAACGAGTATGCCGTTTGAGGCGCAAAGTTCCACGGCCGTGGACGTCTCTCTGGGCGCATTCCAACTCACCCCCAACCTAGTTGACAGCATCCGCGACTTCCAACCCCTCAACGTCGAGAGCGTCCCCTCTGGCATCAGCAACGCCCAGCTAAACCAAGGCGGCCTCTATATCGGCGAAAACCCTCAATCGCCCCAAGTGGGCGACATGCGCATCACCTTTCGCTATGTCGAACCACAGGTCGTCTCTGTCGTCGCCCAGCAAACAGGCAACAGCTTCCGCCCCTATGAAACGAGCAACGGGCGCACCATCAGCATGTTAAACACAGGCAGTCAAACGCCTGAAGAAATGTTCGAAGCGGCCCAAGCCAGCAATACCACCCTGACCTGGATGTTACGCGTATTCGGCATCGCCCTCATGTTTGGCGGCGTCTCCCTCGTTCTTAAACCCATCGCCGTTTTTGCCGACTTCATCCCCTTCCTCGGCAAACTAACTGGCTTCGCCCTGAATCTGGTCGCCTTCTTATTTGCCCTGCCTTTGGCCTTGATGACTATCGCGATTGCTTGGATTTTCTATCGGCCATTGCTGACCATCGCTCTCCTCGTGATTGGTGCGGCCAGCATCGCGGGGGCAGTCTACTTTGGCAAGCAATACAGCCAAAAACAAGCGACTCAAAAAGAACCCATCGAATCCCCAGCGTAACGCCATCCCCGAAACCAACGAACAAAGGGCACGGCGAGAAGAGGTTCTCACCGTGCCCTTGCCCTTTTCAACGATGGACAGGCGGCCATCAGCCAATTTTTAGTGGACACCACCACCATTTCTCAGTAAACTCACCCCCTATCCAACACATTTTATTCACCTCTTCTACCCCCACAAAACCCACCATGAACCTCTTCCCCTTTATCACCGACGAACACCTGATGATCCAGCAAGCCGCCCGCGAGTTTGCCCAAAAAGAAATCCTGCCCATCGCCGCCGAACATGACGAAAGCGGTGCCTTCCCCCTCGAGACCGTGCGCCAAATGGGCGCGTTGGGTTTCATGGGGCTAGAAGTGCCCGAGCAATACGGCGGCTCCGAACTGGACAGCATCGCCTATGTGCTAGCCATGACCGAAATCAGCAAAGCCGACGCCAGCCACGGCACGATTATGTCCATCAATAACTCGCTCATCTGCGGGGCACTTTTGCGCTACGGCACAGAGGCACAAAAGCAAAAATACCTCGTGCCCGTGGCGACGGGGCAAACGCTGGGCGCGTACAGCCTGACTGAGCCAGACAGCGGGAGCGATGCGGCCAATATGTCTAGCAGAGCCGTGCTGAACGACGCGGAAACCCATTTCATCATCAACGGCCGTAAATCTTGGGTCACGGCCGCGCCCGTGGCCAGCTTTGTCATCCTCTTTACCGTTACTAACCCCGAACTGGGGAGCAAAGGCATCTCCGCTTTTATCATCGAAACCGACCAACCAGGCTTTGAGCGGGGCAAAACAGAGCCAAAAATGGGCATTCGCGCCAGCGCCACGGCCGAGATTTTGTTCGACAATTACGCCTGCCCTATCGAAAACATGCTGGGCCAGCGGGGAGACGGCTTCAAAATGGCGATGTCCCTGCTAGACGCGGGGCGCATCGGTATTGCCGCCCAAGCCCTCGGCATAGCGGAAGCCGCGCTGGAAGCGAGCGTAGCGTATGCCCAAGAGCGGCAGAGCATGGGCAAGAAAATCGGCCAATACCAGATGATTCAGCAGAAGCTAGCCGATATGAAAACGCGCACCGAAGCGGCACGTTTGCTTATTTATCAGGCGGCGTTGGCCAATATGCGGGCGAAAGAGACGGGGGAGCGCATCTCCACCTATACGAGCATGGCTAAGCTATTTGCCAGCGAGACGGCGATGTTTGTGGCGCACCAAGCGGTGCAAATTCATGGGGGAATGGGGTATAGCAAAGAGATGCCGGTGGAGCGGTATTTTCGGGATGCGAAAATTACGGAGATTTATGAGGGGACAAGCGAGATTCAGCGCATGGTGATTGCACGGCAGTTGACGGGGTTGCGTTAAACCAAGAAGTTCAACTTCTACTTGTAGGCGTTGTGGTAACGGACAATCATAAGCGGTGTCCTTCTTCTAAGATAGTGCGCCGCACGGCCGTGGGCATGGCTTCGTTTTCGAGGTCGAGTAAATCTAGCTTGAAGGGAGCGGCGAGGTCAAGGGCTTCGACGTAGGCGCGGTAAAAGTCGGCGGGAGCGAATCCCTGTACGGCGAGGTCTATATCAGAATGGTGGTCGTAGAAGCCGTCGCCGATGGTGGAGCCGAAGAGGTAGACGGCTTGGACGTGGTAGGTGTCATAGAGGTATTGGGCAATGTCCACGGCCGTGGTTTTACCCCTTTCCCGCCGCGCCTCTCGCCCAGCCAGTTCCGCCGCCCGCCTCTGCCGAATCCCCAGCAGATACTCGGCATACTTTTCCTTTAATGCTTCATCAATTTCAGTCATAACGTTTACACCTCACGCCAAACATTGTAACCCATCACCAAAGAACAAAAAAGCCATCTACCGCTCGGGTAGATGGCTTTGTCGTTATCAGTATCGATAGGCAGATAGACGGCTAAAAAACCTAGACCATAATCATCTCACGGGGTAGCACGCCCACCTTATTGGCGCGGGCGGCCACCTCATCTAGTTCAGGAACATGATGACAGTCAATATCGGCCGTGCGGGCATTGCCACCCACATGACGAATGGCGGCTAATGCCATATTGGTCGCATCCACCGCGTTACGCGCGGCGTAATGCACAACCCGATTCGGGTAATACTTCTCACAAGTAATTGCATACGCTTTCAAGGACATGGGAAAGGCCTCCTTGGTAAAACAACAACTGGCACAACAACAATCAGAGATGCAACATGCACCTATCTACAGCATAACAAATTTACTCTTGCAACGAAAGTAACAAGTAACAGTCAAAATGCTGACTAATGTAGTGGTCACGAATCAGTAACGTACTTTTTTTGACAAAAGGCGTCTCTTCTCAACCGACTAGCTTCGTCGTGGCCTGCGGCC
>JBGTIZ010000067.1:0-4004 GCA_041745395.1 Promineifilaceae bacterium (SeqCode) | reverse complement strand
CCCCCCCCCCCCACGAAGCCAGCTATTACCGAATTAAATTTTTAAGCCTCAAGAAAACCTTTGGGGTCTGGGCAGTAAATGGTTATTTTTATTAGGGCGTGGGGGTAAACACGGCCGTGGGCATGGCTGTATTCAGCGGCGTAGGCGTCAAAGTGGGCGTAGCCGTGGGTATCGCGCCTAGCCAGAAAAAAGTCCCATCTTGGCTGGCCCGGCCGCCGTAAGTATAGATAAAAGAGCCATCCGCCCGTTGCCCCGTCACGCGCACAATGCTCACCCGCCAGCGGAACTCATGCACAGTGTTCTCATCCGCTCGCCAGTCGGCGGGCACTTGGAACGAGGTCTGGCGCGTAAAGCCGCGCCGGGGGTGACTATCCACGGCCGTGAGGTCAGTCACCTCTACCATGTAATACTCATCGGGAGCCAAATCCTGCACCACCAGCCACTGCAAAGCGACCTTCCCCGCTGGGGCGGAAATCGCCGCCCCCTGCGCGGGATACAGCAGACGCGGCCCTGCTGGCGGCGGGGTCAGGCTGGGCGTGGGGGAAGGCCCAGGCGTAGGGGGCAAAATTCCGCCCACTTCCACCCGAGGAATACAAATCACGTCCCCGGGCTGTATCACCGAATCAATGGTCAGGTAATTAATTTGGAGCAGAGCGTCGAGCGGTACGCGGTTCACCGCCGCCAGTTGGAACAGCGTATCCCCTTCACTAATTTCATAAAATGGGGGGCAGTTAGACGGGTCTACCAGCACCCTATCTTCCCCTACCTCAGCCACAATGGCTTGCAGGGGAGGTGTGGGGCTGGGCCACGGAATAATAATATTTTGCCCGACCTGGATAAGCGGATTGTTGAGGTCGAGGCTATTCGCTTCGGCAATGCTATCGATGGTAATACCGCCGTAGCGCAAGGAAATGACAATAAGCGATTCCCCTGATTCAACGCGGTGCAACCGGTCAGGCTGGGGGGTGTCGGTGGGGAAGGGCGTATTGGTGGGCGCGGGGGTCTCGGTGGGGGACGGGGTGGCGGTGATGTCGGGCGTCGCCGTGCCCGTGGCCGTTGGGGGCACGGTTTGGCGTAGATCAGCCACGGCCGTGTCTCGAGTGGGCAACGGCGTGGGCGCACTCATCATGCGCTCAGTCTGAAAAGCGGCCAAGCCGCCGCACAAACCCAGCCCCACAATAAACAGCAGGCCAACAAACATGGCAAAATTAGGTCGCCAGCGTTCGCGGCCACTCGGGGGGGATTCGTTTGGTCGCTTGATGGGGGGCAATTTTTGAATGCGCTCTTCGATGGGCACGGCCGTTTTCAAGATGGGTGATTCGGGTTCTGGCTCTGGTTCTGCTGGCTCAGACGCAGACGCATCTGGCACATCAAGTATTGCGGGAGCCGCTGGCTCTGGCGTAACCACCAACGCAGGTTTTACTTCCAGTTCTGGTTCTGGGGCAGGCGTGGGCGGCAACTCAGCACGCGTCAACGCCCCACCGCACATCAGGCAACGACGCGCTTGAGGGTCAACCACGGAGTCACAGTGGGGACAACGAGGGAGAGGTTCAGAGGAGGGGGAGGGGGGAGGCTTGCTCATAAGTCAGGGTGCGCTGACCAGTTTGGTGGATCATGACGCAATGTGGCATTATAACGAAAGCGGCCGGGGACTCCACAGAACCCGGCCGTTTCTCATGTTGTTAATAAGCGGACGCACTGCTCGGTACGAGGTAACGACCAAACCAGAAGTTCAACTTTTTCTCTCGACGGTTGACGATTTGATGCCCAAAGTTGAACTTCTTGGCTAACAGGGCAGTAACTCACTCACGCAAGTCCACTAGCCCCGCAGGTGTTTGCACTTCCAGCACGTTGTATACCCAGTTTCCCCTCTGCAGAACGGCATCCACGTAGAGCGTGCCCGAAGCGTTGGAGCCAGTGAGCGGCACTTCAAACACGGCCGTGCCGCCCTCCATATCCTGATTGACAGCCCCCGTGAAGAAAAAACTAGGCTCCACGGGTGCGCCGAGAGCTTCAATCACGGCCGTGTTGGTCGTCGCCCGCTCCACCCCCACCAGATACGGCTCCGACTGACGCATGGCCGTAAACGCCACACCCACCGTGCCCCCCACACAAACCACCGTTATCACACAGCAAAGAATGACCAGCCCCAACACCACCCCAATCGCTACCTTTGTATTCGACCGCTTTTTTGGTTCAACACCATATTCGTCCATTGCTTTATTCTCCTGAGTAGTGAGCCAGTGGCTCAAATAACGAGTGCTGAACTTACTGAAAAAAGGTCAAACCAACCGCAGAGTTCGCGGAGAGCGCGGAGATTTTCTCGAGAAGACCCGCTTCTTTCGTCCTTCTTCCCTCGTCCTTTTTCCTTTTTTCAAGTCGCTCAGCACTAAATAATCCGCTCCACGCCCCCCATATACGGCCGCAACGCTTCCGGAATAAGAATCGAGCCATCCGCTTGCTGATTATTCTCCAGCAGGGCAATCATGACTCGAGGCAGGGCGAGGCCACTAGCGTTGAGCGTATGCACAAAATCGGTGCGGCCATCTTCCGCCCGCCGAAACTTTACATTGGCTCGCCGCGCTTGAAAATCAGTCACGTTGCTGGCCGAGCTGACCTCCAGCCATTCCTGACAACCCGCCGCCCAAATCTCAATGTCATACTTTTTGGCCGCCGCAAAACCTAAATCGGCCGTGCAAATATCCACCACGCGATACGGTAAACCGAGGGCGTCACACACAGCGATGGCGTTCGCCATAATTTTGTCCAGCTCGGCGTAGCTGGTATCAGGATGGACAAATTTATACATCTCAACTTTGTCGAACTGATGACCGCGCTTGATGCCGCGCACATCCCGCCCCGCGCTCATTTTTTCACGGCGAAAGCAGGGCGTGTAAGCCACGTAGTTAATGGGAAGCGTCGCTTCGTCCATAATCTCATCCCGGTGCATGTTGGTCAAAGCAATCTCGGCCGTGCCCAAAAACATAAAATCATCTTCGGCATCTCGATAAATGTTGTCCGCAAATTTCGGGAGTTGCGCCGCGCCCACAAACATCTCTGAGCGCACCATGAAGGGGGGATAAATTTCGGTGTAGCCGTGCTTGTCTACGTGCAAGTCTAGCATAAACCGAATGATGGCCCGTTGTAAACGGGCCCCTAGCCCTTTTAGCACATAAAAACGGCTCCCGCTAAGCTTGACGCCCCGCTCAAAGTCAATAATGTCTAAAGCGGTGCCCAAATCCCAGTGCGCCTGTGGCTCAAAATCGAACGTGGGCAGGGGCGCACCCTGCGGCGCACGGTTCACATTGTCCTCGTCGCTGTGTCCAAAGGGGACGCTCTCGTGGGGCATGTTGGGAACCCACAGCATCTTTTCTTGCAGATCGCTCTCCACTTGGCGCAATATTTCTTCGATTTCGCTGATGCGTTCCCCCATTTGGCGCGGTTTGTCTTTGGCCTGCTCGGCGACAAGGCGAGCCGCTTCGGTCTCGGTGCGCAGGTCATTGAGCGGTGCGCCGCTGGCTTCCGCTTTTTGGAGACGGCTTTCGATTTTTTTGAGTTGCCCCATCTGTTGCCCAATCGCTTTTGAAGCGACTTTGCGGTCGCGGCGCAGAACTTCTACTTCTTGCAGTAGCTCGCGCCTCTGCTCGTCTAGCTGGATAATGGCCTCTATGGGCGCGTTGGTGTCGTTGAGCTTGATGAGTTGCTCTTTGACCCATTCTGTTTGTTCACGGATTAGTTTGATGTCTAGCATTTTGGTTACCTCGGTTTGTGTATGTTGGTTGTTTCGGATTCCGCAGGGTTTTTAATGGTGTCATGTTTCACGTGTCATGTGTCATGTGGTTTTTTCTCTGGGCGTGGCTTGTTTACGCAGGCTCGGCCAGCGAGTTTGTTCCTTGCACCCTGCACCTTGCACCTTGCACCTTGCACCTTGCACCTTGCACCTTGCACCTTGCACCTTGCACCTTGCACCTTGCACCTTGCACCTTGCACCTTGCCCCTTGCAC
>JBGTIZ010000066.1:0-13752 GCA_041745395.1 Promineifilaceae bacterium (SeqCode) | reverse complement strand
GAAAAACACCCTCTTGAAAGCGAGGCGTGGCCGCAGGCCACGCCGAAGCTGAACGATGCTCGCAAATCGCTATGTTAAAAATGACCGATTACTAATTGTTCTTCGTGCTTTCATTGAGCCATACGACGGCGTCGGCCTCGGTGGCAAAGAAGTGCACGGAGTCGCCGCGCCCGGTCGCTTTGACCATAAAGGTGGAGACGACGCGGGTAAAACGACTGGCACTAACAACGGCCACATGGCCGAGTCGTGGGTCGTCAAAATATTTGGTGAAGGCTTGGCGGGCGTTGAAGTCCCATTTGTCTTCATCACTGGCATCGGCAATGAAGTGAATGGGGTTTTCGGCGGTGGCTGTGGCCAAATGGGGAGCCACGTTTTGCTTGAATTCTTCAATAGCCGCGTCGTCTATCACGCCGACAAAGCGCGAAAACAAATAACCGTCGGGGCGTTTCTCTAGGGTGTGTGCCATTTAACTAACTCCTGATTTGTGTTGCGACATTTCTAGTAAACGTTCTTTGGTGCCGAGCTGAACCACGGCCGTGTTGGCCTTTAACAACTGGGCGATCTCTTCACGCGCAATCTGCAAAATATTGTCTCGATTCGTGCCGCGACGAATGCGGTCCGTGATAGCCCGCACCTGCCGCTCCCGTTCCGCGCGCGCTTGCGCTTCTATGAGCAGACGACGGTTGGCTAACACGATGGCCGCCTGACTGGTCAGACTTGATACCTGCCGCACCTCGTCATCGCTTAGTTCCAGCGGCTCAACCGATTGGGCGGCCAGTACGCCAACCCAATCATTGTTGACCACCAGCGGCAGATAAAGCAGACCCGTTAGCCCGTGGTCAGCGAGAAGCTTTTTGGTGTTGGGGCTAACGCGGGGGTCTTCTAAGCCATTGCGATAGATGCGCGGCCCGGTACGATTGAACTGTTCTTCATGCAGGTGGGTATAGCTATAAGTGGTGCCCACAGGAAGCGACATATCTCCCCCCGCGACCCGTTCCCAAGCGGCGACCACTTGGGTGCGGGTGGGGGGCGTGTCGCGCCAAGGCTGGTCAAAAAAGAGGATGCTGGCCCGGTCCAGACGGGCGAGAGCGGAAGATTGCACGATGGCTTCTAGCACATTCTCGACGCTGGTGGCGCGCACCACGCGGTTTGTCCCTTCATAGAGAGCTTCCGTCTGAGCGCGGGCTTTTTCCCTTTGCTCGTCCAGATAGATACCTTGAATGGTGACCGCCGCTTGTTGCACGACGCTCTCGTATTGGGTGACTTGCTGGGAGGGGAAGGTGTGTGGCTCGTCAAAGATAACGTTGAAATAGCCGAGCCATTGTCCCGCCACAACCAGCGGAATAAAGATGGTGCTGGTGGCTTGGAATTGCTGTAGATAAAGTTGGCGCAGTTTTTCACCCAAGCGCGGGTCGGTGGCGACATCATGGACGAGGATGGTTTCGTCTGGTTTGAGGAATGTCTTGGCTGAGGGAAAGGCGTCTACAGGATAGCGAGGCCGCACGGCCGTGGGGGGGAGAAAACTTTTGCGGGCGAGAACAACAACCCACTCGGCGGGTTTTTCGGCTGTCCAAACTGGTTCAAAATAGTTGATGCTCATGTTAACCACGCCCTGCGCCACCAGCGGTTGCTCCCATAAGAGTTGCAACACTTCGTCGAGCGATTGGGCACTGTTGAGCCGGGTGCTGGCGTCATAAAGC
Organism: Promineifilaceae bacterium (SeqCode); assembly: GCA_041745395.1. Lineage (GTDB taxonomy): Bacteria > Chloroflexota > Anaerolineae > Promineifilales > Promineifilaceae > Hadersleviella. The sequence continues at coordinate 12,052 of JBGTIZ010000066.1, read as the reverse complement.
TGAGCCGTTTCCGAGAGGGCGGCTTGCGTTTGGTCGGTTAGGCGCAAGTTTTCCATGTGGGCACTGAGCCGCTCCGCGACCTCAGCCATGATTTCGGCCGCTTCGTCGTTTAGCTGTTGGGGGCTATCTAGCTCGAGGATGCCAATGGACTGGCCTTGAATGGTGAGGTCGTGTTGAAGCAGACGCTGGGTATTAGACACGGCCGTGGGGATGTTTGACTCTTTAATAGAATCAACGTAAGAAGACGTGCTGGGCGCAGTTGGCGAAAGCGCCTCACGTTCATACACAAACTCCTGCCCATCCCGCGCCGTGTCCGTCAGATAACTGTCCCATCCCTCACGGGTCATGCGGCGCATTAGCGTGTTTAGCTCGCTCAATGCCCGTTCTGACCGTTCAAAATATTGCGCATTTTGCCACGCCAGAGCCATCTGCTCCGCCAGCGTGGTGTGAATGCGTATATCTTCTTCACTAAAATGATCTACAAAATCTGACTGTACATTAAAGACCCCGACCCGCGTCTCCCCCACGACCATCGGAATCGCTAGCGAAGAGCGGCTGTCGGGCAGAAACGGATTGGGCAAATAGGCGGGCGCGGCTTGCAGGTCATTTTCAATAATGGCTTGCTGGGTGCGGGCGGCACGCGCTATGAGTGATTGCTCTTCGCTGAGGCTGATTTGGTAATTTTCGGCGACCATGAGGGGGCCGATGGGTTCTGCCCCGACGCGCAACATAAGGCCAGTTTGGGCTTCGTTGAACAGGAAAATGTGGACGTGATACAGGCTAAAGCTGAGTTTGATGAGGTTGACCACTTCCTGCAATGATTGACTAATATCGATAGTGGTCGCGGCCGTGGTGCTCACGCGGCGCAGAATCTCTAGCTCTGCCGCGCGTTTGATGAGAATCGCTTCCGCCTCGCGCCGTTCGGTCATATCGCGGGAGACGCCTACCAGCATTTCAACTTGGCCGCTGGCATCTTTGATGGGGCTTTTGATGGTGTTGAAAACGCGCATGGAGCCATCGGGCGAATGCATTTCATCTTCGGCAATCTCGAGGGTTTCGCCTTTGTTGAAGACGTATTCATCTTCTTGCACAAATTGAACGTCAGCGGAGGGCTGGGCTTCGCCGTTGATGAGGGCTTGGTATTTGGCTTGGTCTACTTGGAAGAAGGTGCGGAAGGCTTTGTTGCCCCAAATAATGTGCGATCCCTGTTGTTTGACCAAAATGACATCGGGAATGGCGTTGAGGATTTGGATGAACTGGTCTTGGCTGAGCAGGTTGTCGTCGTGGGGCAACGGCCGTGCTTGGGCGTAGATGTGTTGGCCCTGACGCTGAAAGTTCCAAGCAAACGGCCGTATTTGGGTATCGGCCATCCGCGTGGGCAGGCTGATTTGGCTGGTGCTGGGGTCGGTTTGGTGCAGGGTGTCCAGCAGAGCGGCCACGCGCTCTTCTTCTTCGAGCGGAATGAGGCTGTGCCACGGTTGTCCGACTAGCGTCTCTGGCTGACGGCCAAGCAAAGACACGGCCGTGTCATTAACCTGGAGCAAGTTGCCGTCTAGGTCAAGAACACAGAGCAGATCGGCGGTCAGGTTAAAAAACGGTTGCCAATCAACCACGGCCGTGGGGGGTGTTACTGTTATTGATTCTGGTGTAGCAGACATAATTGCCTTGTTCCTACGTTTTTAGTCAGTCACTCGTTCAGTCAGTCGCTCTGGCACAGTCAAATAGAGCCAGCTTAAAGCTTATAGCTTGACCCCGTTGCTGTTCAGCGGCCCCGTATGTCGCCGCTGTTCAAACGGATCTTGGTCATGATCACTCTCTACCAATTTAACCCGCGACGTACGCGCTTGCAGGGCATTGGCCAATTCACGAAGCGTCGTTTCAATGGCACTTTCCATCGTGGCTGTCCCCTGAATCTTTTGCCCAATCTCGTTCACGAGCCGTTCCCGCTGGGCACGCCGTTCCGCCTGCTGGTAAAGCTGGGTATTTTGCCAAGCAACCACGAAGTTGTTGGCGATACCGCTGAGCAGATTGACATCATTCTGGTCATAAGCATTAAATTCGTTGCTTTGAATGGTGATAATCCCCACCATTTGGCCGCCCAACAGCATCGGTACAAAAATCAAAGAAGCCGTCGGCATACCGCTATCGCCAATCTGGTTTTCTGGCTGGTTCATTAGTTCGGCATGTTCCTCGGCTGTCAGATGGATCAGGAGCGGGGTTTTGGATTCAAAGACGCGGCTACTGTATGTGCCGGGCCGCATCTCCAACAGGGGTAAATCATAATACCGTTGGCCTTCGTCATAGGTTAGGGGCAGGCGCAACACATTGGTTTGTGCATCCGTCAGCCCGATAAAGAAGCTGTCAAACTTAAAGACCTGCTCAATTTGGTTGAGAGCTTCGTCTAGCAGTTCCTTTTCGTTTAACTGCTGGGAGAAGGCGCGTCCTACATTGTTAATCATAGCTAGCTCTTCGGCGCGGCGTTGAGCCTTCGCGGAAAGCTGGAGGTTTTGAATGGCTGTGCCCGTTTGTAACAGAATGGTTTCTGATAGCTCAATTTGGCCATCGCTTAGGTGTGGGTCACCCGGTAGGCAATCGATGCCCAGCGTGCCCACTACTTCATCTTCCAGCAGAATGGGGATGATAGCCATGGCCTGGATGTTCTGGCCTAAAATGGTGTCGCGGAACCCTTCTAGGAGCGGGTCGGTGGCGGTGTTGCTAATCCAGAGCGCACGTTTTGTTTTGAGGACTTTGTCCATGAGGGCATTGTTTTCCATTTGGAAAGTCATGCCCATGGCGCTTGTCGAAAAATCAAAGTCGTAACGCTCGGCCGTGATTTTGAGATAGGTTTTTGTCTCATCCATGAGCGCAATACGGGCTTGGCGCACCCCTAAAATAAGGAGCAAGGGGTCTAGGATTTCTTCTAACCCTTCTTGCACGCTACGGGAGCGGGTGACGGTGGCGACGGTGCTGTTGATGATGGCTAGCTCTTCACTGCGTAACTGGGCTTCGCCGAGAGCGCGTTCGGTTTGTTCGGTCAGGCGCAGGTTTTCGATGTGGTTGCTGAGCCGTTCGGAGATGGCGTTGAGGATAACGCGCTGGGCGGGAGCCACTTCGTCTAGGGTCACTTCAAGCTGGCCGATGGTTTGACCGCGTACTGTAATGGAATTGCTGAGCACGTGACCTGGCCGTGGTTTGGTTAATACGTCAGGGTCAAGCGGCCCCGTATCACGGCCGTTATAGTGATAGCCGCTAATCAGGTCTTCTTGACCATGCAGGTAATCTCGCCACCCTTCGCGGGTCAGACGGCGCAGGGCTTGCTCTGCTTCGGCGCGGTATAGCTCCGCTTGTTCGATGAGACGCAGGTTTTCGACTTGTTGCCCAACTTGGGCGGCGATGGCGTTGACGAACTCGGTGTCTTCGCTGTTCCAGCGATAGTTGGGATCGGCTTCGATTTGCAGAACGCCGATTTGTTCGTTGACCACGTTAATGGGGGCGGTAAAAAGGGCGTTGTGGATGGTTTGGTCTTGTTCTTGAACCACGGCCGTGCCCACAACCGGTGAATCTATGCTATACGTGTAACGAAGCCGGTCACGATCCTCGACGTTATCCAGATATTCTTGCCAATTACTGCGTGAAAGGCGTCGCGCTTGGGTTTCAAAATCAGCCTGTGTTTGCACGACTTGGGTAAACAAGTTGGCATTTTCAATGGCGATGGCGAGCTGGCTCGCTAAAACTTCAAAGGCGGGTAAATCGCGCCGCTGGAGACTAGAGGGTTGGTCATTTTGTAGGTCAAGCACCCCGACCAAGCGGTCACCCACTAACATGGGGATAGCTACTTCTGTGCGGGTTTCGGGTAGAAGCGGGTTGGGTCGGAACAGGTCGGGGCTGTTTAAGGTGTTGTCTATGATGACGGAGCGTTTATCACGTCCGGCCAAGCCGTTAATAGAGCCGGGGCCGATAGGCAGACGATGTCCGCGTTTGCTTAGCTCTTCGCCGACAGAGCCTGTCCCTGCTTGCAGGGACAGGGTGCGTCCAGCGGCATCGGCTAAATAAACCTGTACATAGTACAGGTCAAACTGCTCACGAACGAGTTCTACACCCGTTTGGAGTAGTTCGTCTAGGTCGCGGATGCGGCCAATAGCGGAGCTGATTTGGGTGGCGAGGGCAAGGCCGCTGGCTTGGGCGTTGAGCTGTTGGGTTTGCTGGGTGAGCTGGCTGTTGCTTTCTTGGAGTGATTTTCGCTGTTGTCTGACCTCACTCACCATGGGGCGGAAGATGAAGATGGATTCAAATATCAGTACGACGAAGGTGAGGATTAGGACGGCTAACACGGCCGTGGCCAAAAGCGTGTTGATGGTGTCGCTTTCACTTTGATGAAGCGTGACGACACTATTGAGCGAGTTCAGCAGACGGGTGGGGCCTTGCTCCAAAATGAAGAGCAAATCCCTGTTTTCCAACGATAGCTCCTCTTCTGGCGCGTTTAACAAACTACGCGCCGCCGCCACATAGTTGCGCACTTGGTTATCAATCAGCCCAGGGGCATTAAAATAGAGGGCATTAATATCGTTGGAAGAGCTGGGGCTTACGCTGATGCTGGGACTGCCTTGGAAGCCATTGACAACGCCGCCTTCGGTGAGGCCACGATGTGATTCAGCAAAAAGATTAACCGCTTCTTGCAGGTGGAGGCGGGCATCGGCGCGCGTGTCTTCATCCACGGCCGTGGTATAAGCCAGCGAGTACAGCGCAATCCGTTGCGACAGCATCCGCTGGCGTCCACTGACATTTATCAGGGCGGCATTGCCATCATTGGCGGCAATAAGCAAGCGCAAAATCAAATAGCCTGCCACGGCCGCGATGGCAATCAAACTTAAAGCGATAATATAGCGGCGGCTTTGGCGATCATTCCACACATTCATAACTGTTTTCCGTCGTTGCTGGGGTTATAAACCCAGCTCGATATGTGTCCGTTTAAGGTTTAGAGCCAGAGCTAGCTCCGTAGCGGCGACCCGCAGAGCTTCTTCGGTGGCACTTGTCTCTCTGATTTTCTTTCCAATTTGTTCCAAAAGCTCTTCTTGTCGCGCCTGCGCCTCGACCTGTTCGTAAAGGGCGGCATTTTGTAAGGCGACGGCGATCTGGCTGGCAATGGTTTGCATCACATATACCGTTTCTTCATCTAAACTGTGCAAAGCGTTGTGCTGAATATCTAACACGCCCACCGTTTCATTGCCTGAAAAAATGGGCACGGCTAGCTCGGACACCGTCTCAGATAGGAGCGGGTTAGTGAGCCAATTGGCGTTATCCTCGATGTTAGCCGCTAGCTGGGGTTCCCCAGTGCCACCCGCTTGGCCGATTAAGCCGCGCCAAGTGGCTTGGCGATAGTTTTCTTGGAGCATTTGTGCCCCGATTGTGCCCGTCGCGGCAATTAAGTTGAGATATTGTTTGCTGGCATCAAACTGATAAAGCTGAACATGATAGTAGGCAAAAGCTTGCTGTATTTGTTGGACAACTGTTTCCGCCAGTTGTTGTGAATCTAAAATGACCGAGATGCGTCGGCTGACTTCGGTGCTGGCTTGCAGGCCGCGCGTCCGTTTGGCGATGCGCTCTTGCAGGTTGACTTGCTCAGAGCGTAGGGCGTGGTCGATCTGTTCTTCCGCATAGAGGGCTTCCGCCACGTTGCTAGACATTTCGCCCAGCAAAATAGTCGAAAGCAAACATAAAATGCCTAGAAATAGCCCAATGGTGAACCAACTATTGGCGGTAGTGTATTGGGCAATGTTGGCCGCACTGAGCGGTAAATTGCCTGCCCCATGTTGCCACGCCATGAGAGCGTGGAGGCCAATGGAGCCGATGGTGGCAAAGACGCCGGCCTGTAGGTTGAGTAGGGCAAAAACGAGGAGGGGAATAACGAGCAAAATGGTGCTATTGGCGCCAATGAGGCCGATGGTGAGCAGATCGTGGATGACGATACCGTAGAAAACGGAAAGCAACACGGCCGTGCGCACATAATAAGGCCACTGTTGATTAAACGTAGCCAACCAAATCACGATGGCAACAACCAAAATTCCCAAAAACAGTTCCCAGCTTTGCGTGCGGGAGATCGTATCAGACGTAAAGGGAATAAAAACCAAGGCCGACAGCGTGGTCAGGCTTAGGAGAAGATAATGTAAGATGCGCTCACGGGTACGCGTCAGCGCATCTGCGCCGGGGGTTATCTTGACTTGCAGATAGTTTTCCCACAAGTCACGCAAAAGCACGAGGGTATCGTCAATCATGCCTGTTCCTCTAGCTGTGGCTGGCGTCCTTTTTGAGCGTCAGCCGCCGATGGGCGTAAAACAATGCTGGTGCGGTTAACCTGCAACGTCTGCCCCACCTCACGCACCGCCACCTGTACCGTTGTTTCTAAATCAGAAGCGAACTGGATTTTGTTGCTAATGTCATTCAGCCGCGCTTGGCGCAACGCCTGCGCCGTGCGTCGCTGATAAAGATCGGCATTGGTCAGGGCGATGCCCAATTGGTTGCCGATGGTCTCTAACAAATCGACGTCTGCTTCGCTTAGACTGTTGGCGTTATCTTCTTGGACGTCCAAAACACCGATGACTTTGTTCTCGTGAATGATGGGGATGGCAATTTCTGAGCGTGTTTCAGGCAAGAGCGGGTTGGGAAGCCAATATTTATCATGGCTGACATCGGAGACCAAAATAGGCACGCCCATGAGAGCCGCACGGCCAACCAAACCTTGCCCCACCGCGATTTTGTGTTTGCCGATGAGCAACGCTTTCCCTGCTTCGCCCGTCCCGCCAGCCATAAGCAGTTGTGCTTGTTCTTCATCTAAGAGGTAAATATGGACGTGATAATAATTGAACGTTTTTTGAATTTGTTCGACCACTTCTAGCACAAGCTGGTCTTTGTCCAGAATCATCACAAGGGTGCGGCTAACCTCGGCCGTAAGGCTCAGGGCGCGGGTGCGCTCGGCGATGCGTTTGTCAAGCGTGTCGCGTTCTTCGGCTAACTTTTGGGTGAGACTCTGCTGGCGGGTGAAGGCGCGTTGAGATTCGCGGATAAGCTGGAAGCTGATGCCGATAATGATGCTGGTCGCGGTCGTAAAGCGAATGATCTCGACCAGCCACCCTTCGCCCGTTGCCAAGGGCAAAACAGCGGCGGGATTGGTGGTGATGATACCTTGCTGTAATAAATAACCACCGATTAGGGCTGTGGCGGTGGCCACGGCCGTGAGTCCCAACCCCACTTTGATGCCGCCAAAAACGGATCCCAAAATGACCACAGCCAACAAAATATAGCGAAATGGCCCCATCAACCCCGCCCCAAACAGAGCTAAGATGGCGGATACATACAGCCCGAGCAATAACCCCCCCATGCGGAATGGATAAGGCAACGAGCGGCTCATTATTGTCCAGCCCCAGACCAGAACCATAGCCAGCAATGACCCTAAAGCCAAAGTGGTGCTAAGCGGCTGGAAGCCTTGGGCGAGCGTGGCTAGGATGCTCAAAGCAAGGGCAATCGTAAAAATGACAGCGATAGCCCACATGGCGCGGTCCAAGATAGAGGCTCGCGCTTTGTGTAATATGCCTTCCGCCGTCGGTGACGGTGGGGAAGAAATTGTCTGGCTTTGTTGGGGGTTTGCTGTCATGCAGTTACTTCCTGTAACGCTGGTTGGGCTGGGTATGTGCGGGACAAACGTCAGTGGCTAACGATTCTGCTGTCCGTTGCTTTGTTTGCCGATGAGATGCACGGCCGTGTCCGATGCGTTGAGAGCTAACCCAATTTCGCGCACCGCCACTTTCAGAGCCGAGGAGATATCGTTGGTGTCCTGAATCTTTTGCGAAATCTGGTTAATGGTTGCTTCTCGTTCCGCATCCCGTTGCAGCGTCGTGTATAGCTCAGCATTGCGTAAGCCAATCGCTACCTGATTCGCAATCGAGCCAACCAAATCAAGGTCATTTTCATTCAAACTGTACGCCTCTTGATTTTGCACATCCAAAACCCCTAGCACCTTGCCCCCGATTGAAATCGGTATGGCTAATTCTGCCTGCGTATCAGGAAGCAGGGGGTTGGCTATCCAGCTTTCATCAAGAGAGACGTCAGGAATCAACACGGCCGAATTGCTCTCTGCCGCCCGGCCAACCAAGCCCTGACCCATTTGCAACGAATGGCCTTGCGCCAAGAGCGTCTGACCAACCTCGCCCGTCCCGCCCGCTAAGATCAGCTTTCCTTCTGCTTCATTCAGCAAATAAATGTGGACGTGGTAATAACTAAACGCTTCGCGCAACAGGCGCACCACTAGTAAAACTAGTTCGTCGCGATCTACAATGGTAGACAAGCTACGGCTAATTTGTGCCGAAAGCTCTAGCGCGTGCGTACGCTCGGCCACCCGCGATTCCAAATGCTGTTGGGTCTGTTGCAGACGATTGGTCATGTTGTTGAAGGCGACGGCCAAATCCGCAATTTCGTCACCCGTTTTAATCTCGGCCCGGGCGTTTAAATCCCCAGCGGCGACGCGCTGGGCTGTATCAGTCAGCTCCAAAATCGGTTGAGCCACAATCCGCCCGACAAACCCCGCCGCTAGAATGGCGCCAGACAAAATAAAGACGCCTAGCAGAATCTGCGTGCGCTGTTGGGCATTGACGCCTTGTAACGCGACGGCTTCGGGCACATAAGCTAGGATGACCCAGCCCAAGCTGTTGATAACGCCGTAGGGTGATGTGGTGAAAACGCGGGATTCGGCGACTAAATTGCGCTCGTTGTTGATTTCTGAGACGGCATATAGTTCGTTTGTTTCACTTAGCTGTTGACGAGCCACGGCCGTGTTGTTGAGCGGCGACGCTTCATAATTATCCCCCGCTTCATTGATGCTCAGGGCTAAGGTCTGGAAAATAAGGTCTATCTGACCCGCCTCTCCCAATGCTTCCTCTGAATCTACCAGCAAGATGCTCAAAAGCTCATTCAAGCTATAAGAAGCATGGATAATCCCCAGCAAATTGTTGTCATTGCGGTCATAAAACGGGAGCGCAATCGTGACCTGATACGTATCTTGCACGGGGTTATAAGCTGGTTCACTAATATAGATGCCCCCGTCTCCATTTTTGTACGCGCCCCGCCACCAAGTGTCATTGCCATAATAAAAACGGTCAGGAAGATGGCTGGCGGCCACGAGACCCCCATACCGGTCTGTAATAAAAAGCTCCAAGTTATCTAAAAACTGCGCCTGAAAAGCGCGTAACTCTCGCGCCGCCGCGCTATTAAGGTTTTCCTGAAAGAGAAGCTCATTCTGAGTCAGAGTCGTCGTGCGCCAAATTGCATCCTGTGCCTCTAGCTCACGGATAATTTCGCCACGAGATAGGGTACCATAATCGACATTTTGCAAAATCATCTCGCGCCGCACGATGGGGTTGAGCGAAACAGTTTGCAAAAGATTGACTTCCCGAGCTAGGGCCTCGCCCATGCCCGAAGCCCGCGAACCCGTGACATCATGAATACTGCGCCCGACCTCATTGGTGAGAATATTTTGCACAATAAGTGAGACGACGACTGTCGTGATGACAATAGAAATCATCGCCAAGGCGGTCACGGCCGAGATAAACTTAAAGCGCAGGTCATAGTTTTTGAACTCACGCGCCAATATTAAAAAATAAAGTAGGACAATTCCCGAAAGTAGCGTGGCTACAATTGCAAACAGAGAAGGAGGAACGGGGTTACGGAGAGTGGGCAGGAACAAGTCCAGCAGAATCAAACTTATCGAAGCCACGGTGACAACCGTGATGCCGCGTAAAATTTGGTGTTGGGGAAAGCTTTGTGAGATGAGCGTGTAGCCGATGATGAGGGTAATAACCCCGACCAATGCGCCTAAACCAGAGATACGAAAGGTGATGAAATAGTTGGCCGTGTAAACGAGGATAAGGGTAATGAGAACGGCCGAAACCACATGGCCTTGCCGAGCGCGGAACGCTTGCCAGTTAATGAAGCCACTAACAGTCAGCACAATCAGGGCGTTGACAATAGAGCCATCGAGGACAAAAATATTTTGGTATAAACTAAACAGCCCAACCAGTGCCGCCCCAATCCCTAGAATGAGCAGATTGACAAAGGTGCGATGGGGGCGGTCTATGCGGCTGGCGGTCGGCGGGCGAAGGGAAGGGTGGGCAATGTTGTCAGTCATAGCGTCTTATAGCGAGACCATCACGGCCGCGCTGGTAGGTGTTTTTAGAGGTTGATTACTGCATTCGGTAAGGTGGCATCATAGGGTGACATTCATAGCTGATGCCGTATGAAGGATAATAGCATAAAAAAAAGGTGGCACACGTGAACAAGCCGTGAGCCACCCCCTAAAAACGGTGGGAAAAAAGTCACCTTTACGCCACTCTACCAGAGGTCAGGCTGAAATGGTGGTCGGATAGGAGTTTAGTCCTGATTATGCTGATTTTGCAATTCTGCCAGTTTCTGAGCCAATAATTTGTTGAGTAAGGCGGGGTTGGCTTTGCCTTTAGTGGCCCGCATCGCTTGGCCGACAAACCAGCCGCGTAGCTTCTCTTTGCCGTCCAAAAAGTCGGCTACGGTGTCGGGATTGTCGGCGATGATTTGGTTAATCACGGCCGTGAGTGCCGCCTCATCAGAAACCTGAGCCAGCCCCTTCTCATCCACAATCTCCTGCGCCGCTTTGCCCGTGGCAAACATTTCGGTTAGCACCGTCTTGGCCGCATTGTTGCTAATCACATCTTTTTCGATGAGGGTCAGCAGGGCAACTAACGCCTCGGGCGAAATGTCCACGGCCGTGATTTCGACCTTATGCTCGTTCATCAGGGCAAACAGGTTGTTGATGAGCCAATTCGCCACGCTTTTGGGGTCGCCGCCGAGGGACACGGCCGTGTCAAACCAATCCGCCACGGCGCGTTCGTCCGTCAGCACCTGCGCATCATAGGCCGACAAGCCCAACTCATTGACATAACGCTCGATTTTTACCTGCGGCAACTCCACCAACTCTTGACGCACCTGCGCCTGCCATTCGGGGCTGATAAACAGCGGGGGCAAATCTGGCTCGGGGAAATAGCGGTAATCATGCGCATCTTCTTTGCCCCGCTGGCTGTAAGTGATGCGCTTCTCCTCATCCCAGCCTAGCGTTTCTTGCTCCACCGTGCCGCCCGCTTCCACCGTCTTAATCTGCTCCGCGATTTGGTACTCAATCGAACCCGTCAGGGCGCGGAAGCTGTTCAGGTTTTTGACCTCTACCCGCGTGTTTAATTCGTCACTCCCCACGGGGCGAATACTAATATTGGCCTCGAAGCGAATGACCCCTTTCTCCATATCCCCATTGTTCACGTCCAAATAGCGCAAAATTTGGCGAATCTGGGTAGCAAAAACGAGGGCTTCCTCGGCTGTGCGCATGTCTGGCTCGGAGACAATCTCGAGCAGGGGGACGCTGGAGCGGTTGTAATCCACGAGCGACACGCCGCTGCCGATGTGGGTCAGTTTGCCCGTGTCTTCTTCCATATGCGCCCGTCGCACGCGCACCCGCTTGCTCGTGCCATTCTCAAGCGTCAGATCGAGATAACCGTCGGTGGCGATGGGGTGGGCGTATTGGGAGATTTGATACCCTTTGGGCAGGTCGGGATAGAAGTAGTTTTTGCGTTCGAAGGCGTTGTATTCGTTAATGTCGCACTTGAGAGCCATGCCCACTTTCATCGCCATTTCGACCGCTCTACGGTTGATGACGGGCAACATGCCAGGCATACCGAGGCTGAGAGGGTCCACGGCCGTGTTTGGCTCCGCTTCGACACTATCCACGACGCGACAGCCGCTAAACATTTTTGATTCGGTTAACATCTCGGCATGGATTTCTAGGCCGATAACTGCTTCATAAGTTGACATAATCAATGAGTAATGAGTAATGAATAATGAGTAAAAGGGTTGGTTGCGGGGGATGAATGTGCGGTTTGGTCTCGATTCTCTCAAGAAAAATGCCACACTTCTCCGCTCGTAGTAACGGCTTTTGAGGCTTAAAAATTTAATTCGGTAATAGCGGCTTCGTGGGGGGGGGGGG
>JBGTIZ010000065.1:0-9609 GCA_041745395.1 Promineifilaceae bacterium (SeqCode) | reverse complement strand
CCCCCCCCCCCCACGAAGCTAGTCGGTTGAGAAGAGACGCCTTTTGTCAAAAAAAGTACGTTACTGATTCGTGACCACTACATGTTTATCTTTATTGTCTCTAAGGCCAAGCTCGGTGAGGTTGACCAACTGCCCAATTTCGGGCGGCACGGCCGTTAGTTGGTTGCGACTGAGGTTAAATTCCGTCAGATTGACCAACTGCCCAATTTCAGCGGGTAAGGTTTGCAAATGATTGTTGTTTCTCCAACCCCCTCCACCCCTCCCGCTCCGCTTGGGCAATCCGTTCCAACAATTCCGCTTCCGCCAGCTCATTTCTCCCTTTCTTTAATAGCCTCACGCCAGAGGGTGGGTCATGCGCCCCACGTTATTTGTCCCGCCTCGTATAAAGGGTGTCGGTCAAGGATGGTAGGGGAGTGTGGCGGGTAGGGTTTGAAGGGGTTGGGGTAGGGGTTGGCACGACCAGCGTTATTTTCTGATTACTTCAAGACCACTGATCTTGGCCATCTTTTTGCGCGGTGGGGTGCATGAGCCTTTTTTGTGAGTGTATTTCAGGACGGGACAACGAAGCCAAACCGGGGCGGGAGCAACGTTTTAGCTCTGGCTGGTAACCAGACTAATGGCTAGCACGTCTATTCGTATTTCAGGGCAGAAATGGGGGACATGGTTGCGGCTGTAAGGGCGGGGTATAAACCCGAAAGCAGGCCAATCAGTGTGGCAAATAGCAAAGCAAAAATGGGCAACCAGAAAGGTGTAGAGACGGCCACCGAGGGGGGGGGCACACCTGTTTCCACCGCCTGCCCCGCCATGTAGGCCAACACAAAGACGTTAGCAACCTCGCTTAACCCCCAGCCAATCAGCACCCCACCCAACCCCCCAACAAAGCCAATCCCCGCCGCTTCGCCCAAAAAGACTCCTAACACATGCTGATTGGTTGCCCCCACCGCTTTCATGAGGCCAATTTCACGGGTGCGCTCCAAAATAGCCATGGCCATGGTATTGGCAATGCCAATGGCCGCCACCAAAAGAGCTATCGCCCCCACCCCACCAAAAATAATTTGTAGGATAGTGTAAAAACCGTTGATGCCTTCGATAAAGGATTGAGGCGTATAAGCTTGGTAGCCCAAAGCGGTGATTTGGTCAGCCACCTCCAATACCGTATCTGTATCGCCTACCCGTACCATGATGGAGGTGTACCCCATTTTGTTGCGGTCTATCTCACGCAAGCCCAAGCTCCAGGCGTTGTACCCTTCCAATTCGGACATGGGGAGATAGATGCTCCAATCCGCTTCCCCGCGTGATTCGGCCAATACGCCATTGACGGTGAGGCGCACCGTTTTTTCAATGACGGTGCCATCGTTTGCCCATTTTTGTAGTTTGACGGTGAGGGTTTGCCCTAATAGGTCAGGTGGGGGCGGGGGTTCTTGGCCGGGGCGCAGGAAGGGGTCATAAAAATTCTGGGGCACGCTGTAACCAATGACAACACTCCCTTTCTCTAGTTCGTTGGTGCCTTGCTGGGCGCGTAGACCAAGGTCGGCAAGATCGGCAGTGTCTATGCCGATAAGGGAGCCGTAGCCTTCGAGGCGGCCAACACGGAGTTGCGCCCCGCCTTGGAAGTAATCTTGGGAGATGACTTGTTGTACGCCGGGCAGGGTGCTGAGGGTGGCAATGGTTTCGTCGGTGAGGATGGCTTGAGTGGGGGTAGTGCGGCTGGGGTTGCCCTCATCGTAGGTGGGATAAACTTGGATGAGGGTCAGGTCGCCGATGTTGCCGAGTTGTTCGGTGGCGTTGCGTTGTAGCCCTACGCCAAGGGAGACGAGGAGAATGACAGCGGCGGTGCCAATGATGACCCCCACGGCCGTGAGCGCGACCCTACCTTTACGGCGGGCTAGATTTTCCCAAACCAACGATAATAATTCCCAAGCATTCATCGGGGTGTTCCTTGTTTGTTCGTGCGGCAATTACGGCCGGGCACTGCTGAGGCCAAGAAAGCCCAGTAGGGCACGCCAGAGCCATGCGCCCCAGCTTTCTTCACCAGCGGGTTCTTCCGTGGGGTTTTCGCCATTCTGATAATCGGGCGGGAATGGTTCGCCTTCCCCGCCGCCATCGGGAGGGAAGGGCATAAAGGCTTCGCCCACTTCTAGGGGGAGGGTCTGGGTGATGGTTTGTGCTTGGCCGAAATCATCCGTATAGTCGAGGGTGAGTAACAGGTCAAGTGAGCCAGCGGCATCGGGGATGATTTGGGCGTCGAGGGGAAAGAAACCGTTGGGTTCAAGGTTGCCGACGAAGATTTGGTTGTTGAGTAAGGTTGCGCCCACGGCCGTGGCCGTGAAATTACCAAACAGGACACTATTTTTACCCCCATTCACCACTTGTAACGGCAACATACCCATCTCGCCCACCATCAGTGGGGGCGGCGGGATATAAAAATTAAGCGTGACTACGGGGCGACGATAGACCAGCAATGTAACCACTTGGTCATCTACCATTTGCACCCCGCTGGGGTCATTATAGACAAACGAAATGCGGATAGGGTATGCGCCTGCTTCGGTGGCCGCATTCACAATTAGCTCTTGCCAGACGGCACTCTCCGCCGCTTGGGGAATATCCCCCACAAATTGTACGTTGGAGGAGCCTACGGGGGCGAATTTGCTGAATTCGCCCCCCGCGCCAGAGAGACCGCCCCCCGCTTCGGGTGTGCCACCGATTGAGCCACCGCCCGCCGTGCCGCCGCCCACAATCATGGTGACGCGCTCAGCATTCGCATTCCCTTGGTTTTCTACCACAAGCGTTAGGCGGAATTGAGTGCCGGGTGTCAGTTTGTCCACATCCGTTTCATAGCTGGTGATGATGAGTTGGGGGCGCAGACGGGGGGCAAGGGTAGGTATCGGGGTAGCGGTGGGGGTGGGGGATGGGGTAGCAGTAGGCCCACCGCCGCTAGCAACACGCATAACAGGGAAGGTGAGGTTAAAGGTGTCGTTATAGCTGGTGCCGTAAGCATCGGTGTAGCTGACCACTGCTTCGAGGGTAGCAATGCTTTGCCCAGAGAGGCCGCTCGTGGCGTAAAGGGGTTGCCAGAAGCGATGGTTCTGCCCCGCGCCTAGTGGGCCGAAGGCTTGAATGCCGCCCGTGTCACGGGGGATAAAATCCCCTGCCTTGAAGGTGATGGTGACGTTGCGGGCTTCGATTTGCCCCGCATTGGCAAGGGTCATCTCAAAGGCAAGGTTGCTGTTGGGGGTGATGGCTTCGCTACTGGCCCCGTAACTGCTAATGACCAGTTGGGGACGGACAAAGGCGGTGGGTGCTGGGGTGTCGGTGGGGGCTGGGGTAGGGGTTTCGCTGGTGGCGCGAATGGTAAGGGCGTTGAGCAAGAGGGCACTGCTCGCATCGGGGTTGAGGAGGCGGATGCTGTAGGTTCCCGCAGGAACGCCAATGGGTAACACGGCCGTGAGCAAATTACCGCTAACATAGCTGGTTTGCAAGCCGCCGTACCCTTCCAGCATGACGACGGCTCCGTCAGCAAACCCTTGCCCCGTAACGGCTAACTCACTGGCAAAGCTATTCAGTACATTATTGGGTTGTACGCTGTTCACGCTGAGGGTAATGATGATGGTAGGCGTTATCGTAGCCGTCCCATCTACCGTTTGGGCGACGCTTGAGGGAAGTGGCGGCCAGAAGAGAAACACGGCCGTGCTTAACCCGAACAAAAGCATAACAACAGGAAATAATCGCATCATTCACCTATGATTCTGAACGCAGGAGTTAAGCACGAGTGTCGTTAAAACGGTTACAACCAACTTCCGTACAAGCTGGTCAGTACCCTTTTTACCGCCCCTCCAGCCTTATCAAGCCACAATTTTACCATCCAACAATTGCACCGTTTGCGTGGCAAACTCCGCCATACGCGGGTCATGCGTCACTACCAAAACGGTGCGACCCTGCTGGTTCAAATCCGCTAACAACGCCATAATGCTCTGCCCGCTCGTGGTATCCAAGTTACCCGTTGGCTCATCCGCCAAGATAATTGGCGGGTTGTTGATGAGTGCCCGCGCCACGGCCACCCTCTGCTGTTGCCCGCCAGACAGCTCGGTGGGGCGGTGCAACACCCGTTCGCCTAACCCTACTTGTTGCAATAGTTCATACGCCCGCTCTTGCCGCTGACGGCGGGGTACACCATCAAAACGTAGGGGGTAGGCAACATTGTCTAAGGCGGTCAGTGAGGGAATGAGGTTGAAGGATTGGAAAATGAAGCCGATGGTGCGCCGCCGATAAAGGGCAAGGTCGTTTTCGTCCATCTCTTCAATCCCACGGCCGTGCCACACAATTCGCCCCGCCGTTGGCCTATCCAGCCCCCCCACCAAATACAGCAACGAGCTTTTTCCCGACCCGGACGGCCCCATCACCGCATAAAACTCCCCCGCCACCACATCCAAATCCACCCCCGCCAAAGCATGAACCACCTCCCGCCCCATCTGATACGACTTACGCAACCCCCGCACTTCCAACAATGCCGTCATATCCTCTCCTGCCGAAAACCCTAAAAAAACGGTTGAATAACCGTCAAATCCCCTAACATCGCCCCCAACAATGCTGGCAGTCCCCCCAATAACAGCAATCCCATCACCGTAAACGCCACCGAAAGCCACACCTTCGGCCACCCCAAGGTGGATGCCACCCGCCCCCCCAACAACAGCAACCCCACCTGCCACACCCAATACAAATCTACTTGGCGCAACATAGCCGCTAAATAAGCTGTCGCCAATGTCCCGTCCGCTACCACCAAGCCCGATAACCCCAACCCCGTCAACAGTTGCCCCGTCTGCGCCATCGCCAACGTCTGTACCACATCCCGCAACACCAGCGGGAGCATCGCCCACGCAGTCAGATTCAGCATCTGTTGGCTACTATTCCGCCCCCCCAGCAGCGTCAGCACCAAATGTAATATCCAGCCCAGCAATAACCAGCTAAAAAACAGCCCGACCAACCCCATCACTGCTGGTAACACATAAACAAACACGGGGCTATTCGTCGCCGTGGCCGCCTGCATAAACTGTGCCTGTTGCTCCGGCGTGTAATACTCAAATCCCAGAGGCAAGGGGATTTCCCCACTGGCCGCCGCCGCTTGCAACGAACCCGCCACCAGAGTACGCAACAACCCACTGATGGCTAGAAGTAGAAGTGGGGTTTGCCACACTGCGCTATCGGCGGCGGCAATTTCGGCGAAGGCGCGGCGGGGGCTGCGAAGAACGGTCAGCGCCCACTCAAATCGCCAGCGACGGTCGGGTGAATAAGAAGAAATGGTTGAATCGTTCATAAAATCTCTGTTTAGACTATCGTCCGTCGTCAATTATCAGCGGTCAAGATTGAAAGCATAATCGCATAGTATAAACGGGAGCGATCTGATTAGCATGATACTTGGCCTACGAGTACGGTCGTTGGCGATCAAAATTAGCTCTCTACCTCTGCGGATTGATCGAACGCTAGGTATTGATAGGCGGCCAGGCGGCGTTCGGCTGTTTTGCGCCAGAGATCGGATGCCTCTTCACTCTCTAGGGCCGTCAGACACGCATTGCACAATATCTGTAATAAAAAGGGCCAGCGCATACTTTTTTCTAAAATCCAGGCTGTATCCTCTTCAGGAAAAGGGATTGGCGAAGAAGATATCAATTCTAGGGCGCTGGCCTGGTCAATTGGGCCGAGGACGAGTTCGTGTCCCAGCAAATGGGCGAAACATTCGATTTCAGGATGCTCTTGCAGCAGATATTCAAGCGGTAGTTGTAATGTCGCCACAAACCCTACCGGCGTTTGACGGCCGTAACCGCTTAACATATACAACATTTGCCAAAAACTTGGGTCTATGGTGCGAGCGGCCAGCCCCACACTAATTCCGTCAATCAGCATCACGGTTGGCTGTGAGATATTTTCGCTTACGGCGTCCAGAAAGCGATCATAGTTGTATGGCGGCGTCAAGGCGACATTCATCTGTTTGGCAATATGCCGCAGCCGGGTTTCAGGATTTGCCAGACGAGGATCGTGAAAATCTACCATAATCCAGGCGTGGTTTTGTAGTTCGGGCCTGTTTTGTTGCGACGGCCGTAACTGGCTAACCGTCACTGTTTGACTTTGGCGCAGATAATGGAGTAGCGACGTTTTGCCACTGCGCCGCTGCCCGCGAATAACGGTATTTTGCAATGGATACCGGTTGAGAAATCTAAGAATGCGGTTTGTTTCCTGCTGACGACCGAAAAAATGGCGTGGATGAGTAATGGGAACGCCTATCACAAATGGATTGAACTCTTCGGTAAACGGCCGTTCCTCGCCATGCCGTTCAGTGGGCCGCGCTGTCTGAGGCAAATAACAGCCCAAATTCTCTAACCATGAACGCCAGTCGGGGTGCTGGGTGATTTTGAGAAATAGCTCAATCTCTTGCGTATGCAAAAAAACCGCCGCGCCGGGCAAGCTCAGTAGTGAGTGTTTCAATTTCGGCATGGTTGTTCGGAATATGGCCGCGCCGCCAATAATCCAGACTACTGCCGCCGCTGCGACGGCCGATAGCGTACCCTAATGTGTCCTGAACTATTCGAGTTGTCTTATTTTCATTGGCAGCGATACGGCGAATCGCTTGTGAAAGCAGGTCGGCAAATCGTTCCCCTGACATAGGCAGTTCCCGTTGTTCTTAAGTCCTGACGGATTTTAGCTGTTGGAAACCTGTCAAGACTGAACGATTATCAAAAACAACTCCGCAAACTGTGGAGAAAATTCGGAGTGCTACATCACACTATTTGGAGTGCATTGCCATCATTCTAATAAGTAAGAGCGATAATGCAACTCGCTATTGGTACTATTCAAACAATACAACGGAGGCAGCAATGCGAAAATTTTACGTTTACTGGTTTGCCACGCTTTTAGCGTCTATTTTTATTTTAGGTATCGTCGACAGTTCGTCGGCCAATACAAATTATAGTCAGGGTAGCTGCGCTATTGTTTACAATTCCAGAAGTTCCGGCGGGCTGGCGGTGCGCGTTGTGCCTAGCACGGGCGGGGCGATAATCAAGCGCATTCCCGACAACACTATTGTCCGGATTACGGGACGCTCTATTACGTTTAATGGTCATGTCTGGTGGCCGCATGATGGCGGCGGCTGGTCGGCAGGCGGTTGGCTGAAAGCCAATAGCTGTGGTTCAAAACCAGCTTATGCAGCGGCAAACCAACTAAACCAGACCGTTCAGTTGAACACTAACGGTTCGATAACCGCCGCCAACTTGACTGGCGGAACGCCGGTAAAATGGTTGGATTCTATTCATGGCAAACTGGGACAATTCCCTCTAGCTCCGCCTGTAACCAGTATGTCCAGTATGCGCAGTCAGGCTTTATACCGCACTGTTATTCAACAGTTTGCCGCCGGTAATAATAATCGGTATGTCGCTTCCAGCGGGTATACTTATTGCAACACATTTGCGGGCGACGTAATGCGGGCGATGGGCGTACCTTTACCCATTAAGAGTGCCAGCGATCCGGCGACTATCGGCGCGGCGCCTTTATACAATTGGCTAATTGCAGGCAATGGGTGGACGCGGATTTACCCGGCGACAAATGCGGCGGATATGACCCGATTGATCAATCATGTAAACGCCGGCAAACCAGCCCTAGCGGCCACTACAGGACATGTGGCAGTGGTACGGCCGTACCAGGCAACCAATACCACCTCATTCAAAGATCTGCGCCTGGCTCAGGCTGGGGCGCAAAATAACAACAATATCCGTCTGGGCAACGTATGGACTACGACGACCCCGGCTTTCTTCATCCGCAACTAACCGATTTAGCTTTACGCAAAGCTGACAGGTCTCGAAAGACCTGTCAGCTTTTTTGTTTTTTATGGGTGGTTTTGCGCTCTCTGGAAACAGGGCTTTGCAATGTTCTGGCAGACGATTGCCGCGGGCCATGGCGCTACAGAAAAAGCCCAGTTGTATCCCAGACATTTTCCCCCTTTGTGGCCGGTGGCCCGCCGCCGTCTATTATACGTATTCAGTATCATAGATGGTCGCCACCAGCCACGGCCGTGTCGCGGTCGAGGAGGATGAGGTTGGTTCCAGCGGCATATTTGCCACGCCCAGCATGGGGAAGCAGATTTTGGAGGTCGTATTCGGGTTGGAGTTCATCGTCTAAATCAGGTGTGTTGTTCATGGGATTTTCGCTGGTGCGCCTTGTATTGCCAAAAATGGGGTGAAACACGGCCGTGTTCAATTCGGACACCGCTTTGGATAAAGGGGCCGATTGATGTCTCAAAAAAAGGGTAGGGGGGGGGGTCATATGTGCAAATTTTTCCCACAGACGGCTTAATCAATTTTATACCACTTGTTACGGGCGGAGTTGCGCCGCTGGCTGTCTCAAAAAATGGGGGATAGAAGGCGTGAGTGAGGAAAAAAACGGCCGTGTCCAATTAAATTGAACACGGCCGTGTGTATGGTTTGGGTGCTGTCCACGGCCGTGCAACTAGCAACCATCAACATCACCCCCACCGCAAGAGCTAGCGAATAGAACCAGCGCAAAAATCTCATCATGCTCCCTATTATAACGAGCCGCCCCCCTGTTTATGGCAGACATCTGTCACCCATTACAGGTGATACGCCTCATGTTTCTGTGCCACTGCGTAGGAACTGAGTTCCTATACCCATTGGGGAGCAAGTTAGCGGGGGGCAATGCCCAGCGTGGCGAGATGACGGCTGATGGCGGGCATGGAGAGCTTGCCGCCGTTGGTGATGACCACGCCATTGATCAAGACGAGGGGGAGTTGGGCATTGTCGGGCAGGGGAGGGCAGTCGGGGTCGAAGAGGTCATAGTAGGTGAGGGACACGGCCGTGTCATATTTCATCTGTAGCTTTTGACCCAGCCATTTAGCCAAATCCCGCCACGTTTCCTTGACCCCATCCTCACAAGCGATGGGCGAGCCGATGATTTCTATCTTGGCGGGGGCAGTCATAAGGTTATCTCCATGTTTGATAGGGCAAAGGCATGCCTTTGCCCTACTATCAGTCCAGACGTTAAGTAAGCGGTCATTTTTAACATAGCGATTTGCAAAATAGATGACGTGCGGCATTAACGGGAACAGATAAATTGGTGAATTGTTGAACTGATGAATTGGTGAATGATTAACCGAGGCGTTCCCATGACGCGCCATTAACCATTCTGCAATTAAGCAATTCACCCATTCTGATTGCTAAACGCCTGCGTATTTTTTGACCGCTTACTAAGCAAAAACAGGTTGTGGATACATCTGCTCGCCCAGAGCGGCCAGCATCTCTAGTCCCTGCACCTCTTGCGGCATGAGCGGAATGGTGATGACAGGGGTGTCGAATCGCTCTTGGATTTCGGCTAGATAACGCGCTTGCATGGTGCGGCGGGCTTGGGTGAAGGGGGTGTTCGCCTCTTCAGCGGGGATGACAAAGTTGGCCACGGTCAGCCCCGTGGGGATGTCGAGTGTGGCTAGCTCTTGGCTGGCGCGGTACGCTTCGATGATGGGGGTGGATTCGGGATACATGACGAAGGCGAAGGTACTGCGTTGGGGGCTACGCATCATGTCGATCACGTCGGCAAAACGTTGTTTGGCGACAT
>JBGTIZ010000064.1:0-2756 GCA_041745395.1 Promineifilaceae bacterium (SeqCode) | reverse complement strand
AAGCCGCCCCAATGCCGCTCCCGCACCGTGTCCCCCACCCCGCGCAACACGCCCAGCGGCAACACCTTCAGGGTATAAGTCCGCTCCGAGGAAAGGCCGTCATTTGCCCCCACAATACGGGACAACAACGCTTTCGACCGCCCTTCCAAATAGCAACGCCAGCGATAATACCCCCAGTTGGCGCGACTCCCCGGCACTTTGTGCCCTACTTCGGCGGAGGGCTGATAGAGGAGCGTCGTTTCTGGCTTTGCTTGGCGCAAACGGATGCAAAACTCCGTTTCGTCATCCCCCTGTGGTCGTCCCCCCACGTGGCCGATGCCATTACGGAAGCCGTCTAGCTCAATAATGACTTCTCTCCGATAGGACATATTACAGCCAATCAAATTGCGAATGGGGGCTGTTTCCGTAGGCAAGCCGCGATAGGTGCAACCGACAACCCAATAGAACTCTTCGGGGAACCACGCGGGGCGGCCTGTCAGCCAGATGGGGTTGATTTTACCACCCACGCCCACGATATCGGGGCTGGTGTAGGCGGCGGCTAATTCGGCCAGCCAGTTGGGATTGGCTACGGCGTCGTCATCCAGAAAAGCGACGACATCGCCACTGGTGGCGGCTACACCGCTGTTGCGTGCCCCATTTAGGCCGCGCTCTTGGACATTTTCGACAACCACGGCCGTGGGAAACTTCTCTCTCGCCCGCGCCAGCAAGGTCGGGTTATGGTCAATCGCCAACACAATCTCGTAGGGTGGCAATGTTTGCCCCGCCACAGAAGCCACGGCTTCGACCAAATCCTGCCAACGTTCTTCGGTGTGGGCACAAATAATGACAGAAATTTTCATGCTTCCTCTGTTTATGATTGCTAGGAAGATTGGTCCAATCTTTAAGATTGGATCAATCTGTAAACTCCGGTTAAGAAGCCCGCTTACTATCCTGCCACCGCGCCAAATCAAGGTTGAGGTCTGGGCTGAGATAATGTTGTTTTTGGGACACACGCATAATAGCGGTATTCATATCAGTGATGGTGGCGTTGTTGGGGATGTAACCATGCGCCCCGCTCTCGAGGGCGGCAATGACGTATTCGTTGTGGGTGGCAGAACTAATGACCAACACGGCCGTGTTTGGGCACGCTTGCGTAATCGTGTGCAACACCTCCCGCGCATTCTTCCCAGCCGCAATCGGGTTAATAATCACCAACTGGGGCTTATACTGCTCAATAACGGGCACAGCTTGGTCCAAGTCGGACACTTCCCCCAGCACTTGGAATTGGGAGTTGGCCTGCAACAACCGGAGCAACCCCTGCCTCTGCAACGCCTGCTCCATCGCCAAGACGATTTTTACAGAGCTAGTCGAGGCAGACACGGCCGTGGGGCTTTGCGCACGACTCGCCAAACGACGCAGGAAGCGGCGGGAAACGGATTGGTCGGCCATGGCGATGGTCATTTCCGCCTGGGGTAAAAGCGCGTACACGGCCGTGCCCTCCCCCACCGCCGACGTAATATGCAACTCCCCCTTTTGCCACGCCACCAAGCTATACATTTGTTGCAACCCCATACTCCGCGCCGACTGCAACGCCTGCTCCAAATCAAACCCCACCCCATCATCCTCCACCCGCAACTCCACAAACGGGGGCGCATACTTCAAACTAACCTTCACCTGCTCCGCTTGGGCATGACGCACAATATTATTCAAAGATTCCTGCACCAAACGGAACAAACACACCTTCAGCGGTTCCGCAAACACATACTCTATCTCATCCGTTTCAAACGTAATCACCACATCATACTGCTCCGTCAGCCACCGCAGGGCGGGAACCAGCCCCAAGCGACCCAACATCGTCGGGTGCATCTCCTGCGAAAGCACCTCAACCTTGTCAATCAATCCTGCTAACAACTCCCTCGCCCCCCCAAACAAGGCCACATCCTCCTGACGCGGCGCATCCATCAAATTCAAAATAAATTCCAAACTACGCAACGACTGATTCACATCATTTTCCAGCCGATACGCCATCTGCTCTCTCTGCGACTCTTGAGCAAAAACCAGCCGTTGCGTAAACACTTCCAGCCGATTTGTTTGCAACTGCTGATGCCGGGCTAAGCGGCTATTCACCGCATTCAGCAACGCATTCGCCTGAATCGGCTTGGTCAGATAATCATCCGCGCCTAGCTCCATCCCTGTCCGCATATCCTCATGCCGCACCATCGCCGTCAAAAAAATAAACGGAATCATCGCTGTGTCAGACTGCCCACGCAACACACGCAACACCTCCCGCCCGTCCATGCCCGGCATCATAACATCACATAAAATCAAATCTGGCATCACCTCGGCGGCCATCGCCACCCCTTCCTCACCAGATTCCGTCGTAAAAATTTGGAACCCCCCGCGTTGCAACATCGCCGACATCAGGCGTACCGTTTCGTAATTATCTTCGATGAGTAAAATTTTAGCTGGTTGATAAGCCGTTGTGGACAGGGCTGTGGTATTAATCGCTTGATTCATTTTAGGCAATCCTCACTTGATTGGCTTAATTGGGTAGGTTAAATTGCTCTTGTAAGAAATCATATAGGCATCTAGCTAGTCACCCACCTAAACGGTATGCTCACCCCGCTTGCTTCAGCTTAACAGAAATTTTTCCAGCCGTTGGATTGCTCAAGTATGACCAAGAAGTATGTTTGCACTTTTTGTAGACTGCTTCGTCGTGACCTGCGGTCACAACGCACGGGAAAGGGTAATTTTTTCGTTGGGGCGTACGCCCACAC
>JBGTIZ010000063.1:0-2682 GCA_041745395.1 Promineifilaceae bacterium (SeqCode) | reverse complement strand
GCCTGCCTATAGGTAGTAACAAGCCGATTTTGGGTCTATTTTATGGCTTCGTTTTCTCTTTGAGGAAACCAAAATTGCTGAAAACAACACCATCATTTCTTTAATTTATGCGGAAAATTCGTTAGCTACGGGAATTGCTGTAGTTACATCTAATCTATTGCCTATTTTCCATGATAGAAGCCCCGCCACCCATCAACATCACAAAGGGACAAAACGCCCCGCTTTCTGGAGCAAATGTACCTTCTTGATGCTCGTGCTCGTGCGCGTTATCTGTATGAGGCGTTTCCGACTGGGTTGGAGACATCTGTTTGAAATTATTATAGGTCGGTAAAAGTTGTACCGAAAAGACATTCACCATCGCCTGAATGCGATGCACAATGCCCACCAGTTGGCGCACCCCCGCTACCGCAAAGCCCAAAATAATCGTGGCCTGTCGTCGGCCGTGGCGATCAATGGAGCGCGAACAAAGCAGGGTGATATTAATCTGCTCATCTCGCATCAGGTTGGCAATCTCGGAGAGCAGACCGTCCCGGTCATGGACGTCAATGCGCATGGAGACGGGCTGGGCATTCTTTTTGGCTTCGTCGCCCCAGCGCAATTTGAGCAAGCGGCCGCCGCGCATATCGTCGTGGCGCAACAGGGCGCAGGAGATGCCGTGGGTGGTCACACCGCCATCTGTGCGAATATACCCGACGATGCGGTCGCCAGGACGTGGGTTACAGGTCCCGCACATGCGGGCAAGACGGCCGCCGGTGTTTTCGATGATGAACCATTCACCGTCGTGGGAGGTAACAACTTGTTGGTCGGTTTCGCTGGTGGGTTGTTGGGCCCAACTATCGGTGAGGACTTTCCCTGCCACGGCCGTGGGTAAAATCTCCGCCCGCCCCAGCGCGTGATAAATCTCTGCCGGCTGTGTAAACCCAAACCAGCTCGCCACCAACAAATGAGAATAATCAGACAGACCCAGCATTGCTAACTCATCCTGCAATAGCTCCTTGCCCTGCTGTATCGCTTCCTTACGCGGCAAGCGCCGGAACCACCGCCGCACGGCCGCCTTCGCCACCGTTGTGTGCAAATAACCCAAATTCTCATCTAGCCATGCCCGCTGTGGATGAGACCCCCGCCGCAAAATCTTGACGCTATCCCCATCCTGCAACTGATAATTAGGCGGCACATCGTGCCCATTGACCGTGGCCGCCCGACAGCCATGCCCCACTTCCGTATGAATCGTGTACGCGAAGTCTAGGGCAGTTGCTCCCCGAGGCATCTCCCGCATTTCCCCATTCGGCGTATACACCACAATCTGGTCTCTAAACACATCATCCAGAATGGCCTGCATCCCTCCCCCCATATCCTGACCATCTTGGTCAATGCTCTCGCTAATAGCCGAAAGCATCTCATCAATGCGGTTCGAGACCTCACGCGGCCAGAGGGGCATGGTAAAACTGCCCACCCATTTGGTTAGCACCCCCATTTGTGACTCAATGTGCATCCCCAACGTGCGAAAGCGAACCTTTATTTGCCGCCCCTGATACACCACCGTGGTGTGTAACGAACGGTATAAATTTTCACGCGGGGCGGCGATATAATCATCAAATTCCCCTGGTACAGGCCGCCACAGCGCATGAATCCGCCCCAAGGCCAGATAACAATCTGGCAAATCCTTGAGCATGACCACAATGCGTGTCGGAAACTCAGACTCTCGTGAGAGTCGCATCTGACCCCGCGCCTTCACATGTTGATAAAGCTCATAAATGTTAATGGGCGCGGTCGAAACCTCGACCACCTGCACACTATTTTGATTCAGGTCGCTCAATATCTTTTGAGCAATAGCCTGAAACTGCTCATCTTGCTCTGCTTCGCGCCACTCAATATAGGTCTGCAACTCGTGGAAATATTCGGGTTCTAGGACTTCCAGAGACAGCTTTTGTAGCTCATTTTTGACCTTCCACATGCCCAAGCGATTGGCTAAAGGCGCGTACACGTTTAGCGTCTCCTGGGCTTTTTCCTCTTGTTTGTGGGGCGACATGGATTTAATGGTGCGCATGTTGTGCAGGCGGTCAAACACTTTGACAATGCCTACGCGCACGTCATTTGCCATCATGCCAAATAGTTTGCGCAACGTGGCCTCTTTGACCTCGTCAGCCGTCAGCTTACGACCTAACTCGGCCTGTGCGGTCACGCGGTCAAACTTAGTCAGCCCATCAACGATTTTGCCCACTTCTAGCCCAAATTGCGCCTCTATCTCAGCCACCGATACGCTAGTATCTTCGGCCACGTCATGCAACAGGGCGGCAATCAGGGCTGAGGCGTCAACGTAATGCTCGGATAAGTAGTAGGCAACAGTTAGGGGGTGGGTAAAAAATAGCTCACCTGAAAGGCGACAAACGTCTCCGTGTTCGCGGCGAGCTAGGTCAAAGGCTTCGCGGACACGCTTGCGGTCTTCTAGGGATAAATAGGTGGCAATTTGCGCGAAGAAAACTTGACCATCAGGATCAATGTGCGTATCCATGTTTTTCTTACCTCGGCCGCTGATTTACTGTTTCGAATGACTTTCAGTGCGCTTAAGCGTATTGATAGTGAAAGCTATGGACTTTTAGTCCCTCAGCTTTCAGTCGGTGCGAAAGTCACCGAAGGCACTTTAGTGCCAAACCTATGCACTTGCAGTGCATAGTATTTTAG
>JBGTIZ010000062.1:0-6680 GCA_041745395.1 Promineifilaceae bacterium (SeqCode) | reverse complement strand
AAAAAATGACCATCTTTACTGGGTGGCGTGGCCGCAGGCCACGCCGAAGCATTTTATCGCTTCTTGAAAGCGACACAATTACATCTGTTTTAGCAAGACATGACCAATGCAATATGATGGACTTTTGTTTTAGTTTGTGGGTGATAGCACTGTGTGCTGTAAGCTGTGCATTAAACGGATGTGTTCCGTATATCATATAGCTTACGCTTGACATGTAAATGATGCGCTAGTAGGGTGTCAGAGGGGTGTTAGAAGGATGAAGAACGGGGGAAGGTCTCGAGCAGTGGAGAAGTAAGCAGTGAGAAGCTCGCGCTACTTCACACTGCTTAATTCTCATTTTTGATACAGGCGGTAACGATTAACGCTCTCTGGAGATTGGACCAATTTTAGTCGCACAATGCCATACTCA
The DNA here is from genome assembly GCA_041745395.1 of Promineifilaceae bacterium (SeqCode). Taxonomy (GTDB): domain Bacteria; phylum Chloroflexota; class Anaerolineae; order Promineifilales; family Promineifilaceae; genus Hadersleviella. The sequence goes on along the minus strand of JBGTIZ010000062.1, from coordinate 6,271 downwards.
CCAGAGTGAATTGGTCCAATCTAGGGTAATGGTTACTACAGGAGGATAAATACGTCGTCGTTTTCAATGTGGACTTCATAGGTGGTCAGGTCTTGGGCGTCACGGCCGAGGGCAATGAGGCGGCGTGACCAGTCGGGCATTTTGACGCCCGCCACGCCCATCACCCAGTCAATATTTTTGCCACTGCAGACGTTAAATTGGGAGTTGTGCCAGGGGCAGGTTATTAGTTCGCCTTCGAGTTTGCCTCGATTAAGGGGCAGGGGAAGGTGGGAGCATTGGTTTTTGACGGCGCACACACGGCCGTCGGCCAGTTTGGCGATTAAGACGCTTTCGCCTTCTACCGAGACGGTGTTGAGGGTTCCAGATTCAAAATTGCTAAGTTGGCCTACTTTTACTTTGTTTGTCATATCGTTCCTTGTGGGGGTAAACCAGTTTCAAATTCGGTGGGGGACACGGCCGTGGAGGCCAACAGCAACAAGCGGCGCAAGGCGTCACGCTCCGTAATGCGCTCGAGTAGAAGGGCATATGTTTCCTCGGGCACGCCCAGCCGCACCGCTAATATCTCGGCGATGTTCTCTCTTAGGTTTCTTTCAATGCCAGTTTCAATCCCTTTTTCAATGCCTATTTCAATGCCTTCACGAATGTACTCTTGGGCAATTGTACCCATCAGCTTCTCTCCTTGTGAACCCTGCTGTAATAACACTTGTTGTAACTGCTCACGACTCACTTTCTCGGTTGCTTTACTCAAATAATACAAAACCAGCTTAATATATTCCAGCCCCGTATGTTCCTCTTCTAACGCAAAAATGAGCTTGATGAGCTGAGGCAATTGCTCATGCAAATCGGGGTCAAAAATGGCGCGCAGGGTGGCGAGGGCGGCGCGAAGCCAAATTCTGCCCCGTATCTCTTCATCCGAAAGGTGGGAAAAGTCGCGGATTTGGTACTCAAAGCGGGGTAGATGAGGCTTGAGCCGCTCGGCTTGGACGGGGTCATGGATGAGCAGGCTGGCGAAGTCGGTGGCGATTTTCCACGGCCGTGTGCCGTGATAAATCACCAGCGGAAAGCCGTTTATCATTCTGCCATTGCCGCTCCCAGATACGCACCTGATAGCGTAGCAGTTGAAAAGCCACCATGCGGTCGGGGTAGCTTTTATGCTCAAACAAGAAGTACACATAAGCAGGTTCCCCGTTGGCTAGACGCACCTCATACAGCACGTCGCTCTGCTCTTTGGACATCTCCTCATCGATAAAGCTGTCCGACACCAACTGCATCGCGTCCAAATCTAGCTGGGCGACCAAGTCGGGTGGGGCGTACTCTTGCAGATAGTTTTGGGCGATTTCCACGCGCTCAAAACTGGCGCGAAAGAAGTTGTCGTGGGGCGTTTGGTTGCTCATGCGTGTGATTATAGCTGAGCCAGACCGCTAAAGTTACCCGAATTTTCAGCCGTGCAGGCGTTGCTCGGGGCGGTAGGGATAAACGTGTAAATAGTTGTTGGCGGCGATGTTTTGCTGGGCGCTCTGCCAAAAATCGGTGTCGAACAGGTCGCCATGCACGGCCGTGAACGCCTTTCTCAAAGCAGGGGTCAAGCCCACAAAACGAGCAAACTCCTCGGGGAAAATATCATTTTCGGCCACGGGGAACCACGGTCCATCACTCAGCTCATCATCATCATGATAGGAGGTGGGAATGCGCCGAAAATTGCAGGATTGGAGCGGGCACAGTTCGTCATAATCATAGAAAACCACACGGCCGTGGCGCGTCACCCCAAAATTCTTGAGAAGCATATCCCCCGTAAACACATTGCTATAGGCTAGGTCTTTGATGGTTTGCCCGTACTCATACACCGCTTCCACGGCCGTGTCGTGTTCCGCCTCCCGCAGATAAATATCGAGCGGTACGACCTTGCGCTCGATGTAGCAATGATGAATGATGACCGTCTCCTTGCCGATGCTGACCGCCTGTTGGGCATGTTCTTCTAATTCAGCCAGTAGCTCTTCCGAAAAGCGATGTCGGCTAATCTCCAGATGTTCAAAGCTCTGCGCGTCTATCAACCGCCCGGCTCGGTCTTGGCGGAAAACCCAAGCGTATTTTTCTTTGACCTGCACGGCCGTGGTTCGTTTCGGGCGGGCAAAATGGTCTTTAATCACCTTAAACACCATATCATAGCCCGGCAAATCAAACACAATCATCACCATGCCCCGTTGCCCCCGCGAGATGCGGAACTGGTCTTCGGAGTGGGCCAGATAGTAGAGAAAATCTCGATAGAGGGCCGTCTTGCCATGTTTGTTGTAACCGATAGAGATGTATAACTCGGCCGTGCGCTTGCGCGGCATTAGCGTGCGCAAAAATTGAATCAGGTCGTACGGCCGTTCCACCACCACATGGAAATAGGAGCGGGCAAAGCTGAACAAAATACTGACGCTGTTCTCATCCAACAAAACGGCGTCCACGGCAATACCGCGCTCCTCGTGCAGGAGCGACAAAACGAGCGGAATGGCGCGACCACCCGCCACCATGCGCCCCACCAGATACGCCCCCATGCCGCGATAAAAAACAGTCCGCAACATCTCGATACGGCCCGGCAGGCGGGGCAAGCCCCGTTCCAGTAAATGTTGCTCGATGTGTTGCGCCACGCGCCAGCTATCCAGCGTCACATCCTCAAAGCCCGCTGTCCAGTTCACATCAGCCAACATGCGCGTAATCACCTCTGCTAAATTATTTTGGGCACTATAGGTGCGATACAGCATTTTTTCGGGCGGAGGCAGGATGACAAAATCGGTGTCTACAAATTCGATTTGGGGGTCTACGCCGATGGTGTCGAAAATGCGGCGGGTGATGGAGTTGAAAAAGGTCTCAGCAATTTCGCAGTCTTGGCTGTCTTCGATGTAGCTGGAGTAGACTGCCTTCATGCTGGCCCAGATTATTTTTTCGTGTAGACGTTCGTCGAGCAGGTCGCATATCTCTTCGACCAGCGGATTGATAATCGCCTTGTATAAATCGAGCCGTGCGATGGCATCTTGCCGCTGGCCGACCCAGTTGCGGGTTTCAAACTGCTCCTTGGCACGATGGGTAATGCTCATAAATTGGTTGCGATAAATGAGAAAGGATTGGTGAATGCGTCGGGCGGCGAGGTTGGCGAGGCGGCTATCGGTGAGGTAGGGCATGGTGTGATTAGGGAGTAGGGGAGTGGGAGAATAAGAGAGTGGGAGAATAAGAGAGTAAGAGAGGCTTTTACTCTCTTCCTCCCTTTCTCTAAATGGGCGATATGTGCAATGATGAGCCGACCGACTGACCGACTGAAATCCGAACCTCCAGCATACAAGATTTTCCTCCTTCTGTCAGGTGTTAAATGTCAGGTTTGTATACGCCTGAAACCGCTCGCGCAGGGCGCGGGTGACGGGGCCAGGGGCGGGCAGAGCCTGTTTGTCTATCTGGCGAATGCCTAGCACCTCTTTGGCGGAGAAGGTCAGGAATAGCTCGTCTAGCTGGGGCAGTTCCTCGCGGTGGATGAGGCGTTGGGTGGTGCTGTACCCTATCTCGGCGGCGAGGCGCAGAACGACATTGCGAGTGATGCCGTTGAGCACGTGGCCGTCGGGCGCGGTGAGTAGCTCATTACCTCGCACCGCTACTAGGCTCGAGGTCGTTCCTTCGGATAGATACCCTTCTGGGTCTATGTAAATCGCTTCGACGGCGTCCACCGCTTTCGCCCGCCGCAAGGCCCGCACGGCCGTGATGTAATTCAAACTCTTCACATCGGGCAACAGCCGCCCCAGCGTGGTCGTTATCACCTTGCCCCCCGTCTCGTATAGCTCCTCTGGAAAAACGGCCGGAGACGTCGCCAAAATCAACAGGCTTGGCTTCTCCGTTGGATAGAGCAAACTGGGCGAGATGCCCCCCGTCACCATCAGCCGCAAACCCAACTCTGGCAGATGCGGATTTTGGGCAATCGTCTCCTGCACCAACGCCCCTATCTTGTCCAAATCATATGGCAGGGGCAACTCCAACTGCTCCGCCGAATAGGCCAGCCGTTGCAGATGCGCCGCTAACTCAAACGGGCGACGCTGATAGGTGCGCGTATATTCAAACACGCCATAGCCCCGCACCAAGCCCAAATCATGGACAGAGATAGTCGCCTCTGGCTGGGGCACAAAACGGCCGTTGATATAGTAGATAGGGGGCATGGGGAGGAAATCCTTTTTGAGTCAATCAGTCAGTCAGTCGCTCATGGCAAAAGTGTAGCCCGTCTCGCCTCAATGAACAATGAGTAAGGCACAATGAACAAAACATCGCACCCCGCACCCTACCCAAAACATGACACATGAAACATGACACTGTAAAATCCTCCCCATGAAACCAAGAGCAATTCTTTCCGTGTACGACAAGATGGGTTTGATTGGCTTCGGCCGCATGTTGGCCGAATTAGGCTGGGAACTGGTTGCCAGCGGGGGCACAGCCCGCACGCTCGCCGAACAAGGGCTGACCGTGCGGGACGTCTCGGCGGTGACGGGCTATCCCGAAATGCTCGGCGGGCGGGTCAAAACCCTGCATCCGGCCGTGCATGGGGGCATCCTAGCGCGTAATTTAGAAACTGATTTGGATGATTTAGCGGCCAATGATATTAAACCAGTGGAGATGGTTGTCTGTAATCTGTATCCCTTTGCGGAGACAGTCGCCCAAGCGGGCGTCACTTTGGCCGAGGCGATTGAGCAAATAGATATTGGCGGGGTGACGCTGTTACGCGCCGCCGCCAAAAATTTTGACCGAGTGACGGTCATTTGTGACCCTGCTGATTATGGGGTGGTGTTGCAGGAGTTGCGAGCGCACGGCGCGGTGGCACCAGCAACGCGCCAGCGGCTGGCTTTGAAGGCGTTCCAGCACACGCGGGAGTATGACACGGCGATTGCGGCGTATTTGGAGGGTCTCACGGCCGTGGACACGCCCTCCACCACCCCCTTACCAGCCACCCTCACCCTGACCCTGCACCAAACCCAAGCCCTGCGCTACGGCGAAAATCCCCACCAAAACGCTGGCCTATACGGCACTACCCCCCAGGCCAGCCCGCTGGGCGGGGAACTGCTCCAAGGCAAAGAGCTTTCCTATAACAATTTGCTTGATTTAGATGCGGCGTGGCGCACGGCCGAAAGCTTCAGTGAGCCAACCGTGGTCATCGTCAAACATCTCTCCCCCTGTGGCGTCGCCTCCGCCGCCACCCCCGCCGAGGCGTTCCCCGCCGCGCTCGCCTCCGACCCCGTTTCTGCTTTTGGGGGCGTTATTGCTGTCAATCGCCCCGTGGACATGGCCTTTGCCGACCAAATCCGCGCCGCCAAGCTGTTTGTCGAGGCGGTCGTCGCCCCCAGTTTTAGCGATGAAGCGCAGGATTATTTCGCCCAAAAGAAGAAAAACTGTCGGCTGGTCGCGCTCGGTGAAGCGTACGCGCCAGCGGGCGGGCTGGAGCTACGCACGATTCGCGGGGGGTATCTGGTGCAAGATTTGGACATTGGCGATCCGTCCACGGCCACATGGGAAGTGGTGAGTGAGCGGCAACCCACGGCCGTGGAAATGGCTTCGCTCAAATTTGCGTGGCAGGTGGTTAGCCATGTCAAATCCAACGCCATCGTCTTTGCCCAAGGGCAAGCGACCGTTGGCGTGGGCTGTGGCTTGCCCAGTCGGCTCGATGCGGTCGAGCTAGCGGGCAAGAAGGCAGGCGAACAGGCGCAGGGCGCGGCGATGGCCTCGGATGCGTTCTTCCCCTTCCCCGATGGTATCGAAGCGGCGGCCAAGGTTGGTATCACGGCCGTGGTGCAACCGGGTGGCTCCGTGCGGGATGATTTGGTCATCGAAGCGGTCAACAAACTCGGCTTGACGATGATATTCACCGGTACGCGCCACTTTCGGCATTGATTGATAAAGAAGGCAGTGAGTTTGCTGTAAAAAAGTAACTCCTAACGTACTCGAGGGCTGAGCTTGTCGAAGCCCGTCCTTTTGCCTTCGACAAGCTCAGGCAACGGACTTGTTGGTTTGTAGTTACGTAAAAAAACAACCTCTCGCCAAGTCGCAGAGGCGCAAAGTGGAAAATTTTGCGCCTTTCGCGTTCTTGGCGAGAGGTTTAGTTCTGACCTTTCGACTATTTTTTCCTTAAAAACAAAATACGATAAACTCAGCTCATTATGAGCAACTTAACCATACAAAACGAACGAGTAGATGATGTTATCCTCATCCTGACAATGTTAGTTGAGATGGGGATTGTTGATATTATAGACGGCCTCGTGCC
>JBGTIZ010000061.1:0-10273 GCA_041745395.1 Promineifilaceae bacterium (SeqCode) | reverse complement strand
AAAAAATTGACATAAAGCTAAATTTTCTGTGTCCAATCTTGCTTTTAGAACCACTTTTTGATGTTATGTAAATTCACTGACAAGTTGTTCGTGCACCCTCTGTGGTTAACCTACTGGTAATTGTATACGCTTCTGCTAAAGTTTATTGGTTTACGAGTCAATGTTTGCCAAATAGGGCGTGCCCAGAGAAAAACCACCTGACACATGACACGTGAAACATGACCCCGTCATCACACACATCAATTTTCTTAAGGATAAGCAAATGACCCATATTAAGAGGCAACGCATGGCGGGCTTAGGCCTGCTTTTATTGTTTGGCTGGCTGATGAGCGGCGCGACATGGCCGTTGCAGGCGCAAAGTAACGCAGATTTGCCCGCCGCTGGGCGGTTTGTGGCGGAGGATTGTGCCACGCTGTTGCCAGATTATGATGTGTTGACGGGCGACACGGCCGTGTCACGCGAGGTTTTTTGCGGCACAGTGACCGTCCCCCAGCGACACCGCCAGCCGGACGGCCGTGAGTTGACGTTGAGCGTCGTGGTCATTCCGTATCAGGGGAATAACCGTCAGCCCGACCCGCTCATCTTTGCCCAAGGCGGCCCCGGCGGTTCCACCATTGACCTCTTTGCCAGCAACATTTTAGAAGACGGCAACTTTCTCGATTTGCCCCAAGACCTGATTTTATTTGACCAGCGAGGCACGCTTCACACCAATCCCAACCTCTTTTGTTTGGACGAGGAGCTAGCCTTGACCGACGCTTATGCCGAGCAGAGGCTGAGCTTCGAGGAAGATTTGGCTCTTTATTTGGAAGCGATGGGGCAATGTCGGGCGCGACTGGAAGCAGAAGGGGTGGATTTGGCCGCCTTTAACTCGGTCGAAAATGCGGCGGATGTGCAGGCAGTGCGGCTGGCGTTGGGATACGATGAGTTTAACCTATATGGCGTCTCTTACGGCACGCTTCTGGGGCTGAACCTGCTCCGGGAATTTCCTGAAGGGGTGCGGAGCGTGGTGCTGGATGCGGTCGTTGTGCCGCAGGAGCCGTTTATTGCCACCACGGCCGTGACTGGAGACCGCGCCTTTGATGAACTATTTGCCGCCTGCGCCGCCGACGATGAATGCGCCCAAGCGTTTCCTGACCTCGAGACAAAATTCTATGATTTGGTCACGCAATACAACGAAACGCCCCTGCGTGTGCCCATGACCGACCCCGAAACGGGCAAAACTTATCTCATCTATTATGACGGCGACGCGCTGATGGGGACGATTTTTGGCAATCTGTACGCCACGTTTATGTTGCCCTATTTGCCCTATCTTATCGAGGCGATTGAGCAAGAGGATTTTGGGTTTTTGTCGGCTGATTTGAGTTTACGCGCCTTTGACCGCACCTTTAGCACGGGCATGTATTACAGCGTGGTGTGTGCCGAACAGGGCTGGGTTAATGGGCAAATTTTTCTCGATGGTGAGATTCATCCAGCGGTGGCGGCCAACAATCAGGAGAGCCTCACGGCCGTGTTGGCAATCTGTGAGTCGTGGGAGAGTCCCGTGCTGGATGAGCTAACAGAGCAGGCGGTGCAGAGCGATGTGCCCGCTTTGCTCCTGTCGGGTGAATTTGACCCCATTACGCCCGAGCAAAACGCGCTGACCGTACTGGCGGGGCTGAGCCAAGGGCAGGCGTTTACTTTTCCCAGCACAGGGCACGGGGCCGTTTTTGATTCAGTTTGTGCGCGGCAGATGATGGCCGACTTTTTGGCTGACCCCACGGCCGTGGTCAATGCCTCTTGCCTGTCAGAAACGCCTGCGCTTGATTTTGTCACCCCCGCTGAAGTGTTGCCCCATCCCTTCTTGCTTGACCTAAACCTTGATTTGCAGGCGTTCGACGACGGACACATGAGCTTTATGCAAGCGTTTGGCTGGCTATCGCTCATGCTGGGCACGAGTCTGTTTTTGCTCACGGCCGTGTTGTTTTGGCCGATTTTGGCTCTGTTTGAACAAGCTCGCCGACCCTCACCCGACCCGTTAGTTGATGCCAGCTATGATGCGCCGCCGCAACGGCTCTCGCGGCTGGTGCGGGCGCAGGGCTGGTTTGTGATTTTAACCGCGCTGGTCGCCTTTTTGCTGGTGGCGGGGCTGGTCGCTATCGTGGTCATCACCTATACCGTCGCCCCCGAGGTCAGCATCTTTGGTTTTGTGCCCAGCACTTGGCCTTATTTTCTGTTGCCGTGGCTTTTTTGGTTGCTCACGGCCGTGTTAATCGCTGGTCTGGTCGGCGCATGGCGGCAACGCGCTTGGCGACCCGTGCGGCGCGTTTATTTTACTCTGCTCGTGTTCACGGCCGTGGGGCTGAGCCTCTCCCTCTGGCAACTCGGGCTATTTTAGAAAATCGCGTGCGAGGGGCGAAGGGCGACGTGTAGCAGGCCGTCGCCCTTCGCATCCCTAAAGGAGTGAAACAATGTTTGATTTGTCTATTAGCGACCTTATCAGCACCCTCATGTTTGTGGCAGGTGATGTTTTGGCTCTCATTACGGCCATGATTCCGGCCGTGGTGCTGGGAGGGCTAGTCTTTAGCACGGTCGGGCGGGTTAAATTCACCGAAGTAGTGCGCTACTGGTTTGTCAGCCTCTTTTTAATCATCTTTGTCGGCTTTAGCATCATGGTCAAAGCGGGCAATCCCCTCTACGCCGCTGACCCCAACGGCCTGATTTTTGGGTTTAGCAATGGCGTTGTGTTGGGTTTGTGGGGCTTTGGTTTGTTAGCTTTGGTTGTTTCGCTGGGGCTGGTGCTGTATATCATGGGGAAATAAGCGACTGGAAAAAGGACGAGGGAAGAGGGAAGAAGGAAGACAAAGGGCGGGTTTTCTTGAGAAAATCTCCGCGTTCTCCGCCCCCTCTGCTTTTGCCACGAATTTAAGCTTCTCCTTCGTGCTAATTCGTGTCATTCGTGGCTAGAAATATAGCAAGGCAATACCACCTCTAACCTAAATATTGCCATTTTGTCACCATGTGGCACAATATCAACCAACGCGACAAACCAACCAACCTGACAACTAAATTCACCACCCAACAAACGCCGCCATGTCTCCTTCTGAAAAAACAACCCAAATCCGCCAGATGATGCCCGTCACCGAAAGCACCGCTTATCTCAACACGGGCACGTGTGGCCCTATTTCGACCGTGTTGCGAGATGCGCTGGATACCCATCTGGCGCATGATTTTGACCACGGCCGTGCTACTGTCGCTGGTTTTGTCACACTCATGGAAAGCAGTGCCCATCTGCGCCAGCAAATTGCCGACCTGACCCACACCACGGCCGAGGAAATCGCCCTCACCCATCACACTACCGACGGCATGAACATCGTTCTGTTTGGCCTGAACTGGCAGGCAGGCGATGAAATCATCACCACCACTGTGGAGCATGAAGGGGGACTCGTGCCCATTTATGTCTTGCGCCAGCGGTTTGGGGTCAACGTGCGCATGGTAGACATCACGGCCGTGGATAGCGACGCCGATATTGTGGCCAAGATAGCCGCCCAAATCACCCCGCGCACACGCCTCATCCTTTTTTCCCACGTCGCGTGGAACCTAGGCAACCGCTTGCCGCTCGAGCAAATTGTTGCCCTGGCCCATGAGCATCACGTCTTGACCTTAGTAGATGCGGCGCAATCCGTGGGGGCCATCCCGCTCGACTTGGCCGCCAGTGGCGTCGATTTCTACGCCATGCCTGGCCAAAAATGGCTGTGCGGCCCCGAGGGGACGGGGTCACTCTACGTCCGTAAAGATCGCATCAGCTTGCTCAACATGACCTTTTCGGGCTTTTTGAGCCTTAAAACGCCGATGGATTGGGACTTTACGGGCTACTTTATGCCCGCCCCCGGAGCGCGGCGTTATGAGGTGGGGTCGCTGTATCGGCCGGGTATTCATGCCCTGCGGGCGAATATGGCGTGGCTGGCGGATGAAGAAGCCGTCGGCTGGTCGTGGATTTATGAGCGGATTGCCCAGTTGAACAGCTATGCATATGAAAAATTGGGGGGGAACACGGCCGTGGAAATCATCACCCGCGCTCCCGCCCAATCTGGCCTGCTCAGCTTCTACCTGCGCGGCTACGACCCCGCCCGCGTCGTCACCAAACTCGCCCAAGACAACATCATCATCCGTTTTCTCGGCCATCCCTACTGCCTGCGCGTCTCCACTGGCTTCTACAATACCGAAGCAGACATAGACCGCCTCGCCGCCGCCCTGCACGACATCACCCGGCACGACCCGAGCGACCTGCCTGAATTTGTGTCGCCCTTTGGGTAAGTTTCCAGATTAGATTGGTCCAATCTTCTTAAAATCCAAAATTCCCAATCCAAAATCCCATGACTGCTCTTGACGATTTACAAGCCCAACTGCCGCACACGGCCGGGGACGAGCGTGTAGACATACTCAACCAACTCGCCCTCTCCCTCTACGGTGCTGACCCCGAGCAGTGCCGAGCTTACGCCACCGAGGCGTTAGAACTGGCTCAGCAAGGGGATTATCCGTTAGGCATCGCCACCAGCCTCAAAAATATTGGCGTGTCTCATTGGGCACGTGCCGAACACGAGCCTGCCGCGCATTACTTTAAGCAAGCGGCTAAGAAATTTGAGCAAATCGGCGACGAGCAGGGCATGGCGCGATGCTACAACAATCTAGGCATTGTCAGCCAAGCCCAAGCCCATTCCCTCACCGCGCTCGACTACTTTTTACGTGCCGCCGCCCTCAGCGAAGCCATAGACGACAGCCGCTCCCTCAACGTCGTCTATCTCAACATCAGCGACATTTATTCCGCCCGCCAAGATTACGACAAAGCGCTCGAGTTTGTTCAGCGCGCCATGAGCCATTTAGGCGAGGTTGATGATTTGTTGCATCAAGCAGGGCTGTTTAGCAAACTGGGCGGAATTTACCGTAATCTGGGGCGTTATGAGGAGGCTCTAGCCCGTACCCAAGAGGCGATTGGGCTGGCTGAACGGTATGGCTCCCTTTATCATCAAGCTCTCTATGTTAATCAACTGGGGCAAATTTATTGGGCTGTGTCGCGGTATGATGAGGCGTTTGCCGCCGGGCAACGGGGGGCAGAATTTGCCCAGCGCATCAACAATACGCGCCTGCTGGCGGCGGCGCATCTGGTCATGGGGGAGGCCGCTTTTGCCCAGCAAGAATTGGCTTCGGCGCAAACAAATGGCACGGAAGCGTACACCTTGGCGACCCAGATTAACAGCCGTGGGCTGGCGCGGGACAGTCGAAAATTGCTCTCGGCCGTGGCCGAAGCGCGGCATGAGCATGCCGTCGCCCTAGCCCATTTTAAGGCGTACAGTGAGCTGAAAGAAGAAATCAACAACGAAACATATGGCAAGCACATTACCGAGATGCAGGCCAAATATGAGCTAGAGCGTCAGCAAAAAGAGGCGGAAATTTATCGGCTCAAGACGGAAGATTTGGAGAAATTGGTCAAAGAGCGCACGCTTGCTCTGGGAGAAACAAACGAGCGGCTGTGGCAAGAGATTCATAAACATCGCCAAACGGAGACAGAGCTGCGCGCGGCGCGTGACCATGCCGAAACGGCTAATCGTGCCAAGAGCACCTTCCTGACCAATATGAGTCATGAACTGCGTACGCCGCTCAATGCCGTTATCGGTTACGCCGAGATGTTGCGCGAGGAGGCCCTAGAACATGGGTTTGAGCAAGCGTCCAAAGATTTAGACCGCATTATGTACGCGGCGCATCACCTGTTGGGCATCATCAATGAGGTGCTCAATTTATCCAAGATAGAGGCGGGCAAAATGGAGCTGAACTTGGGTGAGTTTGACCTGCTGGCTGTGGTGCAAGCGTTAACCGTGACCATACGGCCGCTGGTGGCGCGTTACGATAACAAACTGCAAGTTGTGTGCCCCGGTGAGCTACCCTTGATGCATAGTGACGAACAAAAAGTGCGCCAAATTTTGCTCAATTTGCTCAGCAACGCGGCCAAATTCACCAGTGAGGGGCGTATCCGACTTGTCTTGCGTTATCTTGAGGCTGATATAGATGAGCCTGTTTTACTGTGTGAGATTAGCGATACGGGGATTGGCATGTCGGCGGAGCAAATCAAGCGGCTGTTTCAGCCCTTTACTCAGCTAGACAGCAGTCGCACCCGTGCCCGGGAGGGCACGGGGCTGGGCTTGGCGATTACGCGCCATTTTTGTCACATGCTGGGGGGGCAGATAGAGGTGGAGAGTACACCCGGCCTTGGGTCTAAATTTACGGTGCGCCTGCCGTGGCGGCTTGACAATTGACAATTGTCAATTGGCGATTGTCAATGACTTGACCATCGTTATGCTGTCTGCACGTGTGTCAGCAGTTTGAGGCCAAGCATAATCAAAGCGACGGGCCAAAACAGGTTCCAGCTTAGATTGAACAAGAACATGGACATGAGCAGAAGCATGAGAAAGCCACCGAACAGGGGACCGCTCACCGCTTCATCAATTTTGCCCCGGCTCTGGTAGAGATGCGTGGCTGAAGCGAAACAGCCGCCAGCGGGAATGAGGAAAAACAAGGCCCACCAGTTGTTAATGCCGAAGCCAAAAACGTTGCTGGCTAACAGTGACCCGCCGATGAGGATAAAAACAAGCCCAACCAGCCATGCGGGTGCCCCTTGGTCTTTTTTGCTGGCTGACCCGCAGGAACCACGGCCGTGTTTTTTCTTCCCTTCACGTTTACCTTCTACGCCCAAAACGTCTGCTTCTTTTTCCGCCTCTTTCAAATTTTTGACACTCTCTTCGCCAAAATAATCTTCGTACGCTTCTGTTTTGCTCATGATGATCACTCCTGTGGTTAACATGGGTACTTGTATTAGCTGTTACGTTTGTCATTACGCAAACCACGGCCGTGGAGTTGTATCATTTTGTCTTCAATTGTAAATGGTAAATTATCAATGGTGAATGGCAAATGAACGTCCGCGTTCACCATTCACCGTTCACCATTCACCGTTCCCAAGGAACAACCATGCAACCATCCCTCCCCACCCCCACCCCCACCCCCACCGCTGAACAGCGCGTTCTCGCCGCCGTCGAAGCCAACATGCCCGCCCTCCTGACCGCCCTGGACAAAATGGTGCGCATTCCCAGCCTCAACGGCACGCCCGAAGAAAACGCGGCCCAAAAGCAGATGGCCCGGCTCATGTACGAAAACGGCCTCAAAATGGACATCTGGGAGCTAGATTTTGCTCAACTGCGCCAGCATCCCGCCTACTCAGCCGAGGTCGAGCGCACCAATGCCCTCGGCGTGGTCGGCCAGATGGGCAACGGGCAGGCTGAGGCGCGGACGCTCATCCTGAACGGACACACCGACGTCGTGCCCGCCGGGGATTTGTCCCAATGGACACGGCCGCCGTGGCGGGCTACGCTCGACGAAAGCACGGGGCGCGTCTACGGGCGGGGCGCGCTCGACATGAAAGGGGGGCTGTGCTGTGGCCTCTTTGCGGCCAAGGCGATTATGGACGCGGGGCTGACGCTCAAGGGCAAACTGTACCTGCAAAGCGTCGTCGGCGAAGAAGATGGCGGCTGTGGCACGCTGGCCGCCGTTCTGCGCGGCTATCGGGCGGATGGGGCGATTGTGATGGAGCCAACCCAGCAAATCATCGCCCCTGCCCAAGCGGGTGCGCTCAACTTTCGGGTGACCATTCCCGGCAAACCAGCGCACGGCGCGTTGCGCGGGGAAGGGGTTGACCCGCTCGAGAAGTTTTTGCTGGTTTATCAGGCGTTGCTGACGTGGGAAACGGTACGTAATCAAGGGCCGCATCATCCGCTCTATACTGATTTTGACCGTCCCTACCCGATTTGTGTGGGCACGATTCGGGGCGGTACGTGGGCTTCGTCCGTGGCCGAGAGCCTCACGTTTGAGGGGCGGCTGGGGGTGGGGATTGATGAGGAGCCAGCGGCGGCCAAGCAAAAATTGGCGGATTTGCTGGCGCAGGTGGCTCAGGGGGATGAGTGGCTCCGTGAGCATCCGCCTGTGCTGGCATGGTGGGGCGGCCAGTTTCATCCCGCGCTGGTGAGCGTGGAGGAGCCAATTGTGCAGACGTTGCGCGGGGCGTGGGAGCGGGTGCGTGGCGGGGACACGGCCGTGTTAGCCGGCGTTCCCTACGGGGCGGATATGCGTCTGCTGGTCAATGAGGGGGGTATTCCCACGGTTTTGTATGGGCCGGGCGATGTACGTCAGGCGCACGGCTTTGATGAATTTGTGCCCTTAGAGGATTTGCGCACGGTGACGCAGACCTTGGCTCTGACCGCGCTTCGTTTTTGTGGGTATGAAGAAGGGGGGCAATTGACAATTGATAATTGATAATTGACAATTGCCAATTGTCAATTTGTTGGATTAATGGGGTTTGGGGTCGTAAAACAGGAAAATAGTACTATGATCTCTGGATTTTATAACCAAATCATAACCATTTTGAGACGGAAATGGAACAAAAGTTCACTACACGGCCGTGGAAACGTGTTAACATTACGTTTAACATTACGTCTGTCAGTGAATGTTTTCCCTGTATCTGTCATTATCATTTTGTTGGTTGGCTCCCCGCCCACGCAAAATGACCACCGTTTGGCAGATTTTCTTCGTTGTAGTCCAAAAAGTTTATATTGCTTAAGATGGCTTGGTCGTTCCTCGGCCGCTGTCCGTCTTGCCGCTGTGACCATTCGCCCGCTGGTGGAAACCCGCCAAGTTGAATCGTTGCACATACTTAACCTAACTCACCGCAGTTAGCTATTCAAAGGAAAGGTTAATCATGCAAGCCCCAACCAAATCGCGTTTCCGCTATACCCTGCTCATCCTCGTTTTACTCATGTCCGCCATCATGGCCACTGTGCTATGGGCCGCTGATGTCTCAATAGATAGCTATGATACAGATAGCCAATCAATTACTGCTAATAGTGGGAATCCTACCCCTTCCAATTCGGCCGTTATTGCTAGTGCTCTTGGAACAACTCGTGATTTTCAAGTTACCTTTATATCTGGCTCAGATATAACTTTAGCCGCTAACACAGGTGTTCCAGCAAGTGGTAATTTAAGTTTTTCCTCGGCAAGCTCAACAAGCGGGCGTGGTATCGTCACTTATGATGGTGATAACGATCCGTTAACTGTTGATTTTAATGGCTTATGTAGCCCTGGGTGCGCAGATTTAACCGACGGTGGTTCTAATACTCATTTACGGGTACGGGTCGTAGAAAACGATTTGGCCGCAACAGTTCACTTCCGTCTTTACAATGGGACGAATAATGATCCTAATGATTATATTGAATTTGCTTTAGCTTTGCCCGGTAGTATTGCACCAGGTCAGGAGGTTGATTTCCTTATGCCATTTGCTTCCCCCACTACAACATCTGGTGCAGGTGCTAACCCCAATGATGTCGGGGCTATACAAATGTTTTTTAATCGTGATACGGCAATAGTTGCATTGGATGTGGCAATTGATTTTTTTGATGCTACCGATGCAGGATTAGATTTTGGTGATTTACCTGATACTTACGGCACATTATTGGCTTCCGATGGAGCACGTCACCAACTGACGAGTGGTTTAAGGTTGGGAAGTGATCGTGATGGTGAGCCTGATGGACAACCATCAGTTGACGCTGATGCTGATAATCTTATGGATGTAAATGACGAAGATGGAGTAATTCCAGTTAGAGTTGATGATGGTGGTGCTGGTTTGCCTTGGAATGATGTAAATGGTGGTGCTGTTCAAGTAACCGTTGCTGGTTGTTCTGGCACTTGTCGCCTTAGTGGTTGGATTGATTGGGACAATAGTGGTACTTTTGAGGTTGGTGA
This sequence comes from Promineifilaceae bacterium (SeqCode), assembly GCA_041745395.1. Classification (GTDB taxonomy): domain Bacteria; phylum Chloroflexota; class Anaerolineae; order Promineifilales; family Promineifilaceae; genus Hadersleviella. The sequence goes on along the minus strand of JBGTIZ010000061.1, from coordinate 457 downwards.
GCGAATCTTTAACAATACTCCGGTTAATAATGGAACAGCATATCGGGATTTCACAATCCCTACAGGTGCTTCTCCAAGCAGTGAGCAACTATATGCCCGTTTCCGTGTTTGCGAGGCATTTGGCGACTGTAATACACCAATAGGATTATCTCAATCTGGTGAAGTAGAGGATTACCGTTGGGGCTTTGGCCCACTAGCCGTGACCCTCTCCAACAGCCAAGCAAACCCGCTGGCGGGCAACAACACCGCCCTGCCGCTGGTGGCTGTGGTTCTCTTCACCCTGACCGGTCTGGCGATGTACCGCTTCCGTCAGCAAGAGCTGTAGTTTTCTAATCACTATCAAGCCAGAAGCACAACTTTTTCGCTGGTGAACCTGACCCCTAAAAGTTGACCTTCTTCGCCAAAACAAAACGCCCCAGCCGTCACACACGACGGCTGGGGCGTTTTGTTTTCTGCC
>JBGTIZ010000060.1:0-6091 GCA_041745395.1 Promineifilaceae bacterium (SeqCode) | reverse complement strand
CCAAGCCCTCGGCGTGGATGCCATTTGGATTATGCCCCACTATCCCTCCCCCCAGCGCGACGACGGCTACGACGTGGCGGATTATTATGGCGTGCATCCCGATTTTGGCACAGTTGAAGATTTTCAGGCGTTCATAGACGCGGCGCACGAGCGCGGCTTGCGCGTGGTCATTGATTTGGTCATGAACCATACCTCGGATCAACATGCGTGGTTTCAAGCGGCGCGACAGGACAAAAATTCACCCTATCGAGATTATTATGTGTGGAGCGACACAGGCGAAGAGTACAGTGATGCCCGCATTATCTTCTTGGATTATGAAACCTCCAACTGGACGTATGATGAAGTAGCGGGGCAATATTTTTGGCATCGTTTTTATAGCCATCAGCCAGATTTGAACTACGACAACACGGCCGTGCATGAAGAAATGTTCAACGTCATCCGCTACTGGCTTGATAGGGGCATAGACGGCTTCCGCGCTGACGCTATCCCCTATCTCTACGAACGAGAAGGCACCAACTGCGAAAATTTGCCCGAGACGCACGACTTTCTCAAAAAAGTGCGCCGCCTCATTGACGACGAGTATCCCGGCCGCATCCTCATCGCCGAAGCCAACCAATGGCCCCAAGATTTGCTCCCCTACTTTGGCGACGGGGACGAGTTCCACGTTTGCTTCCATTTTCCCATCATGCCCCGCCTTTACATGGCCCTCAAGCAGGAAAATCGCACCGCTATCCTCGACATTTTGGACAAAACGCCCGACATTCCCGATGGGGCACAATGGATGACCTTTTTGCGTAACCATGATGAGCTAACCCTCGAGATGGTCACGCCGCAGGAGCGGGCGTGGATGTGGGAGCAGTACGCGCCCGACCCCGCCATGAAGTCGAATCTCGGCATTCGGCGGCGGCTCGCGCCTCTGCTGGACAACCACAAAGGCAAATGGCTCATTCTCAACAGCATCCTCATGTCGCTGATGGGCACGCCGATTATTTATTATGGGGATGAAATCGGCATGGGGGATAACATCGCTCTGCCGGACCGGCACGGTTGCCGCACGCCGATGCAGTGGTCTGATGCGCCGCAGGCTGGTTTTTCTACCGCGCCCACGACTTATTTTCCGGTGATTGAGTCGCCTGAATATGGCTACCAAACGGTCAACGTGGCCGCGCAAGAGGATGACCCTGAATCTTATCTCAACGCCACCCGCTTCTTGCTCTCAGTGCGCAAGGAGCATCCCGAATTGCAGACGGGCGACCTAGAATTTATGAAATACGACAATCCGCAGGTGCTGGCGTATTGGCGCGTTTTGGGTGAAGAGCGTACCCTTTGTGTTTATAATCTGAGTTCGGAGGTGCAGTCGGTGTCGCTTTATTTTGAACAGTTCCACGGCCGTGGGCACATCATTGACCTCCTACACCAAGGGCAAGATTGGTCGTTGACCAGCAATATCCCCCCTGTGTTGAAAATGCGGCCGTGGGCTAGTCATTGGTTATATTGGGATAAGTAACACATGACCATCACCGTCAACAACTACCTCCTCAAAAAATTGACCAAAACGGAGCGGGAGATTTTCCACGGCCGTGTTGCCCAACAACTCCCCGACGCCCGATATGCCCTCGCCCAGCTCTACGGCGACCACCCCGACTTCGACGACTGGCTCCAAAAATTCCTCGACCTTGTGACCCACGCCTATGCGCGGCGGTCGCTTGACCTGCGCGTGCTTGACATCAAGCGCAACCAGCAGTCAGATTGGTACCAACGCGCTGACCAAGTGGGCTACATCTGCTACGTAGACCGTTTTGCAGGCGATTTACAAGGCGTCATCGAAAAAATCCCCTACCTACAAGAGCTAGGCGTCACCTACCTGCACCTCATGCCCCTCCTGCAACCACGGCCAGAACCGAGCGATGGTGGCTACGCCGTGCAAGATTACCGGGCCATCGACCGCCGTTTAGGAACCATGCGCGACCTCAAGGCGTTGACCCAAGCGTTGCACGAGGTGGGCATCAGCCTTTGCACCGATTTGGTCTGCAACCACACGGCCGAGGAACATGAATGGGCACAAAAAGCCCTCGCCGGGGACAGCCAATACCAAGATTACTACTTTGTCTTTCCCGACCGCACCCTACCCGACCAGTACGATCAACACCTGCGCGAAATCTTCCCCGAAACCGACCCCGGCAACTTTCGCTTTTATGCGGATATGCCCATCGGTGAGGGGCAAACAGGCGGCTGGGCTTGGACCACCTTCCATGATTATCAATGGGATTTGAACTATCAAAACCCGGCCGTGTTTGGCGAAATGCTCGACATTATTCTCAACCTAGCCAATCATGGCGTGGAAATTATCCGCATGGACGCCGTGGCCTTCATGTGGAAAAAGCTGGGCACGCTCTGCGAAAACCTGCCCGAAGCCCACGCCATTCTGCAAGCCTTCCGCACCCTCACCCTCATTGCCTGCCCCAGCCTCATCTTCAAAGCGGAGGCCATTGTGGCGCCTGAAGATGTCGCGCCCTACTTTGGGCAGGGTCGCATGGCGGGCAAAGAGTGCGAAATTGCCTATCACAACAGCCTCATGGTGCTACTTTGGAGCATGTTGGCCGAGCAAAAAGCGGTATTAGCCACCTATTCCCTCCAGCGATTGCCCCAAATGCCGAGCAATGCGGCGTGGGTCACGTATGTGCGCTGTCATGATGATATTGGGTGGGCCATTACCGATGAAAACGCGGCGGCCGTGGGTCTCCACGGCTTCTGGCACCGCTCCTTTCTCAGCGATTTTTACAGTGGCGAATTTCCCCAAAGTTGGGCGCGGGGGGATGTCTTCCAATTTAATCCGCAAACGCTCGACCGACGCATTTCGGGCGCGGGCGCGTCGCTGGCTGGTTTAGAAATCGCTCAAGAACAAGATGATGCGCATTTGCAAGATTTGGCCGTGCGGCGGCTCTTGCTCATTCATAGCGTCATCTTTATGTATGGCGGTATTCCGCTCATTTATATGGGGGATGAGTTGGGGCTGACCAATGATTACAGTTATCAGGATGACCCCGAGCGACAGGACGATAATCGCTGGCTCCAACGGCCGTGGATGGATTGGGCGTTGGCTGAAAAGCGGACGAATCTTTACACGACTGCTGGTCGCTTGTTTCAGGGCATCAAGCATCTGGCGGAGGTGCGTAAACAGAGCTACATGCTTCACGCGGACACGGCCGTGTCCCCGCTCTGGACACATAACGACCATGTTTTCGCCCTCGAACGCCGCTCTCCCCGTGGCCGCCTGCTCCTGCTGGCCAACGTCACCGACCAGCCCCAAACTGTCGCTGGCACACGCCTAACCGCGCTCGGCTACGGCCAAAGCCTGCGCGACGAGCTAACCAACCGCACCTACCCCGGCTGGCTCGACCTCACCCTCGACCCGTACCAAACCGTATGGCTCGTCACATTTTAGGCCATGCTCGTTGCCTCCATACAAAACCTTCGCGCTAAAAAGCCAATACCCAAAACCCAGAGTTGACTAAGTTAGTTAGTCAAGTTAGACTGAAATCATGACCCAAGTAAACATTCATGAAGCTAAAACACACTTGTCTCAACTCATCCAGCGTGCCCTGATGGGGGAGCAAATTATCATTGCCAAAGGCAACAAGCCCCTTGTTGAACTTGTTGTTTTGCCGCAAGCAATTCCTGAACGCCGTTTAGGTGGGGCTAAATCTATTGTCTTGTTCATGACAGATGATTTTGATGAGCCGTTAGATGAATTTCAGGAGTACATGCCTTGAGATTTCTGCTCGATACACATACCTTTCTTTGGGCTATTTGGGAGCCATCCAATTTGAGTCTAACCGTTCAAACCCATTTTTTAGACAAAGATACGGTTCTGTTCCTGAGTGCGGCCAGCTATTGGGAACTTTGCATCAAACAAAGTCTTGGTCGACTTGGGTTAGACCATAATTGGGCAGAAGTACTGCAAAACGAAATGACTATCAATAGAATCCAATGGCTCAACATTGCTAAAGAACATTGTGAGACGATAATTGACTTGCCACAAATTCATGGCGACCCTTTTGACCGCCTGCTAATTGCTCAAGCACAGCATGAGGGGTTGACCATCATGACCAAGGATAGTTGGATTAGCCAATATCCAGTAGAAACTTTGTGGTAAAGGAATAGCGCATGACAACCCAATCCAAAATCGTTAGTTTTGGCGAATTGCTCATAGACTTTGTGCCCACGGTGAACGGCGTCTCCCTTGCCGAAGCCCCTGCCTTCAAAAAAGCACCAGGGGGCGCCCCCGCCAACGTGGCGGTGGGCTGTGCCCGGCTGGGCGTGCCCGCCGCCTTCATGGGCAAGGTCGGCGACGACCCCTTCGGCCATATGCTGGCCGACGTCTTGCGCCAGAATGGGGTCAACACGGCCGCGCTTCTTTTTGACCCCTCCGCCCGCACCGCCCTTGCCTTCGTCACCCTGCGGGAAGACGGCGAACGGGAATTCATGTTTTACCGTCACCCCAGCGCGGATATGCTCCTTACTCCTGACGAGATAGATAGAGACCTCATCCAGCAAGCGGACATCTTTCATTACGGCTCCATCAGCTTGATTACCGAGCCATCCCGCTCGGCGCATCTGGCCGCGCTAGAAGCGGCGCGGGAAGCGGACGTTTTTCTCTCTTATGACCCCAACTTGCGTTTACCGCTCTGGCCGTCGCCCGATGTGGCGCAGGCGGGCATCATGAGCATCTGGACGCAGGCGAACCTCATCAAGATTAGTGAGGATGAGCTGGTTTTTCTGACGGGGGAAGACAGCCACACGGCCGTGCAAAGCCTGTGGCATGACGAGTTGCACTTGTTACTCGTCACCGAGGGCAAAAATGGGTGTCGCTATTACACGACTGGGTTCCACGGCCGTGTAGACAGCTTTCCCGTAGCGGCCATAGACGCCACCGGGGCGGGTGACGCCTTCACCGCCGCCTTTCTGGCGCAACTGGTGGGGAACATGACCCTACTCGAAGATGAAACCGCTCTGCGTGACGCCCTGCGCTACGCCAATGCGGCCGGGGCGATTACCACCACCGAACGAGGCGCGATTCCCGCCATGCCTGATGACACGGCCGTGCGTCAGCTTCTTGCTAGCAGTGAGAAGTGAAAAGCGAAAAGTGAGAAGGGGCGTCTGTCCCACAGACCTCGACTAGAACGCCAACCACTTCTTACTTCTTCCTTTTCACTCAATTCCCCCCCCAGAAACAAAAAAGCCCCCGCATCTGCGAGGGCTTTTTTCGTTCTATTCTGAGGCGACGACCGGATTCGAACCGGTGATCAGGATTTTGCAGACCCATGCCTTACCACTTGGCTACGTCGCCATGAATTGAGTAAATGTAATCATTATTTTAGCCACACGGCCGAAAATTGCAACTTTGCTAACGTCGGCTACTGCGTAGGAACAAAGTTCCTTTGAGGAACTTTGTTCCTATACGCCAGAGGAAATAAAAAGAGCAAGCTATTTAGCTTGCTCTTTTTATTTTGCAGAGCGGGCGATGAGATTCGAACTCACGACCTTCTCCTTGGCAAGGAGACGTTCTACCACTGAACTACACCCGCGAAGTGGGTCAATTCTATCTCAGAATTGACCCGATGCCAAGAGCCAGACTCGAACTGGCGACACCTGCATTTTCAGTGCAGTGCTCTACCAACTGAGCTATCTCGGCACGTCACTTGCTTACTTAATTGTTAAAGCGAATGAAATTGTAGCAAATATGGGCGGGATGTCAAATGTTTCCAACACGGCCGTGGGTAAAGTTAAAACCCTCTCACAATTTTGGCTTAGTCCCCGTTGCTAGTATAGTTGGCGGTGGGAGTGGTTGTGACCCGGTGGTTGCCCCGGTCTTCAAAACCGGTGGCCGGTTGCGCCGAGCAAGCGGCGGTGGGTTCGACTCCCACCCATTCCCGTGACAGAAGTTGTTGGACTTTAAGAAATTAGTTCGGTGATAGAGTGAAAAGTGTATTGGTCACAAATTACTCACACAAAAAATCCTGTCTCGGCACACCTCGCCGCCTACGGCGGCTCGCCTGTCATAAGGGTGTTTTTTTTGGGGGGGGGGGGG
>JBGTIZ010000059.1:0-7643 GCA_041745395.1 Promineifilaceae bacterium (SeqCode) | reverse complement strand
ATCACGACCAATGATAAGGAGGCAACATGGCTAAACGAAAACCATTCAAAAGACGACTCAAACCAACGGCTCGCCAAAAACAGTTACAAAAGGAGTTCCAAACCGAAACGGGTCAAACGGTAGAAATTGTAGGTCAAACAGGGGAAAGCATGTCCCAAGCTTTGATGAACTTGGTTGAGCCATATATGCTTGATTGGGGACAAGACGCCTCTGGCCTAGAAATGCTGGCGCGATTAGGCGTGATGGCTTGGAACGAAACCATTCTGCCAGAGAGCATGATAGATAAAGCGATAGCTGATTTTGTGCATTCCCTGCCAGCGGAAGAAAAGAAGGAAGCTGAAGAAGTCGTGCGGAGCTTATTAGAGGAGCTACAAGAGCGCAAAATGCTCCTTTATCCGCATAACAAACGGTTAATGATTGACGTTGAGATAGATATAGACCGCCGAGGCCCTTATTTTCAGGTGATATCCACCCCACCCATGAATGACCTATGAGCAAACGAAAAAGAATACAACGGAAACGGCGCAAGTCAGACGCAGAAAGAAACGAAGAGCTATTGCCCAAGCACGCCAAAGAAGTCGAGCGGCGAAGGCTGGCGGCGGGCAAGCCCACCAAAGTAATTCTCAGTCCCAAAGGAATGGATAGCCTCTCTGATGCTATCAGTGAGATACTCTCCCCGTTTGTTCTACCAGACGCATCGCCGGATGATTATGGACGGTTAGTCGTGGTGGCGATTATGGCTTGGAATGCAGTCATTGTGCCTCCTGACAAGAGACAGGCCTCGTTGCAAGAAGCGCTTAATCTGGTTGTCACAGATACCAGCAAGGAAAACAGAAAACATTTTGAGGAGTTCCTAGAAGAGTTGATGGAGCGTCGCCACCAGTTATTTCCACATAACAAACGGTGGATTGTTGACTATGTTGTCACTGATTTAGGCGATACGTTTCACTTGAGCATTATGTCTGGCCTGCCTGATAACCCCACCTTTGAGCAAAAAACCCATTCTCTTTTGCCCGAATCAGTTCTCTCACAGATGTCATTGTGGCAAAAATTGCGGGCGAGGTGGCGAAGATTGCGGACAATAACCACGGCGTAGGAACTTAGTTCGTATCTTCTCAAAAATCCGTGGTGGAAACCCCCGGCACTCAGCGGGAGTTAGCTAATCGCTTTGGATAAAAAGTGCCGGGGAGGAATCTTCCCCTATATTTTGGGAAGATACCTTAGTTCCTGCAAAATGCGCTTGACGAGACACTAGATAGTTTACTCTAAAGCGACCAGCAGACCCTCCTTCGTTTCCGCACTGCGCACCAACAAAACGGAGCCTACGCCGCGCACCATCTCATCCAGCCGTTCCGCATAAACAGCCAGGTCATCATGCCTAGGCAGTTGCATGCCCAACATGGTCAAATCGGCGTCAGCACTGTTGGCGGCGATAATTTCGATAATCGGTTTATGGCTGTCGGCGACGATAATCACGGGCTTAACATCCACGCGCACCTGTTTACCTAAGCTCACCAGATGAGCTTTGGTTTCTTCGATACCTGTTTCGCTATGAATGATGCGCAGGAGGTGAATTTCGGCTCCATCCCAGCTCGGGTGTTGCTGGATGAGATGGGCGAGCAGGAGCATTAAATCCCCATTGGGGCCGCGCCCTTGCCACCAAATGTTGATAACTCGCCGCTGGCCGAAGCCGCGTTGGGGCACGTAATTAAGAAAGAGAATTGATTTTTGCAGGGAAACCAATCGGCGGAGCAAATCCATCTGCATTGCCCGTCCCTCGGCCGTGCGACTCCAGCCAAGTAAGGCCACGTTGGACTCGAGACCACCAATGCCGTGTGCCTGAGCCACGGCCGTGACCCCTTCCATAAAGTCGGGCACAATCTCCACTTCGGCAAAGGCCAGCATCTTATTTTCCTGAATGTAGTTGCGAATATGCTTATGCGCCCGTTGCCTCGTGCCGTGTCCCGCCAAAAATTCCACATCCCCCACGATAAATTGGAAGAAAGTGACCAACCCCTTGCCCAAACTGAGCCAATTAGAAACCTCGACCAACTGCTGACGATTGTGGGGTTGCCCCGTGAAAACCATGAGATTTGGCCGCCAATTTTTGGGACTCCAACGCTGTTGCTCCAATTCTAACAAGGCAAAACGGGCAACGGTAAACCAGAACCCACTACGCACATCTCCCCAAGTGCGCTCCATCGCCCGCCGCTCCAAAAGAAAATAAACGCCATAGCTGATGACGATAGCGACCACGGTTGCCAGTGGGTTAATCAAAAACATAACGCCATAACAGCCAAACGCGCCTAAGAGGGAGATGTACCACGGCACGCGGAAGCGGGGACGATAGCTGGGATTGCTGACAAACCGTTCGATGCCGGCGGTCAGGTTAACCATGCCGTAGGTGTTGAGAAAAAACATAGAAATGATGGGTGCGACGGCGTTGAGGTCGCCAAGCCAAATCACAAACAGGGCAATGGCTCCTGTGACCAAAATGGCAGCGCGGGGTTCGGTGGCACTGCCCATTTGTCCCGCCATCCAGTGCGGCAAAACGCGGTCAGCGGCGATGGCTTGCAGGGTACGGGGGGCGGCCAGCACACTGCCGAGGGCGGAGGAAAGGGTGGCGGCCCAGACGCCGGCCAGAATGAGTGCTGGCCAGAGGGCGATGCTCTGCATGGCGAGGGTGTCTTCTATAAGAGCCATGGGGTCGAAGGCGTGGAAGGCAAACCAAACGACGACGAGCATGTAAATCACGGCCGTGATTAAAATCGAAGCAATCGTGCCCCGGGGAATACTGCGGCTGGGGTCTTTCAGGTCGCCCGACATGCTAATCCCCACCTCGATACCCGTCACGGCTGGGAAAAAGACAGCAAACACCACCCAGAAAGTGACCCCTTCGGTATAGAGCGGCGTGATGTGCGGAGCCGAAAATTCGCCCCAGCCGCCCAAAAAGAAGGAGCCAATGGCCGAAATGAGAATGGCGAGAATGACGAACTGGATTTTGAGGGCAAAATCGGCCCCAATGTAGGAGATGAGGACGAAAAGCAGAGCCACGGCCGTGGAGATAAGGCGCGGGTCAAAAGCGGCAAAATAGGGCACACTTTGCAACGCCTCGGTAAAACCGATGATATAAAAAGCGACCGAAATCGCCTGAGACATATAAAGCGGGATGCCAATCGCCCCGCCTATTTCTAACCCTAAGGAGCGGGAAATCAGGTAATAATTCCCCCCCGCCTTAACGTTCATACTGGTTGCCACGGCCGACAGCGACAGCCCCGTCAGGAGCGAAATGGCATTGGCGAGGAAAACAATAAGCAAAGCATTCCACATGCCAGCCTGCCCCACCACCCAGCCAAGTCGCAGGAAGAGAATAATCCCTAGAATAGTTAAGACATTGGGCGTGAAAACGCCCGCAAACGTGCCGAAACGCCCAGCGGGGTTGGGGTTGGTATTGATCGTACTGGTCATGTTTTTGTCCTTGTTTGGGTAAGCATGGCTCATTGCTCTTTGTGAGCCTCTCAACTATTATACGCGGCTGATTCTTATCATCCCAATTGATGCTATGACTGTAGATTTGACGACAATTGCAATTTTGACGACCACGGCCGTGTTATACACCGCCGTTTTGCCACGCCCCACACGGCCGTGGGCACTCTTTGTGGGCAGTGTGGTCGCCATCTACTGGCTCCAGCCCGACGTGCCCCTGCGCTGGGCCAGCTTCGCCCTGCAAACCAGCACCCTCGGCCTGACCGTGCTGGGCTGGTGGCTCACCCGTCCCGCTGGCGCACCCAAAAAACTCAGCCGCGAAGATGGTCTGACGCTGGCTCTGCTCGGTGGGCTGGTCATCGCTCTCTCTTTCTTTCGTTTCGCGCCCGCTGGCTATAACCTGCTCGGCTTTCGCCCGCCCGACTCCTTCTGGCTGACGCTCACCCTGCTGGGCGTGGGGGTGGCTTTGGCCGTTTTGCTCGGGCTGGCGCGGCGGTTTGATGAGCGGCAGGTGCTGACGGGCGGCATGTTGCTCATTGTGGTTTTGTTTGTCATTTTGAAAACGGAGGGGCTGACCACGGCCGTGGCTGGACTCGGCCGTGGGTTCACGGGGCAAGACCCCAGCCTTGCTAGTCCGCTCGATTTAAGCTGGCTCGGCTTCTCCTACGTCGCTTTTCGGCTCATCCACACCCTGCGCGACCGGCAAAATGGCATTTTACCCACCCTGAATTTGCGCGAATACGTCACCTACATCATCTTCTTCCCCAGCTACATCGCCGGCCCCATTGACCGCGCCGAGCGATTTATCAAAGATTTACGCGCCGTGCCCAGCCTTGTGGGGCTAGACGGGGCGCGTTACACCACCGCCTTTCTGCGCATCGCCCTCGGCCTGACCAAAAAATTTATCATCGCCGATACGCTGGCGCAGGGCATGTCGCTCACCCCCCAAAACGCCCTGCAAACTGAGAGTGCCTTCTGGCTGTGGATTTTGCTCTACGGCTACGCCCTGCGACTCTACTTTGATTTCAGCGGCTATACGGATATAGCGATTGGACTGGGGTTACTCTTGGGCATCAAACTGCCCGAAAATTTCAGATGGCCCTACCTCAAGACAAACATCACCAGCTTTTGGCAAAGTTGGCACATCACCCTGAGCGATTGGGCGCGATTTTACGTCTTTTCGCCACTCTCTCGCACGCTCCTGCGGCGCAAACCGCGACCAGACACGCGCCTCATTGTGCTGGTTTCCCAACTGGCGACGATGTTGACCATTGGGCTGTGGCATGGGGTGACGGTGAATTTTTTTATCTGGGGTCTGTGGCACGGGTTGGGGCTGTTTATGCATAAACAGTGGAGTGACCGCACCCGCTCATGGTATCGCGCTCTGCCCCAGAAGCGGTGGCAGTGGCGGGCATGGCAGGGGGTTAGCTGGTTTGTGACGTTGCAGTTTGTGGTGCTGGGCTGGGTGTGGTTTTTGTTGCCAGAGGTGAACACGGCCGTGGTGGTGTTCACGCGGCTGTTTGGGTTTTAGAGTGCTGAGTGACGAGCGATGAGCGATGAGCAAAAAGGTTGGTTACGAAGGATGAATGATGAGAACGGATAAACCAGCTATTGCCTACAACTGGCCTTTTTTCGGCCGCGTGGCTTTGAAAACAGGGTTGCTTTTTCTTTTGTGCAACCTGCTCTTTGCCCTGACCCTGCCGCTGGAGCCGCTGGGTCGGCTATCCCTGTACAACGTGCTTTTCCCCGGCCGGGAGCGACTGCCGTATGGCGAAAACACGGCCGTGGCCTACAACCTCAGCCTCTTTAACATCCCCGCTATGCTCGCCAGCCACACCCTCAACCAGAGCAAGCCGCCCGACGAAGCGCGGGTTGTTTTGCTGGGCGACTCGAATACATGGGGCTGGTTTTTGACCAACGAAGAGACCTTGGCGGGGCAGATGAACTCGCTGGGAATGCAAGATGTCCACGGCCGTGACATCGTGACCTATAACCTCGGCTACCCCATCATGTCGCTCACCAAAGATTTGCTCTTTTTAGAAGAAGCCCTTGCCCGCGAACCAGACCTCATCGTCTGGCTCGTCACCCTCGAATCATTTCCCCGCGACAAACAGCTATTTCCCCCCCTCGTGCAAAACAATCCCCACCGCCTGCGCCCGCTCATTAGCCAGCACGGACTACATTTAGACCCGCAAGACAGCCGTTTGGTCGAGCCAAGCGGCTGGGAGCGGTCGCTCATCGGGCAGAGGCGCAATGTGGCCGATTTAATGCGGCTCCAGCAGTTTGGCGTGGCCTGGGCGGCCACGGGCATAGACCAATTTATTCCCCCGCGAGAAGAGATTCCCCAGCGTCAAAATGATTTGTCAGCGGATACGAGTTGGGAGGGACTGAATGAGGGTGAGACGCTCACGGCCGAGTTTTTGGCGATGGAGGTGCTACAGGCGGGGGTACAGATGGCGAACGAGGCGGGTGTCCCGCTTCTGATTATCAATGAGCCGATGTTCATCGCGGACGGGGCGAACAGTGACCTGCGCTATAACTCGTTTTATCCGCGCTGGGCGTATGACCAGTATCGGCTGTTGCTTTGGGACACGGCCGTGTCCCAAAGCTGGCTCTACCTCGACTGGTGGGACGTGGTTCCCCCGTCAGAATTTACGGATACACCCGTCCATCTCTCCCCCGCTGGGTCGTCTATGGTAGCTGAGTTGTTGGTGAATGAGGTGCAGAGGCTGTTTGACAACACGGCCGTGGGCAGATAAAATCATGATTCAATTTGCGGCTATGGTGTAGTGGTAACATACTTGCTTCCCAAGCAATTGTCACGAGTTCGAGTCTCGTTAGCCGCTCTGGAGGTGCTGGCCGTGCCCCCCCACGGCCTCACTTCCTATTCCTTCTCAGCTTATTTAGTTGTTAAGGTGCAAAGAATCAAGACACTCCTTCACCGTCCAAAGTATAGGAGTGTCTTTTTTTTTATGCTTTTTTGCTGTCCCTTGCGTTTTTTAGGGACTCTACTGAATCTCTTTTTACGACCCAAGTTCTTGCGTGTAGTTTGTACCCTTCCAGCGTTCCATCATTGAGCCATTCTTGTATACGTCTCTGGCTCATGTTTAGTATTCTGGCGGCTTCTGCTGTGGTTATGTAATCTTTCGCGCTCATGCGTGATAATCTATCACTCTTTACCCGTGGTGTCAATATGACTATTCCCCCTCGTCCGCTTGCCGTCAATGTCGCCTTATTCCTTTTGTGGCTCCTTTTTACGCTTGCTGGTCTTGTTCCTCTTCTTTCTCTGCATCTTCTTGCTTCCTCTTTCTTGGCTGTTTTGGGTTTTTCCTCGTCATCAACTTCCGTTTTGGCTGTATTCTCCGCTTTGTTTTCTTCTCTTTTTTCTCTCCTTTTTGTCTGGTTGCTGGCTTGGTTGTTTGACTCTCTCAGCTTGCATTTATTCACCATCATCTCTCTGGCTGTTGCTGATGGGGTTGCCTTGTACCATTCCGAAGAAGAGTGATTCCCCTTTATCCTCCCTAAATCCTATCTAATCCCTCCCTAGAAATTCTGTTACATTGCTTGTGTAGTCCACCGAGGCATTTGGACTCTTTGCAAAAAGGCCACATCCGTTAATACGGGTGTGGCCTTTTTTGTTTCGTGGTGTCAATCCTCGCCCGGCGCGGCTCTTTTTTTGCCGCTATGACTTATGTCATGGTGTCACAATCCTACCTAATCCCTGTCTAATCACTGCGTTAGTTTTTTGTTAGCCTTCTTTTACTTATCAATCCCTACCTATGCAAAGAGGTTTCAACTATGCCCTACATTGTTATTGGACTTCCCGTAATTGCTGATGTTACCCGCCAAGATGGCGATTTGGTTCTTGATAAAACCACTGGTGAACCGCTTCGGCGGCTCACTGTGGGCGGCCGTGATGGTTTTCAGACGGTCATACCAGTGGATATTGAAGATGTGATTCGCTCTCACATGCCCGGCCGTGTTCGTCTTACCGTTTCCCGCTATTACTCTAAAGAGTATAGCCGTGAATATCACAACATTGTTGATGTCGAGAAAGCGTAGATGATTTCTCCAGTTTGGCTCGAACTTCCGGCTTTCCTTGGTGGTGGTGCTGGGCTTTATGCTGTGGCTTATTTGGCTCTGCCCTTGATTGTCAT
>JBGTIZ010000058.1:0-8780 GCA_041745395.1 Promineifilaceae bacterium (SeqCode) | reverse complement strand
CCCCCCCCCCCCCACGAAGCTAGTCGGTTGAGAAGAGACGCCTTTTGTCAAAAAAAGTACGTTACTGATTCGTGACCACTACAGTTTGTTTCCTAAAGGCCATTTGGAAATTCATTTTTACCTCTTGTAAGCTTTCCCTTTTAAGCGGTCTCGCAGACCCCTGAATTTTTAATCCTGCTTCCATTTGGACTATAATCGCCCTAACGTGCTCCTGAAAACGGTTGTCTGAAGCTCTAGGGTGCGTTAATCGTTATCTTTCTTGAGAAGCGAAGCAGACTCAAAAACAGAGCCGCAACCAATGACCTGTATCGTTCCAAAAACTTTGAAGGAGTGTTTTTATGAATCGTCATGATGTGCTTTTACTGCAACAAATCAAGCAATACCCCTGTGTGACCATTACCTTGCCCACCCACCGCACCAACCCAGACAACCAGCAAGACCCCATTCGTCTGCGTAACTTGGTGTCCGAAGCGAGCAATCGCCTTCTGGAGGAGTTCTCCAAACGGGAAGCCGCCAATATCTTGGCTCGGCTTGAAGAAACGGCTAACAGCGTTGACCATCAACACAATTTGGATGGTCTGGCGTTATTTGTGAACGAAGATATTGGCTTTGCTCACAAATTACCTTTTACCGTGCCCGCTCGAGTGATCGTTGATGAAACCTTTGCCACGCGCAAACTGGTTCTGGCCCTAAACCGCACCGTGCGCTACTGGGTCTTGGCTCTCAGCGAAAACACGACGCGCCTGTATGAAGCGACGCGGGACGCGCTGGTTGAAGTCACGTCAGAGGGTTTTCCGCTGACGCACGATGGCCCCGGCGGCAAGATGGGGTTGCCCAGTGGTCCAGCAAATCCCTCCGCTTATCGGGATGAGTATCATCGTAAATTTTTCCGCGAGGTGGATGAAAAACTGGGACTCTTTTTAGCGGATGACCCGCTCCCCGTATTTGTCTTGGGTGTGGATCGGTATCTCTCTTTCTTCGACGAAGTGACTCAGCACCAGAACAAGATTTTGGATAGGGTGCTGGGCAACTATGACAAACATTCGCTACCTGAATTGGTGGATGTGGTGTGGCCGGTCGCTAAAGAGGCGTTGCTGGCGGAGCATATGAAGGTGATGGAGCTGTTGAACACGGCCGTGGGAGAACGCCGCGTCGCCACCGCTGTTGACAACATTTGGCGTGCCGCCCAAGAAGGGCGCGGTCGCGTACTTATCGTCGAAGAAACCTACCACTTCCCCGCCCGCCTAGACGAAACAGGCTGGCACCTAACCGTGGCCGATAGCGCTACCGACCCTGACGTCATTGACGACGCCGTAGACGAAATCATTGAAGCCGTCCTTGCTAAAGGTGGCGAAATTGCCTTTGTGCTCGATGGCAGTTTGACCGACTACCAGCGCATGGTCCTACTTCTGCGTTACTAGGCGAAGCACATAAAAACAACCAGTCAGGCTAACGCACTGGTAAAAATAAAGAGAGGGGCGTGAACCGTAAATATAGTTCACGCCCCTCTCTTTTTGTACCTCTTTGGGAATTTACGGGGTCAATTAACGATTGTCTTACCTATACAAGCCGCGCCTAGAGAAAAACCACATGGCACATGACACGCGAAACATGACACCGCTGAAAACCCCGCGAAATCTGCCCATTTTTTAGATTACGTATCACTCAACACGGCCGTTTCCGCCGCCCGCAACGTATTCGCCAACAGCATGGCAATCGTCATCGGGCCAACGCCACCCGGCACAGGCGTAATCGCCCCCGCCATGGGCAAACAAGAGTCATAATCTACATCCCCCACCAACCGATACCCCCGCTTGGCTGAGGGGTCATCCTTGCGGTTAATGCCCACATCAATAATGGTCACGCCCGGCTTGAGCATGTCGCCCGTCACCATTTCGGGAATCCCCACGGCCGCGACAATGACATCTGCCCGTTTTAGATGCGCTTCCAAATCCTTGGTGCGGCTGTGGCAAATCGTGACCGTCGCGTTCGCTTTTTGCAGGAGCATCGCCATCGGCAAACCCACGATATTAGAGCGACCCAAGACCACCGCTTCCGCACCATTCAAATCAATTCCAGCTTCATCCAACAAGTGCATACAGCCGGCTGGTGTACACGGTATAAAATAGGGATCGCGCCCTTTCATGGCGAGTCGCCCGATGTTTAAGGGGTGGAAGCCATCCACATCTTTAGTAATATCAATCGCCATCAGCACCGCTTCATCGTCTATGTGCTTGGGTAACGGCAACTGCACCAAAATGCCGTTGACTTCGGGATTATCGTTAAGGCGTTGGACCACCTCAATGAGATCTTCCTGTGAAATATCTGCGGGTAGTTCATGTCCGAAGGAGCGGATGCCCGCCTCAGCACACGCTTTCTTTTTACTACGGACATAGGTCGCGGACGCGGTGTCGTTACCCACCAAAACCGTGGCTAAACCAGGGACAATGCCCTCGGCTATGGTCAGCGCGGCAACCCGCTCTTTTATTTCTTGGCGCACTTTGGCCGCAATGGCTTTGCCATCAATAATTTTTGCTGTCATTTCTTTATTCCTCCTTGGTGGAGCGTAGAGTAAGTCATTGTGTAAAACAAACAAGGCTTCCCCAACATGATGTTGTGAGAAGCCTTGACCTGCTATCGTCTGATTTCTGAGGTAAGTGATTACGTTTTGAGATTGCCTAAAATGGTCGCTACCGTCAGCGAGTAAGCTACGCGGCTGACTATTTGGGCAAAATTTCGGTCTTCATAAATTTGTCTAGCCAAATCGCAAGAAACAAAGCAAGGGCTAAAACGGTGAGGGGGAAGTAAGCCAAGCCATCACCTTCGGTTCCAAAGTAGGTGCCATATTCGTCAACATTGGTTCCCATCAGTTCGATGGCAATTAAAGTGACGACCAGACCAAATGCGAGAGAAATTCCGATAAGTATTAAACGTCGAATCCAAATGCTCATGTTTGCCTCCAAGAATCGTTATATCTAAGCGTATTATAGCCAGATTAACGTACTTTTCCAGCGAATTAGGAAATTTCGTTCAAATTTTCACAAATGGGGCGTTTAGTTACGTGTTTCTCGTTCGGTGAGTAAATCACGGACGTGACGGGTGAGGTTTTCGGGTGAGACGGGTTTGGTGAGGTATTTGGTTGCTCCTGCTTGAATACCTTGGTTGACGCTTCCCATGTCGCTTTTGGCACTGAGCATGATGACGGGAATATCGGCCGTGTTGGGTTCATTACGCACGGAGAGACAGACGGAGAACCCATCGAGACCGGGCATCATCACGTCGAGAATGATGAGGTCGGGGATGTTTTTTTGCAGTTTTTCAAGGGCGTCGTAGCCGTCTACGGCTTCGCGGACTTGAAAACCAGCACGAACAAGCATGAGACGCAGTAACGTCCGCGCCATTTGTTCATCATCTACGATTAGGACGGATTTACTTGTGTTTCCATTTGCCAAAGCAATGCCACCGGTTGTTGGATAGGGCGTAGGTTGCGTGAACCGCGTTGAATAAGTCATTTTGCGTATGTGGATTGTTTAGAGTCAGCGTGACTAACATAGCTGAGGCCAGCAACATCTAAAATAAGTTAAGTACAGAGGATAAAATGGGTGTACTCTAGTTAACACTACAAGATAGTACATTTTTACTACTATCTTGACGCCCTATTGTAGATGATTCTACGTTTGAGGCAAAAATTGGTCGAGGAATTGGGGGAAATTTTGCGTTAATAATAGATGAGAAGGGGCGGGGCGAAACGATGCGGGGCATCTGGCACGTAGTCACGAAGTGCGGGGAGTTTGATTTGGGTAACGCCTAATCAAGCAGAATGGCGGGAAGGGGTAAATCATGTTGGCGAAAATAATGGCGGGCAAGCGCACGGCCGTTGGTCGTAGCGCGTAATAACCACACGGCCGTGATGTCTAATTGTTCCTCGGCCGTGAGTTGCCACACCGAGGGGGGCAGGGCATGAAGCTTGTTGGTCAGGTCATAGAGCGTCAGGGCGGCACTAACCGATATATTAAAGCTTTGGGTAAAGCCAAACATAGGGATTTGCACAAAGACATCGGCCATGTCGTGCGCCTCCTCACTCAGGCCTAGCTCTTCCGTGCCGTAGCAGAGGGCTGTTTTGGGCGTGATGTCTAGCTCTGGCAGGGGGATGCT
The DNA here is from genome assembly GCA_041745395.1 of Promineifilaceae bacterium (SeqCode). GTDB lineage: Bacteria > Chloroflexota > Anaerolineae > Promineifilales > Promineifilaceae > Hadersleviella. The sequence goes on along the minus strand of JBGTIZ010000058.1, from coordinate 4,625 downwards.
GTTTTCGCGCAGGGTGGTGGCGGCGATGCGGTAGCCTTGTTCTTTGAGCTGTTGCAGGCAGGTGCGGGTGGTTTGTGAGGGGGATGCTGGGGAGGTGGGGCTGTCTACACGGCCGTGGCGATGCAAGGTCAGCCATTTTGTAGCACCCATAGCCACATCAGGATTGACGCGGTACTCATGTTCATCTTCGATGATATGCACATCTTGCACCCCAAAGCAGTCACAAGAGCGCAACACGGCACTGGCATTGTGCGGCTGGTAGATATTCTCGAGTACAACCGTTAGGTGACGGGTGCGGTTGACTAACACACGATCGATAAGCTCCCGTTTATGGTCAGTGACAAAAGGGGCTAAAAAGGCCACAAGGGCTTGCTTCTGGTCAAACGTCAGGTCAAAACGCATAGTTTCCTAGAGAGAGAGTGCGTGAGCGTGAATGACAGTGAGTAACGAAATGGGCACTGCATGTTAAATACTGCATTCGGGATGAGAAAGGTTGAACGGGGAGCAGATAAACGCTAAAGTGTATCATAGTCCCACAAGTATGCTCACTCTATTACGACCTGTTCAGCCTTTAGAACTTACGCTAGTCGTAAACGTTCAGCTAGTCATCTAGCTAGACTGCGTGCCAAACTTGATTTTTAAGTTCAATAACAGACTGTTTGATGATTTACTTCTTGTTTTAGGCAACTCCGCCGCTCGAGTATGACCCAATCATGTCGAGAAAAACAAGCTCAAGTGCTGACTGGCTGAGACGCTGAAAGCTTACCGCTCGCACAACAGCATCAGTCCAAACCAAGCTGAATCACCCCCAAATCACCCATGCAAATTAATCGCCGTCCTAGCTCCTATCCTCGTCGTGGTGGGCCATCCTGCCTCACCATGATTGCTTTCATGCTGTTAGGTGGTTTCGCTTTTATGCTGGCCTCTAATGCCAATACGGTCATTGAGGCGATTGTGCCGACGGTTACGCCTGAACCAACGCGCTCAGCCGCCTCTTATGCCACGAGTGCTTCCCTTTATCGACGGGATGGCGAGTATGAGCAAGCCATCACCAGCTATGAAAATGCCATTCAGCTAGACAGCAACAATTCGAGTTATTATGTGGATTTGGTGCAGTTGCTGACGCTGACCAATCAGCCTGACCAAGCTCTTTTTTGGGCAGAGCGGGTAATTTTGCTAGAGCCAAACAATGATAATGTACTCGCGGCCGTGGCGGCGGCTTATTTGTTGAATGGACGACGCCTAGCAGAGATAGGTCAGTTTGAAGAAGCCTCTCTACAATATCAGCGAGCGATTGATAGTGCCCAACAGGCGACGCAGGTCAACTCGAGTAATGCGCTGGCGTATGCTTATTTGGCCGGGGCATTGATGGCTCAAAGCAATGCTAATTTTGTACGGGCGCAAGAAATGGTGGACACGGCCGTGGCTTTGGAGCCAGATAACCCCGTCGTGCGTTACTATCGGGGCGTCGTCTTGGAAAACCAAGGGTTTTATCCCCAAGCCATTGACGAATACGAAACGGCCGTGGCTCTCGACCGAACCTACGTAGACCCCGCCCTCGCCCTCGCCTATAGCTACTTCTATTCTGAAAATCGGCAACGCGCCATCATTATTTTACGTGACCTTATCCAAGTTAATCCGCTCAATGCCAACGCCAACGGTGCACTTGGTTGGTTTTATTTTTTGGCGGGACAATATCCCGAAGCGCAAACTTATCTGGAAGACGCGGTTGATTTAGACCCCGAGATGGTGCGTTTTCGTGCCCAACTTGGGGCTACTTACTTTCGGCAGTTCAACTATATTAGTGCCATTCCTCAGTTAGAACTAGCTATTAACGAGTTTGGCGAAGCTACGACGACGCGTGCCCTTTTTTATAATATGCTGGGCTTTTCTTACTATCGCCAAGATGGTGACTGCGCTAAGGCCGTCCCGATTTTTCAGCAGGTGGTTGATTTGGGCACGGGCGACCTCAATGAAGACAATGCCCGCCAGGGTTTGGAAGATTGTCGTCAAGCCAATATTGAGCAGAGTGATTAGAGATAAGCCAGCTCGCTTATTATGGTATTCTAACTTCGATTGGTTACGGTTACGGGTGGGTTGAGCCAGATTAAAATATACACGGCCGTGGGCCATTCCTCTTTTAGCACTCTAACATACATTTTGCTAAAATCCCCTTGACATCCCCACAAATCTTGTTATCATTGGCAACGTTGTTAGCACTCGCTATCTTCGAGTGCTAACAGCAAAAACAACGATATCCCACCCCTTTTTTACCTTCACATTAGCATACTGAAAACCCGATACTATATTTAGATAAGGAGAGTTACCTATGAATCTCAAACCATTAGGTGATCGTTTGGTCGTGGAACCAAAAGAAAAAGAAAATACCACTGCCTCTGGTCTTGTTTTGCCAGATACAGCGTCAGAGAAGCCACAGCAAGGTGCTGTCGTGGCCGCTGGCCCCGGTGCCCGCGATGGCGATGGGGCCCGTATTCCTATGGATGTGCAGGAAGGCGACCAAGTCTTGTTTGCCAAATATGCTGGCACCGAAATTAAAATTGATGGCAAGAAACTGCTGATTCTCAAAGAATCAGACGTTCTGGCAATTGTCACTGAGTAAAACAAGGTTTTCTCAAAAAACCGTAACCAACTGAATTTAGGGAGAAAAAATACTAATGGCTAAACAACTCATTTTTGCAGAAGAAGCGCGGCGCAGTCTAAAGAAAGGGATTGATACCCTCGCCGATGCCGTATCCACCACGCTTGGCCCCAAGGGACGTAATGTTGCCTTAGACAAGAAATTTGGCGCCCCCACCATCACCCACGATGGCGTGACCGTCGCCAAAGAAATCGAATTGGAAGATCCCTATGAAAATATGGGCGCCCAATTACTCAAAGAAGCCGCTACCAAAACCAACGACATCGCTGGCGACGGCACGACTACTGCCACCGTTTTGGCGCAAAATATCGTCACCGAAGGGCTGAAAAACGTAGCCGCTGGGGCTAACCCCATGTTGCTCAAGCTAGGCATCGAAGCTGGCGTGACCGCTTTGTCCAGCCGTATTCGTGACATGGCCGTTAGCATTGATAGCGTTGAAGAAATCGCTTCCGTGGCCTCAATTTCGGCGCAAGACAAAAGTATTGGCGACCTCATTGCCCGGGTTATGGATCGTGTCGGCCGTGATGGCGTCATCACCGTGGAAGAGTCCCGCTCGCTCGAATTTGAAACAGAATACGTGGAAGGGATGCAGTTCGACCGTGGCTACCTTAGCTCCTACTTTGTGACCGATACCGACAACATGGAAGCGGTCATTGAGGATGCTTACGTCCTAATTCACGATAAAAAAATCAGCTCTGCCCAAGATTTGGTCCCAATTTTGGAGAAAGTTATCCAGACTGGTAACCGCAACCTCGTTATCATCGCTGAAGATGTCGATGGCGAAGCGTTGGCTACCTTGGTGCTGAACAAATTGCGCGGCATGATTAACGCCCTGGCCGTAAAGGCTCCTGGTTTTGGCGACCGTCGCAAGGCGATGTTGCAAGATATTGCTGTCTTAACCGGCGGCGAAGTTATCACCGAAGAGATGGGTCGCAAGTTGGAATCTACCCAATTGTCTGACCTCGGCCATGCGGCAAAGATTGTGTCTACCAAGGAAGACACAACCATTGTAGATGGTGCTGGTGATACAGATCAAATCAAGGCGCGTGTGGAACAAATCAAGATCGAAATCGAGCGTAGCACGTCCGATTACGACCGTGAAAAACTGCAGGAACGTCTGGCGAAGCTAGCGGGCGGCGTAGCGATTATCCGCGTCGGCGCGGCTACCGAGACGGAACTGAAAGAGAAGAAACACCGTGTGGAAGACGCGCTGAGTGCGACTCGCGCGGCCGTGGAAGAAGGCATTGTCCCCGGTGGTGGTGTGGCGCTGATCAATGCGCTGTCTGCCTTGGATGATGTGGAAGTTGCCGCTGGCGACCCCACGACAGGCGTGAACATTCTGCGTCAGGCTCTGCTGGCTCCCATGCGTAAAATTGCCCAGAACGCTGGTCAGAATGGCGACGTGATTATCCAGAACGTGTTGCAACGCCAGAAGGCTGAAAACAATCCACGCTTGGGTTATGACGTCATGACCGGTGAATACTTGGACATGATTAAAGCTGGGATTATTGACCCGGCCAAAGTGACTCGTGGCGCGTTGGAAAATGCGGCTAGCATCGCCTCCATGATCCTGACGACGGAAGCTCTGATAACGGACTTGCCCGAAGCAGAAGGGTCAATGCCGCAGATGCCTCCAGGCGGCATGGGCGGCTTCTAATCTAGCGAATCTCTGATTCATGGGTTAGGCGTTATATCCCTAACGTCAATAAACTGTAAAAAAGCGACTCTGTTAGCAGAGTCGCTTTTTTTTTATGCTGTCGTCCGCTACACTTAAGAAGTGAAAAATGGGGATTGCTTGACAGCCCTTGGCTGGAACGCCAACCATTTCTTACTTTTTACTGTTTCGAATGACTTTCAGTGCGCTTAAGCGTATTGATAGTGAAAGCTATGGACTTTTAGTCCCTCAGCTTTCAGTCGGTGCGAAAGTCACCGAAGGCACTTTAGTGCCAAACCTATGCACTTGCAG
>JBGTIZ010000057.1:0-4285 GCA_041745395.1 Promineifilaceae bacterium (SeqCode) | reverse complement strand
TGTTTGTGGATAAGCCACGGCCGTGGTTCCCAAATTGTCTGCCTAACGGCCGCTTCACCTGCCGCTAGGTCAGGTGCAAGCCCTGTTAGGCGGCTTCTCTAGCTATTTACCCTGAATAAGTTTGTCAAGCGTGGACATAGGGGAACGATACCCAGCTTCAATCATACTTGCCAACCAAGTATTGCCTTCATCTAATCCGATGTAATTTTTCACAACTAGCACGCCTAAAATGCCAAGTGTCCCTGTATGAGGAATTTGAAGCCGAATCGCCCATTTTCTAGCGTCTTTATCATCTGTTGCTATTTTCCATTTACGCTGAGATGCAACAGCAAGGCATGAGGCTTCACCTTTATCTAGTTGTCGCTGAAGTTGTGTGAACTGAGTGGCTTCAACCTCTGTCATGTCAATAACTTCAAGCCACTCCCATGAAAATTTCGGCAAACGCTGAAGCTTCATACCCTGATTGAGTTCTTCAAATACTTGTTCGGTTGTGCAGATCGGCTCACTAAAGGCGTATTGAATAGCTGTGGGATGTCGAATCAAAGCAAAATTGGAAAGCACTGTATTATCAATGAGAATCATTGTTTAACGTTTTCCCATTATGCTGTGCTGTTCCATTGTTGGATTGCTATAAATTCCGCGTCTGCTTCTTCTATTGTATCAACCCCAAGGCGAAGAGGGATGCCCTGTGTCTGCAATTCAGCTTGCAATTCAAGCCGGTGCATATTGAGAAGTTCGGCCGCTTTTCCTAAATTGATTTGCTCATCCAAATATGCTCCGATAACGACTAGCTTCCACAACTCGCTTTGCTGATTTAGGAGCTTTTCGATGGCAGAGTCAACCAATTCAGGCCGATACTGGCGCACTTTGTTTAATTGATCATAAGTCCATGCTTGTATCATTCGATTTCTCTCAAAGAATATTTTGCAACTGCAATCATTCAGATCGTGACTACAAATTCTTGTTCAGTATAACATGATCCATCAGCTATTTGAATTTGCTTTACCTGATCCCCGTTGTAAGGATACGCTCTAACTGTGTTAAATCCCCTGAGAATGCTTGTCTTACATGTCATCCCAACAGTTGCTTAATCTGTGCGCTCGTTCCCTTAACCGCCCTAACCACGGCCGCGTTCTGGTTAACGGAGCAGGTAGCCTAATGCTTTGAGCCGCTGGCGCACTTTGTTGAGGTCTTTGCTGGCGACCAACACGGCCGTGGTTCTCCGCCATGACGCGCTCGAATTATGGCGTAAAAGCAATCTCCCTTCAACTCGCCACCCGTAGATAAAAAGGGTGTCCATCTGGTCAGATGGACACCCTTTTTAGGTGTTTGTGGATAAGCCACGGCCGTGGTTCCTAAATTGTTTGCCTAACGCCAGCTTCAGTCGCGTTTCGCGTCGGCTGCAAGTAATGTTGGGCGGCAATAAGCGAGCATTGCATATTCTTTAGCTACCATTTCTCCAACTGGCCAATCGTCCTTCAATATAATGAATTAAGCTTTTCGCGATGTTGATGCAGAATTGTGCTTCTGGCTCTTCCAAAAGAAGGGTGTTGGGGTGAGCTGGTGTAGCATTATTCCTAATGGTGTTTATTGTATTTATAGCTCCAGCTTGAGAACGCAAGATTGTGCGAATTTGACCAGAGTGAGAGATATCATCAAACGCAGGATGGACATTATAAATTATTGAAAACAGCTTGGTCAACGAGTCACTTTCGTCGAATGCAAGACCAGCCTCCGAACAAACGCTTTTTGTATATCCATGGAGAGCAGTATGAATTCGATCAACACTGCTATTTGCTCCTCGTTCTTTCAAAAGGGCTTCTGCGTCCGCAATTGCGTGTTCTACAATCTCTATTGATTGTGCTATCGTCGGTGTCGCAATTGGGGAACCAGATTCAAGACGCTGAGCGATCCCTTGAAAATGTTGGAATAGTTTCTTTTTTCGCTCTTTTTCATCCTCAGGAAAACTTGATACAGGATACTTTGCCAGAACTCCTCGAATTATCTTTGCCTGATTCCTTGACCCTTCATCCTGTAATATCTTGATGAACCTTTCTCGTGTAGTTCCATCCATTTCATAGGTATCAAAATACAGGTCGCAATACTCTGGATAAAAATCATAGTGTGTACGGTAGCTGAAGTCACCCAAATAGCCATCAGAAACACCAATATATTGATTAACCAATTTGTATATGTCGCTATTTTTTAGCACAGAATCACTTTTTTCTGTCTTAGAGCGCATTTGTTCAACGTAGTCTGTGCCAGATACCGATATCTTGCCCGATGCGCTATAGATTTCATTGTTTGCATAACGAATTTTAAAATGAATATATCCCAAATCTTGCAACTGAGAACAGATTCGATAGGTTTCAGATATTGGAAATTGATCGCCAAAATAATTCTTGTTTATTGGGATGAAATTCTCTGCCCGTTTTTCATAAAATACTTGCAAGACAATTTCTCGAACTTTACTATCATTCACAAGATATTTCTCCCATAATTCACTTCATCGAATACACACCAAGCTATCCAGCGAAAAAGGATTATACGGCCAAACGGCCGTATAATCCTTTTTCGTTATGCCGCATGTTGTGCGGCATAAACCACTGTGCTGGAACAAAGTTGTGCAAAATGTGCACCATAACATGCAAAATGGGGGTTTATTGTGCATTTGTGCATGATAAAGTGCCATATGAGCATATTTTTAGGCACAGGCCAAACATGCCTAATGATACCTCCACGGCGCATGGCATTGCTAATGCTGTTGTGGGGCAATGTTGATTGATTATGAGGTGAGGCCGCCCCACGGCCGTGTTCTGGTTACTGGAGCAGGTAGCCTAATGTCTTGAGCCGCTGGCGCACTTTGTTAAGGTCTTTGCTGGCGACCAACACGGCCGTGTCATCCAGCACCCGGCACAACTGGGAGAGCGTCGCATCTTCCTCGATCACCTGCCGCGCATCGGGCCGCTTGAGGTGAATGACCACGGCCGTGTGTCCTTCCCGAAACACCTGCATATTCTCCTGCACTTGAGCCAACCACGTCGCCACAGCCGACGGCAACGCCCCCTGATGATTCTCTTTGAGAAAATCGGCCAGATAAGCGAACTTTTGTCCCGACTCCACGGCCGTGAGCAACCGCGCCATCGTTAGCTGATACATCCCCTGCTGACCCGCTACCGGCTCCGCCACCGCTTCCAACAGTAATTGCTCATGCGGCAGAGGCGTCGCCAGCAACCGCAGTTGGAGCTGGTCATCAATCACAAACAACTCTTTCTGCGGCGGCAGGCTGGGCAGATACGTCTCCGCCTGCCCCAGCAGATACGCTCCCCAAGGGTTGATGCGAAAGTAGAGCAGGCGTTCATGCTGGCAAAATGGCGCGTCTGTATAATAATTATCTATCGGCAGAAACAATGCCTCCTCATCCTCCCCATAAATAATATCTACCGCGCCTATCGTCGCCAGGTACTCCATGATAACCACATGGATATACAGCCCTTTGACGATGAGCCAGTAAACCTCACCATACATCTCCCCATATTGGCGGTACGGGCCAGCGTACAAATTGTGATACGGGGTCGCTTCCACATCAAAATCAAACTGCCAAATTTTGAGCGCACGGAAAAATTCAGACATCGGGATCCACACACCAGTGGGACACCATGAGAGGGCTTCAATCACGTTGGTTCGCCGTGAGGCGGGCGGGGTGAGGCGCGTGTCCCGCGCTTTCAGGCCGTTCAGATGGGTGATGCGGGTCAGTTCATCAAAGTCGCCCGTTTCGGCCCACTTCTCAAAGGCGGTCAGTAAGAGCGCGGGGTCTTGCGTTTGCAAATAGTCGCGCCCCAGCTTGCTTAATTGCCCCTTGCCGTTGACCAAGCCCGCGCCTTGGGCAAAGATGTCCAAACCAAAGGGGCGAATGACGGTGCGCATGCTTATCTCGGATGGCTGTGGCTCAAAATCGCCCGCCATTAACTTCTGGTAGAGCTTGCGTAAGCTGGCCGCCGTGATTTGCTTGGTCTTGGCACTCCATGTCAGACTACCTTGCTCAACCAGTTGCAAATAAGTTAGCAAGTCGGTGCGCCCCACTAGCTCTGTGTCGGCCTGCACTATCTTTTTGCCCCTTGGTCCCTCTTCAGGTGGTGCCACTGAGCCTTCTAGCTGGAAAGATTCGAGCGGCATGGCAAAGTCAGCCAAAAGGGGCAACAAATCAGTAGGAACGGCTCCATCTATAACAAATAAATCGAACAAAATGGGGTTTCGGCTCCAACTATAGGCCGACTTTTTGTCG
>JBGTIZ010000056.1:0-5895 GCA_041745395.1 Promineifilaceae bacterium (SeqCode) | reverse complement strand
ACTTGCCTTTCGATTAAATTTTTGGACTATATCGAATTTGACTCATTCATAGCCAATCGTGCATAAATGGATTCATCTAATCCCAGCAATTGGAGAATCCGTTTTTGCACCTCTGAAAGTGGAGTCATATGGTACTGCTTGACCCCGTCTACCGTAACTATGGTCAAATTGATGTTATCAAACGCATGCAGAAGTCGCTCACAGGTAGGCCGCTTGGTCGTTTGCTTAGGATTTCCTGGATAGAGACCTGCTATACCTGCCTTTCCTTCCTCGAGTGAACGACGGACAATATACTCAACAAGAGTCAAAAAACGCAACGCCAGTGAGAGTAGACGGATAAGCCCTTTGAGATGGTCATCACGCCGCACAAAAAAGGGACGCAAGCCCAAAGGCTTTCCTTTAAGGCGACTGAAATCTCGCTCAATGGTGGGGATACCCGCCCGGTAGACTTGCAGAACATCGACCATAGAAAGACGTCCCTGTGGGGCATTGGTGGCATAAAATCGCCATCCGACTAGTTGTTTGGCTTCCGCAATCGCTTCTTCTTGAGGGGTAACGGTGACAATGTATCGTAAGGTTGTTTCCGTGCGTGCGGGAAGATCTTTGTAAGGGCGGATGTGGCGTTCAGTAACCTCGAGCGCATAACTGACCTCAAGAAACGGTTCGACACGATGCCGTTTTAAGAGTTGTGCAACGGCCTTTTCGAGTGACTCGAGGTCTGTATACTGTTTTTTACCTCGTCTAGGCTCTGGGGTTAACTCTTGTAAAGCTTCGGTTCCATTGTGCAAGCGTCTATCAAGCCCTTTGATCTGTTTATCGGCCAATAAGGGAGAGTAGGTTAGGATTAACCTTTCTTGCCAACTATGTTCCTCACCATCGAGGGTTGCTACTTGCTCACGACTTAGTTCCATCGTGCGGGCAACTAGTTTTTGTTTACCCTGCTCATCGGGTTCATCCTGATAAATATCGAGAAGTTTTGGTTCACCGCCTTCGGCATTAGTAGCAAGTACCTTTTTGGTCTGTTCTATCAACAACTCCTTTTGGGCTCCTTTTTGGCTAAGGGGCATGAGGTAATAGTCGCCAGATTTATCAATCTCACCACGAGTTACAGTTGCTTCCATTTTGGTATCACCCACATGGAGTAATGGCCCTTTGTTGAGCAAAGATTCTCGGGCTTGCTCAACCAACGGTAAATAGAGGCCATCATCAGCCGTATTCCCAGGCACAACGGTTGTCACCAGCGGCATAGCTAGTGGGTCGAGGGTGAGCAAGGCTACTTTGATTTGGGGTAAGTCTGGACGATGGTCTTTGCTGTGACCAAAGGCGGCGAGAATAGATTCTTCGCTATCATGGTACATCACCACACTGGTTGTATCTATCCGTACAACTTCAATGGGGAGGCTGTACACACGAATAGCATGCTTATTGAGCGAACTCTCTATCGCTGACCATAGTTCGTCGTCGCTGAGAACGACCAGCACATCTCCTAACCGATCGTCAGTGAAATCTTGCTCAGTGACTTGGACACCCCAAAAATTGCTTAAGGTAACTAAGCGTCCTTGGCTCCACACTTCAACATAACTTAGGCGATGGTCAGAGGTAGAAAGAATGTAAGCTAACCAAGTAGCGACTAACTCACCAACACTTAAACCTTGACGATTGCCATGGCGGGGCACGAGGCCGTCTATAATATCAACAATCCCCATCTCAACTAACATTGTCAGGATGAGGATAACATCATCTACTCGTTCGTTTTGTATGGTTAAGTTGCTCATAATGAGCTGAGTTTAGCGTATTTTGTTTTTAAGGAAAAAATAGTCGAAAGGTCAGTTAAATGTCTGCCTTAGACACAGTCGCTTGTCTTAGGACATCAGTAGCCCACTGATTGATACTTTTGCTGTTCAGTTCAGCCGCCGTGGCAACCGCCATATGAATTTCTGGGGGTAAGCGCAACGTCAGTTTGCCTGAATAGGCGCGTTGTGGTGTCTGACCAATTTTTTCGCAGACTTCCAAATAATGATCAACGGCCTCCTGAAATGCCGCTTCTAGTTCGGACACGGTACGGCCATGAAAACCAACAATGTCGTGGATGCCGACCAAATGCCCCACAAAGATTTTATCCATTGGGTCATATTCAACTTTGGCTGAGTAGTTTCGATAGGTCATCTTGTTCATAGTGTAATCCCTGCTCTTTGTAAAAATTTACGCACATCTTTAACACGGTAGCGTAAAGCTTCCTTACCTGGGTGCGGCCGATGAAAGTCTGCACGTTGACCATTCAAAATGAATGTGACTCGTGACCCACTCCCTTCAATCATCTGACAACCCAAAGCGACAAGCAATGATTCGATATGACGCCATTCAATATTACCATTAACGGGGTCTGTAAAGAGTGCGGAAAGGGTTTTGCGTTGCTTCGCATTCATGCACTTAATGATAGCAAATAGTGACGTCACTTTCCATATGATTTTGTAGATGGCGGACAAGGTGATAAGTCGATCAAACCAAATAAGCAGAGGTGAATCAATACCTTCGACAAGTTCAGCCTGCAAATGCCTTAAGATTGCGCTTCTTCTCTCTTCCTTCTTGTTTCTTCCTTGCCCCCCAGCCCGCCCAACAACACCATCGCATCATTAGCTGCATCCTCGATAAGTTCCCCCGCTTCCCGCGCCCGCTCAAACGAAATCTCCTCCTTCAAATAGTAGAGGGTAAAGGTGTGGCTAATCTGCAAAATGCGATGCACATACGCGATGTAGGTCGCGTTGGCGATGCCAAAATCGCTGACCGCTTGGCGAATCTCTTTGAGCGGCCCCGTGTACACCGTAGCCAAAATCAGCCCAATCCCCCCCACAAACGACATCCCCTGACCAAACAGCCCCATTTGGTTTAAAGTCCCCTGCACAAATTGTTGATACGCTCCGATAACCAAATAGATGCCCAAGGCAAAGACAATGACGCTCATCAGGGTGCGTAGCCCAAAAATGATCTGGGCGTTGCGAATAACCTGCCGCCACATAGCGCGGGTTTCGTCGTTTAATTCGGAGATGGGTTCCTGAAAATTCTTTTGCAGGTTTTCTTCCAGCTTGAGCAGGATGGGGTTGAGGGCGGTCGCGCCGCCGATTTCGATGCGCAACGTTTGCAGATCGCTCTCGGAGGTTTGGTTCTCTCGCTGGTATAGATTGACCCGCTCCCCGGCAAGGCTGAGACTGCCGTCCGCGCTGGCGATAATCAGCCCAGCCATGATGGCGGCGAGGCGGCTATCGGGGCGCAAGGCGACCGCACGGCCGACGAGAAAATCGGTCAGCAGATGGCGATTGTCGGCTAATTCTTCCCGCGTGGGGCGGAGGGCTTGCAGGATAGCCACAAAGTCAAAGGTAGCTCGCTCTCGCCGACTGGTGCTCAATACCTCGAGCAGTTGCGTCGCTTTGGCCTGCCAGTTGGGCAGGCTGGCTAACGCTTCGGCGGCGGCGATGCGCACGCTCTCCCGTTCGTCTTGGATGAGGGCTTCAACGAGATAGGGGGTGGCGGCGATGTGGTTGATTTGCTGGAGGGCGCCGGCCACGCGGGTGCGCAGGCGGTAATTTTCATGTTCGCGCAGTTGGGTTCCGAGGCAGAACACGGCCGTGCTTTCCCCCTCTACCCCCACCGTGATTAAGGCCGACACGACCGTCCACAACACCCCGGGTTCTTCTTCGTCCCGGTCAAACGCGGCGCACAGATAGGTCACTGCTTCCGCTCCGCCGAGCAAGCCCAAGGCGTTGGCGGCCGCTTGGCGCACCGTTTCGCGGTTGTCATTAGTCAGGACATGGCCGAGCGTGACGTAGCCAACGTTAGCCAAAATGCTTCGCGCCTCTTGGTCGGCGAGGGCGTCAGGGCCAGAGAGTTGCGCGACAAGGGTGTCCACGGCCGTGCCCACCGCATAGGTGGCCGCTTTTTGCACGGCCGTGTCGCTATCACCCATCGCTTCTTGAAAATAGGGCAGACCGCCGCGCAAATCTATCTGCTCCAACGCGGCCGTGGACAGCCGCCGAATCACGGGGCTGGCATCATGCGTTAACGCTTGTCCTAAATAAGGCGTCGCCGAAACTCGTCCAAACTGGCGTAAAGCCAGCACCGCCTGTTGCCGCACGGGCAGAGCGGTCTCGGCCGTGTTAAGCAATTGGCCGATCGCTTCAATCGCTGGCGGTACCTCCGCCGCATCTAACTGCTCGAGGTCTTGTAAAAAGGTGGGGTCGGCTTGGGTAAGTTTGTTGAGGAGAGGTGTCATGGGTTTTTGGGTGCGAAGGGCGAAGGGCGGCGGGCGACGAGGGCTGGTTGGAATTTAAGTTAATAAGTTCGATAACAGAGAGAAAAGTCAAAAGTAAGAAGTAAAAGGTGGTTTGTGTGCTAACCGAGGTCTGTCAGACAGATGCCCCTTCTCACTTTTCACTTTTTACTTCTCACTGCAATTTCCCTACATCCACGAAACATGGGGGCGCAGTTGGCGGACTAACTGCATCAGCGTGCCAACTTCACCACGCCGATGTAGCTCTTTGAGCAGGGCGTTGGCTTTTTCGGTTTTGCTCTCGCCCTCTAAACGACTGTAGCTCAAACCCAGTTCAAAGCAGATGTCGCGCATTTCGGCTTCGCTGAACTGACTGGCTAACTGGTCGCCAAGCTGGGGCATGTGCCCCGAGCGCAGGGTGAGTGATTGGGCGGCGGACGCTTGGTTGAGGGGTGATTTGGCGCGGTTATGGTTGAGCATTTGGGCAAGGATTTCGGCGACGGTGGTTAGACCCACGGCCGTGGAAATGCTCACCTTTTGGGCCAGCGTCGGAGAATAACGCGCCACTTCCCCCTTGTCTAACCCGTGCAGAACGGTCATCAGTCGCGCATTGGTTTGCTGTTCAACCATTTCCACTAGCTCATCCAGTTCCCATTGCGACCACAGCATGTTGAAGAAGGAGTGGCTAAGCAACAACACGCCACATCGCGCCATGGCAAAAAATTGGCGCAAATCTTCAGGGAGGCTATCGCCCAAATGCAAAACTGTGTTTTCGTAAATGACGTCAAACTGTTGCTCCCTTAAGGCATTGGCTAGGGCACTAGCCGTTGATTCGTCCTCGGCCGTGTGGCCGATAAAAAAGTCAAGCATGAGGTATTCTCCAACAAAAATTAAGGTCACTTTGACAGAAGGGATAAGAAGCTAGGCATCTGGTTAATGAACTGCCTAGAATTTGCCTGCGCCGTAAGAAACAAAGGCTCGTTGGGAATTCACGGGGTTAGTTAGCCATTCCCTGAAATAGACAGGCCACGTCCAGAGAAAAACCACCTGACACATGACACGTGAAATATGACACCACTTAAAACCCCAAAAACTCGAAACAAATTAAAATGCGGAACGGCTACATCCAAGCGTGCCCATTCTAGCACAGATTGCCCCCAAAACAGCACGCGCTGACGAGCTAGACGCGACCCGATTCTCCCTTAACATCAACCGAGAATCAGCAGACCACGTTTGCCTACCCCCTTCTTTTAGCTATAATCTATGCGCTTGGCCTGTACCATTTTTCTTACCACAGGTGCAGGACTTTACCATCTCACACATGCTCTGACTAAATTGGGTGTGCTAACAGACAGGTTTCTGGTCAAGGAAAACAAAACCAGAGGCCATTCGATGTTGCCTGCCTGCTAGTCCCAATGAAGGCTGAAGAGTATGGAAGCTGGTTGGTCTGCTTTTGAAGCAGTCCGCCAGAACAACAAATACAAGAGGAGTTCGTTCAAATGACAGTTGTATCCATGAAATCCCTGCTTGAAACGGGGGTGCATTTTGGTCACCGCACCCGTCGTTGGAATCCAAAAATGCGCGACTATATCTTCACGGAGCGCAACGGGATTCACATCCTTGACCTGCAA